>NZ_JAYMGZ010000004.1:0-301048 GCF_037078405.1 Haloarcula sp. DT43 | reverse complement strand
CTGGGCCGGGTGCGGTCGCCGGCCGACCGCCCGGCTTTGGGCAAACTATTTGACATGGGGATTGGTACGCTGTGACAATGCGTCTCCGACGACGCCTCGTTCGCGCGGCTCTCCTCGTCGGCGGGCTCGTGATGCTGGCCGCGCCGGTCGCGGCGCAGTCGGTCAACAGGGCGGCCATCGACGAACTCAACGCCCAGCTCCTCTACGTCGCCCTCCCGCTGACGCTGTTCGTCGAACTCACGCTCGTGTACGCCATCTACCGGTTCCGGGACAACGACGACCCGCGGCCGACGGTCGACGACCCCGCCCTGGAGGTGACCTGGACGGCCGCGACCGGCGCGATACTCGTCTTCGTCGGCATCTCGGCGTTCGTGGTGATGGCGAACCCCTACATCACGCCCGCGGCGGCTCAGGCCTCGGCCGACGGGACCGACGCCTTCGCGGACGATACGGAGATAGACGTGCTCGCCTACCAGTGGGGCTGGGAGTTCTCCTACGGCGAGGCCAACGTCACGACGGAGGAGCGCCTCGTCGTCCCGGCCGACGAGAACGTCACCTTCAGGCTGCGGACGACGGACGTGATACACGCCATTTACATCCCCCGACTGGGCGTCAAACAGGACATCTTCCCCGGCCGGACGATGACGGCCCGAACCCGCGCGACCGAGCCCGGCGAGTACCGGCTGTACTGCGCCGAGATGTGCGGGGCCGGCCACAGCAAGATGGACGCCACCGTCGTCGTCAAGAACCAATCGGCCTACGACGCCTGGCTGGCGAACCAGACGGCCACGGCGGGCTGAGTCTCCCCGCGCTCAGTACAGGTCGTCGAGTTCGTCCTCGGTGTGGCTGTGGGACTCCGCCGGGAACGCGCCGGACTCGACGGCGTCGATGTACTCGTCGACGGCGTCGGCGACCTCGCCGCGGACGTCGCCGAACTGCTCGGCGAAGGGCGGGCTGGACGCCGAGAGGCCGACCACGTCGGTGAACACGAGCACCTGGCCGTCGCAGTCGCCGCCGGCCCCGATGCCGATTGTCGGGATGTCGACGGCCTCGGTGACCTGGCCGGCGAGGTTCGCCGGGACGTGTTCGAGTACCAGCGCGAACGCGCCGGCGGCCTCGTGCTCGCGGGCGAGGTCGAGGATTTCCTCGGCCTCGGCGCGGTCGGTCGCCTGTCTGGTGTAGCCGGTCTGGTTCACGCTCTGGGGCGTGAGCCCGAGGTGGGCCATCGTCGGGATGCCCAGGTCCGTCAGCCGCTCCGTCAGGTCGACCGTGTGCGGGCCGGATTCGAGCTTGACCGCGTTCGCCCCCTCCTCTTTCAGCATCCGCCCGCAGTTCCGGACGCTCTCGCCCTCGTCCGCGCCGAAAGAGAGGAACGGCATGTCGGCGACGACGAGGGCGTCGTCTGCGCCGCGTGCCACCGCGCCGACCCGGGAGGCCATCTCGTCGAGCGTGACCGGGAGCGTGTCGTCGTGGCCGAGGACGGCGTTGCCCATGCTGTCGCCCACGAGAATGACGTCGACACCGGTGTCGTCGACGATGCTCGCGGTGACAGCGTCGTACGCCGTCAGCATCGTTATCGGCTCCTCGCCAGCCATCGCCTGCAGGTCCCGGACCGTTGGCATATCCGTGCGGGGGCGCGCCGGCGACTTACCTGTTCGGATTGTGCGGGAAACCGCAAGGTGCTTGCCCCAGCTAGAAGTAACATCGGCCGTGCCAACAGTCGAGAAGACGGACCCGGACGGCGTGGACTTCGGGTGGGTGATGCAGGTCACGTTCGTGACGACGATTCTCGTCGGGTCGCCGCTCGTCGTCCTCGCGTCGACCGCGGTCACGCTCCCGACCTGGACCGCGCGGGCGACGTTCGCGGTCCGCGTCGGCGCGCTCGTCTGGTTCCTGACGGCCGTCTGCGTCTACGCCTACGCCCGGTACCGGGACTGATCGAACTCGTTCGCCCACTCGAACGCCATCCCGGCCCGCCGGGCGGCCGTCGCGTCGCTCTCGGAGTCGCCGACGAACACCGCCGCGGCCGGGTCGACGCCGAGTTCCGCGGCAATCGCCAGCAGCCCCTCCGGGTCCGGCTTCGACGACCCGACGGTATCGCGGCCCACGACCGGCCCGACGTAGTCGTCGAGGTCGTGGACCGTCAGCGCCACCCGACACGCCGCCTCGGCGTTGAGCGAACAGATGCCGACGGGAACGGTGTGGGGGAGGCCGTCGGCCAGCGGGAGCCGCTCCGACTCGTGTGCCCCGGTCCGCTCGTGGTCGGTAATCGCTGCTTCGACGGCCTCGCGGTGACCGACCTCCGAGGACAGCCGCAACATCTCCCAGAGGTCGCGGCGCTCCGGGTCGACGTCGCGGTCCCGCAGGACCGTCGCAACGTCGCTGGTCACCCGCTCCCAGTCGACGGCCAGCCTGACGAGCGTCCCGTCGAGGTCGTAGATGACGGCGTCGTGAGTCACACGGCGTAGTAGGGCCGACGCCCGCAAAACCGCTTCGCCCCGTCACTCCAGCAGGTCCCGCGCGACGATGTTCCGCTGTATCTCGCTGGTCCCCTCGTAGATGGTCGTCACCTTCGCGTCGCGGTAGAGTCGCTCGACGGGGTAGTCGGTCGTGTACCCGTAGCCGCCGTGAATCTGAACCGCCTCGTTTGCCGCCTCGACCGCCGCCTCGCTGGCGAAGTACTTCGCCATGCTCGCCGCCGCCCTCGCCTGTTCCCCCCGCTCTAGCCGCTCGGCGGCGTCCCGCGTCAGCAGCCGCGCCGCCTGCACGTCCGTCGCCATGTCCGCGAGCTTGTGCCGAATCGCCTGGAACTCGCCGATGGGGCGGTCGAACTGCTCGCGCTCTTCGGCGTAGTCGAGGGCCTCGTCGAGCGCCGACTGGGCGAGACCGACAGCCTGTGCGGCGATGGCGACCCGGCCGGTGGTCAGGACCGACAGCGCCGCGGCCAGCCCCTCTCCCTCGGCCGTCAGCCGGTAGCGCTCGGGGACCCGGACGCCGTCGAACTGGAGCGGCGTCGTGTCGCTCGCGCGGAGGCCGAGCTTGTCCTCCTTCTCGCCGGCGGTGAGCCCCGCGGCGTCTTTCGGGACGAGAAACTGCGTTATCGAGTCGGGGTCCTCGGGGTCGGTCTTCGCGAAGACGATGACGACGCCGGAGCGCTGGCCGTTGGTTATCCACTGCTTCTCGCCGTCGATGACGTACCCGTCGCCGTCGCGGCGGGCGGTGGTCGACAGCTCCCGCGGGTTCGACCCAGCCTGTGGCTCCGAGAGCGCGAACGCGCCGACCGGGCGGCCGTCGACCATCTCCGGGAGCCAGTCGTCCCGGACCGCCTCGGAGCCGAACTGCGCGATACAGGCGGTCGCCAGGCAGTGGACCGACAGCGCCGTCGCTACCGCCAGCGAGCCGTGGGCCAGTTCCTCGTTGACGAGCGCGTAGGTCGTCTCGTCCGCGTCGAAACCGCCGTACTCGGTGGGTGTCGTCAGCCCGGTGACGCCGATGTCCGCGAGGCCGTCCCAGCAGTCTTCGGGGAAGGACTGCTCGCGGTCTGCGTCGGCGGCGCTTGGACGGACGTCCTCGACGGCGAACTCACGGACGGTGTCGCGGATGGCGCGCTGCTCGGCGGAGAGGTCCATACCGGCCGTTAGGTCGGAGCCGGCAAAATGTTCTGGGTCAGTTGGACTCGACGAGGTCGACGTCGAGGTACTCCTCCAGGGCCTTGATGGTCGAGCCGCCGACGTTCGCCTGCGTCGCCCGGCCCTGCTCGACGGCGAGGATGTCCGCCTCTGCCTGGTCGAGTTCCTCGGCGAGTTCCTCCGTCTGGAGGCCCGCCGCCTGGCGCGCCTCCGTCACGCGCTCGCCGTACTTGCTGACCAGGTACGGGAGCTGGTCGTCGTCGTAGTCGGCACCGTCCTCCCAGTGAGAGGTGTCGGCCTTCTGTGCGTCCTGCATCTTCGCCGCGTTCTGTGCGGCTTTGCGCTTCCGGTTCTCCCCGTCGCGTGAACTGTCACTCCCCGTCGCTCGGTCGTGTTCCCCGTGGTCCCGCGCACAGCTCTCACACACCTGCAGGGTCGCACCAGCGACGTTAGCGGTCTGGAGGTCGCCGCCGTCGCTACCGCAGAGCTCACAGCTCCCGCCGGCGCTGTCGCCGCCACTGCCGGTCGAGTATTTGGCCATGCCCCCCGTAGCGGTTTCGTCGTATTTCAAACGTCCGGTTCGAGAGAGTGACACACCCTCTCGGGGCGCGCCCAAACGAAAGCGCTTTTATTGACCCACCGGGAACGATTGAATGCACTAAGCGAGAGCGCGCGTGGGTAGCCAAGCCAGGCCAACGGCGCAGCGTTGAGGGCGCTGTCCCGTAGGGGTCCGCCGGTTCGAATCCGGTCCCACGCACTCTCTGAGTGCAGGTGCATTCCCTTGGGACTGCACCCACGCAAACTTACTTCGGACGCGACGCTTCCAGACCGTAGTCTGTCCGCCGGCGATAACCGATAGCACCGAGCGAGCCGACGCCTCGCTCACCGCAGCTCGTCGAGCGCGATAGCGTGGTCGATGTCGACCGAAATCCAGTGGGTCGGGAGCTCCTCGTCCCGGTCGCTGAAGACGGTGAGCTCCGTCGGGTTCTCCGCGTCGTCGACCGCGTAGTCGAAACGGGCCGGTCCTGCGGGGCGAGCAGACACGTCACGGAGTGGGTCGTACACTGACATCGTCGGTCCCTCACGTAGTACGTCGGGGACACGCCCCATAAGGAGCGGTCGTGATTCCTGGCCCGTGAGAATCTGCCCGGCGGCTGCGAACCGACGGCTCGGCCGGGCGGGAGCGCTCGCTTCGTTCGCTCGGGCCGCATTCACGGCTCTTGGGAGCCCTTCGTCGAGGAGTGCGCGGGACCGGATTCGAACCGGAGCAAGAAATGCTCGCTCACGGCAGTTCGCTGCGCGTTCCTTGCAGGGTTCGAATTCGTTCCGGCCGCTATTCGTCCTCACTATTGTTCGGACAGAATATGCGCGGGACCGGATTCGAACCGGCGGACCCCTACGGGATAGCGTCCTAAGCGCTACGCCTTTGGCCTGGCTCGGCAACCCGCGCGCACCCGTCGGTATCCGCGTTGGCGTCAAGAACCCTTCGCTTGCAGGCGACGAAGGTTTAGGTGCGGTGGGGTCCAACGGAGCCGTATGTACCGCGCCAGCGACCGAATCGAGCACGACGAGTGGCTCTCGGATATCGAGGCGGCGTCGGACCGGCTTGACCTCGGCACCGAGGCGCGGTCCCACGCGGTCGACCTGTTCCTCTCGACCGTCCCGGAGGAGGACCGGTCGAAGCAGGCGACGCTGGCGGCCAGCGTGTACGTCGGTGCGCTGGTCGCCGGCGAGGAGCGGTCCCAGTCCGCCGTCGCGGCGGCGACGGGCGTCTCACGGTTGACGGTTCAGCAGCGCTGGAAGGACCTGCTCGAGACGGCGGGGCTGGAAGCGCCGGGCTGGTAGCTACGGGATGTTCTCGCGGCCGGTGCGCTCCGGGGTGAGGTTCCCGTGTTCGTCGATTTCGCCTTTGACGATTCGGGTCGAAGAGATGATGTCGCCGTCCTCGGCGTGGACGTGCGGGACGACCTCGATTTCGAGCGGGTCGTGCCCGCGCTCCTCGCGGATTTCGTTGATGCGGCGGCCGCCGGTCTCCGTCTCCGGCGAGACGACAAGGGCGTCGAACTGCGGTTCCGTAGCGATGCCGGTCGGCTCGGTGAGTTCCCGGACCTCCCACTCGCGGTTCAGGTCGGCGGCGAGCGTCGCGAGTTCGTCGGCGAGGCGGGACTTCCGTTCGGCGAACGACCGCACGTGGCGCTGGTCGTGTCGCGTCTTCGGCGCGAGAGCGTCGCTGGTGAGGCCGACAGTCACGTCCCCGAGTTCGAACGCGCGTTCGAACAGCGCGCGGTGTCCGTCGTGAATCGGGTCGAACGTTCCCCCCAGCGCGACATTCATATCCCGGGCAACGGCACGAGCGGGTTTAGTAATATCGACTCACGGAACGGCCCGTGCGGGGTTCGGTTACGCGTCTGCCTCGTCGTCGCCGTCCTCGGCGTCGTCGGCGTCTTCGACGGAAATCGTCACGGGCTCGTCGTCTGGTTCGAGCGTCGTCCCGCCGCCGATGTGGTCGTCGAGGTTGAACACCGTGTTCAGCTCCGACTGGATGTCGCCGACGATGGTGTTGACGAGGTCGCTCGGCGGGATGGCGCTGTACTCGTAGGGGTTGTTGCCCGCGCCGTCGCTCTCGCGTTTCTGCCGGGTGACCACTTCCTCCTCGGTGAGCGCGGCCAGGGCCTCGCGGACAGTACTCGGATACAGGCCGGTCCCCTCGGCTATCTCCTCGCTGGTGCTGTCGGGGTGCTGTCGCAGGTGGACGTAGATGCGCGCTCGCGTCTCCGTGTCGAGCACCCACGCCAGCAGGTCGACGATACCCTCGTCGAACTGCTCGACCGCGCGGTCCGCCTCCTGCTCGATTCGGCCACGGACATCGCCTGTGTCCTCGGGTTCGTCGTTGTCGGTGTCGTCTGCAGACATGCGTTGTCTCTGTGAGGACAAAAGCTACAGCTGAATAAAAACCCTTGGCCCGGTCCCCGCGACCGAACCGCTACAACCGCAGCGAGTCCGCGAGCGCCGCGACGCCCTCCTCGTTTCGGAGTCGGCGCTGGCGCTCGGCCCCGCTCTCGCGGTCGTAAATCTCCCACAGGCCGTCGACGTCCAGACGGTCGCTCTCCAGTTCGACCAGTTCCTCGACCGAGCGCGTGGTCGAGAGGTCCCGAGACAGCAGGTCCGCGGACTGGCCGTGGCGAATCGCGCGCCACTTGTTCTCGTCGAGGAACTCCCGACGGAGCCGGCGGCCGGACTCCCCGTCCTCGTAGCGCTCGGCGAGGTCAACGACGAGCGCGTGGACGTACTCGACGAATGCCAGCACCCGGTCCGGGTCGGCCTGCCCGTCCGGGGCCCGCACCTCGACGGTGCCGTGGCCGGAGTGGGGCCGCACGTCGAACCAGAGTTCGCCCCGGTCGTCGATGCTGCCCGTTTCGAGCATCCGCCGCTCGTAGGCCTCGAAGGCGTCGTAGTCGTCGAACGCCGTCGGCATTCCGGTGTTGGGCAGGGCCTCGAATATCTTCCCGCGGGCCGATTGGAGGCCGGTGTCGAAGCCGTTCCAGTACGGCGAGTTCGCCGACAGCGCGAGCATCAGCGGGAGGTGCCAGCGGAGTTCGTTCGCCACCCAGACGGCCTTGTCGGCGTCGTCGACGCCGACGTGGACGTGCAGGCCGGCCGTCGTGTTGCGGTGCTGTGGGTACTGAATCCGGTCCAGCTGTGACCTGTATCGGGGCTTCTCGGCGTGTTCGAGTTCGCGCCACTTCGCCAGCGGGTGCAGGCCCGCGGCGGCGATGCCGAACCCGTTGGTCTCGGCGTGTTCGACCAGCGCGTCCCGCACGGCGACCAGCTGTTCCCGGGCGTCCGCCGGGTCGTCGATACGCGGCGTCTGCGTCTCGATGACGCACTTGAACAGTTCGTGGTCGAGCCGGCCGTCGAGGATTTCCGGCGGCTCCGTCTCGTACACGAGTTCGTCCGTGCCAGACGTGGGGCGACCGAACTCGCCGACGACGTAAAACTCCTCTTCGATGCCGAGCGTCCCCATCCGGGTGAAATGCTCGGCAGAACCCGTCGCGTCCATTGATGGGCACATCGGAATCGACCCGCTAAAGCCTTCCGTCCCCGCCCGCTGGGCCCGCACGACTGGGCGAGGGTGGTTCTCGGGGGCCGGAATCACCGGCCCGACCCGGTTAGTCCTCTCGGGGGCGGGCGACGACGCCGAGGTGGTCCTCGTGGTACGGGTCCAGCCGCGCCGTTTCCAGCAGTTCGTACTCTGCCCGGAGTTCCTCGCGCACGCTGTCGAACACGTCGTCGGGGTCGGCGGTCACGTCCTCGCTCCGGGCCTTGATGGCCGCAAGCAACCGCCCGTCGTCGGTGAGGAACTGCTTGTTGAGCCCTGCCACGCGGGCCTGTCCCCTGGTCGCCACGTCCTGGACCACCACGTCGACCGGTTCGACGACGTGGGCGTACCGCTCGGGCTTTCGGGCGTCTTTGAGCAGCGGAAAGAGGTTCCCACGGCTCTCGGCGGCGTCGAGCAGTTCGCGCACCGGCCGCGGCGCGAACTCGACGGCGTAGGTCGGGCCACAGAAGTCGGCGACGTGGCTCACGGTCGTCCCGGCCGCTGCGCCGAGGTACAGCACCGTCTCGCCGCCGTCGAGGCCGGTGTCCATCCCGGCTTCGAGCATCGCGCCGAGCTTGGAGCGGTGGGGGTCCCACCGCCGCCAGTCGCCGTCGGTCCGCTCGCCGTACACCGGCTGGCCCCGCGTCGCGAGGCTCGTCTCGCCGCCGAAGCCGTGGCGCTGGACGCCCGTCGGGAGCGTCATGCCTCACCCTCCTCGGCGCGTGCCTGAATCCGCTCGATGCGCTCGTCGAGTTCCGCCTGCAGTTCCGGCCGGCGGTCGCCGCTGTAGTGGTCGACACGGGCGGCGATGGACAGCTTGCCGGCGAGCGCCCGTGCGGCCGAGCCGCGGTCCTCGCGGCGCGTGCCGCGGACGTACTCGTGAGTGAAGATGACGCCGTGCTTGGGCGACGGCGCGGACCCCTTGAGGTGGGCAAAGAGCGCGTCCTCCGCGCCGAGCACCTGGACGGTTCCGCTGGGCTTCTTCGCCAGCTGTTCGAGCCCGCCCGCCAGCGAGACCAGCCGCGCCGCGAGCACCGGCCCGGCCAGCATCGAGAGGTTCGGCGCGACGGCGGGGGCGGTCCGCTCGATGTACGCCCGTAGCGCGTCGGCCTCGTCGGCCAGTGTCGCCGTCCGCTCGGCCAGGGACCGCAGCGCGCGGTCGCCCTCGTCTTCGGCGTCGCTCTCGGCCAGCGAGCGGGCGTACTCGACGCCGCTTCCGCTGTCTCCGTATCGGCTCCCGCCCCACTCGGCGACCCGCTCGGCGAGTTCGTTCGCCGTCCGCTCGCAGTCGGCCATCGCCCGGACCGCGTGGACGAGCTGCTGGTCGTCTGCGCGCTCCCGGTCCTGCACCGCGGCCCTGGTGGCGGTCATCGTCATCTCGTGGAGGCGCTCGTAGTACGTCGATTCGTCGGCGGCGAACCCCGCGTCGACGGCCCGTCGGGGCCAGTCGTCAGGCGCGTCGGCTCGACCGGCCTGAATACGTTCGACTGCGGCCGCGTCGTCGTCCGGGTCCAGCCCGGCGAACCAGCCGTTGCTCATAGCCGTGTGTGCACGTCCGACCCGAAAAAGTGACGCGGTTAGCGTCTCTCGGCCGTCACTGCCGACTCGTGCCGTCGTCACCGCATTCCCGGCGGCGGACCGCGGTCCCGCGGGTCGTCGTCCTCCTCCTCTTCTTCGAGGTCGATGCCGGCTTCCTTGCGCCGGCGGATGGTCGCCTGGAGCTGTCGGTAGTAATACAGCGTCCCCACGACGCCGATAGTGGCGGCGATGGCCGACAGACCGCCGAACAGCCACAGGTCGCGGTCGAGGTAGTACCGGACGATAATCTGGTCGGAGGTCACCTCGTCCCAGCGGATGGCCTGCTGGCCGTCGACGGTCTCGGACTCGTAGCCGCCGGGGCTGATGCGCGAGAGGAACGGGATGCCCGCCCCGGTGTTGGGCGGGAGCACGACCGTGTACGACCCGTCCTCGACGAGCGTCGGCGAGGCGAAGCGCTTCCCGGTCCGGGCGACCGAGTACCCGACCTTCCCGGAGACGTTGCCGGGGAAGGAGACGGTGGTTCGCTGGCGGCTCTCCGAGGCACTCAGCGACGATTCGGCGGCGCTGACGACCGTCCCGTTCTCGTACCGGAACCGGAGCGCGCTGATGGGGACGCTCCGTTCGCGGCCGAGGCCGTCGACGGTGTAGACGTCGAACGTCGTCTCGTTCTCGACGGCGTAGACGGCGGTGTACCTCGACTCCTCGATGACGATGGTCCCGTCGGCGGAGGTGTTCCAGTCGTAGCTCGCGTTCTCGTTCAGCCGGTCGGGGTCGACCTCTTCGGAGCCGAAGAAGCCGGTACAGCCCGAGAGGGCGACCAGTGCGAGGACGGCGACCAGCAGGAGGTGGCGGCGTTTCATGGCTCGAAAGTCAGGGCACGATTGCCAGCAGCTCCGACGGCATGTACTGCCCGATGTCGGCGAGCAGTCCTGGCGGGTCGGTGTCCGGGTTGCAGACGATGCTCTGTTCCAGCAGGCCGATGCGTTCGACGGTGACGATGTCCTGTGCGTGGCCGGCGCGGTTGACCGTCGCACGCGCCTCCGAGCGGGTGACGCTGTTCGCGTTGATGCGGCCGTTGCCGCGGGTCCACTCGTAGAGGCGGTCCCGCTCCGCGTCGGCCAGCCGCGGTGGGTCGCCGGCGACGAACCGGAGCGGGAGGTGCTGGACCAGTCCGAACCGCTTGCGTATCTGGGTCGGCGTCCCCTGTCCGAGACCGAGCTCGTCGGCCGGAATCCGGACCGTCCGCCCGAAGCCGACGTCGAGGACGAAGCCGTCATCGTCCCACGAGTCGAGCGTTCCGACGTACGTCTCCCCGTCCTCGTGGTCGGCGACCATCTCGCCGAACTCCTCGCGGAGGAGGTTCCGCGCGACGGTCTCGTCCGGGCCGTCGACGGTCACCGACGGGAACTCGTCGTCGCGGAGGCCGATGTCGTACGCCACGTCGAGGTCGCCGAGTTCGTTGCCGACCATCGAGCGCAGTCCGTCGAGCGTACGGTCCCGGGCGTCGCCGGCGACGTACACCTTTGTACCGAGAACGACCATCAGGCTTCCACGTCCACGTCGGCGTTCAGTTCGTCCCTGAGTTCCTCGATGCGGTTCTCCATCGCAGTGACGAGGCGGGTGTTCTCCATCGCCTCGACCTGGTTCCCGCACTCGGGGCACTCGAAGCCGAATTCCATCGCCTCACCGAACTCGAAGCGGATGCCGCAATGCTCACAGAGGTAGAACTCGTTTTCCCGCTCGTACTCGCGGCGCTCCTCGAGGCCGTCGAGCAGACGGTACATCTCCTCCTGCAGTTGCTCGGGAATCTGCTCGTACTGGAACGTCCAGAGGTAGGTGAGCCACCCCGAGTCCTCGTCGCGGAGCCGGCGGTAGGTCGCAAGGTCGTTCTCGTAGAGGATAAACAGCGCCCTGCGCACGTCGTTGAGTTCGAGTCCGAGCTCCTCGGCCAGTTCCTCGTCGGTCACTTCGCCGTCCGGCGGCGCGGCGGCGACCGGCATCCCTTTCGGTCCGACCAGCTCGTGGAGGTACTTCTGTATGACGGGGTCCTCCAAGAGTTCCTCAAAAGCCATTACCCGCACATCCGGGAGTCACGTGGTTAAAACCATCGGGTCGTCCTCTCTCGAACGGTCGCTGTCCCGGTTCGCCGTCCCGGACTCGGTCGCCGCGGCCCGCTAGTCGATTCGCTCGACCGGGGTCTGGCAGGCCGAACAGGTCTCCTTGTCGATGGCGACGAAGACGGACTCGCAGGACGGACACTCGAAGAGGTTCGACTCCGACTCGTCGGCCGCCGCCTCGCCCCCGGAACCGTCGCCCGTGTCGGACTGGCGTCTGCCGTCCGACCGCCGCTTCCCACCCGAGAGAACGTCAGAGACGGATTCTTTGATTTTGTCTAGCATCACAAGTTGTTGCGGTATACTAGTCACTTGAATTACTTTAATGGCTATGATTTCCAAGCCGGTGACACCTCCACCAGTCCGACCGGGCGGCGCGTTCGTGCGGTCAGAGTTCATCGAGCGGCCGCGGCGACGCCTGCTCGTACTCGATGACGTCGAACCCCTCGTAGGACTCACGGGACAGTTCCGTCCACTCTTCGCCCAGGTCCGGGAAGTAGCGGTCGCCCTCGTTGCGCTCGTGGATGCGGCTGAGGAAGACCCGGCCGGCGAACGGGAGGAACAGGTCGTACACCGCCTCGCCGCCGATGACGTAGGTGACGGGCGGGGCGTCGTCCGCTTCGGTGTCGTCGCCGCCGAAGGCCTCGGTCGCGCCGGCCCGTGCGGCGGCCTCGACCGCATCCCGGGGCGTCGTGGCGTACTCGACGGTCTCTGAGTCGGCGCTACGGCTGTCGTCGCTCGTCAGGACGACGGTGTAACAGTCCGTGAGCGGGTCCATCGAGTCGAAGGTCCGGCGGCCGAGGATGACCGGGTGGCCCGCGATGCGGGACTTGTACTGGCGCACGTCCTCGGGGTAGTGCCAGGGGACGCCGCCGTCCAGCCCGATGACGTTGTTCTCGTCGGCGGCGACGACGAGCACCAGCTCGGTGTCGGGGGCAGCCGTCATCTGTACCCCAGCGCCTCCAGTCGGTCGTCGAGGTCCCCGGCGAACTGCGTGTCGGAGGCGTCCTCGAACTCGGTGTAGCCGTCGAGGGGCGTTGCGATGTCCACGTCGGCGTACCGGTCGTCGCCGAACTGCTCGCGGACGAGCGCCGCGTCGATTTCGCGGTCCTCGGCCGCGCCGGCGCGGCCCTGCAGGACGGACTCGTGGGCGCTCTCGCCCCACGCCGCCCGCTTTCGGACCGCGTCGCCGGGCCGGTCGTGGTAGACGAGTCGGGCGTGCTTTGCGAAGGGCGCGGCGTCGCCACAGACCCGCTCGGCCTCCTCGCGCATCGCCGGGCCGATGGGGGCCTGTGACGCGACGACGGTCCCGTCCGGCGGGACGAACGCCGGGCCGTCCGCGCGGCCCTCGCCCAGCGCGAGCGACCGGACGGCGTCGGGGAACCGCGACAGCGTCGCAAGGTCGGTGACGCGATGGCCGTGCCGCTGGCCGGGGGCGCGGACGACGAGCGGGACGTGATACATCGCGTCGTGGGTCCCGATGCGGTGGCTGACCGCCGGCGGCTCGTCGGGAATCGCCGTCGGTTCGCCGAAGCCCTCGCCGTGGTCGCCGGCGAAGACGACCAGCGTGTCGTCGAGGACGCCCTGCTCGTCCAGCCCGCGCAGCAAGGTCTCGAAGATAGCGTCGGCCTGCCGGACCGCGCCGTCGTATATCTGTTCGAGAATGCTGGCGAAGCCAAGCGAGAGATTCCCCGAGAGGAACTCCCAGTGCCACTTGAACCCCATCGACTCCTGCATGTCGCGCGAGCGCTCGTCGCTCCACACGTCGTACTCGGCCAGGGGCTCGTACGGGCGGTGGGTGTCCATCAAGTTGACGCAGGCGGCCCACTCGCCGTCCCGCTCGGAGACCCACTCCAGCGTGCGGTCGGCGTACCAGAAGCCGTTCGGCCAGTCGCCCAGCGAGCCGTTGGTCTCGTAGGCCGAGTCGTACTGCTCGGGCGAGCCGACGGTGGTCTGGAACACCGCGTCCAGTCCCGACTCGTGGTCGGTCAGGAAGGGGTTGTCGGAGAACAGCCCCGTGTCGTAGCCCGCGTCGGCCAGCGCCTCGAATACCGTGTGGCCGGCGTCGAGTCTGGCGGTGTGGTCGACGCCGTGTTCGTGGACCTCGTGGCCGGTGAACATGCTGACGTGGCTGGGGACGGTCCAGTTGCTCGGGCTTCGGGCCTGCGTGTACACCGTCGCCTCCTCGGCGAAGGTTTCGAGGAATGGGGTCGTCTCCCGGCGATAGCCCAGCACGGAGGTGTTCCGGGCGCGGAGGCTGTCGGCGACGACGAGCAACACGTTGTGACGCGACATCTGCGCGAGAGTTAGCGCCGAGCGGTAAAAGGCCCGCGGCACAACTGCGTGGGTATCACTCGTCGGGGTCGACGACCCGTTTGCCCGTCTCCTGCGGGACGACCACCCTGTCGGGGTTCTCCCACTCGCGGTCCAGCTCCCGGCCCTCGAACAGGCGGTCGAGGAAGACGGCCAGCGATGCCACCTCGGAGTGGGGCTGGTTCGTGACGCCGACGTTCCAGTCGGCGTGTTCGTACACCTCGAAGGGGACCTTCTCCGCGCCGACGACGACCAGCAGCGGCTCCTCGGCGTGGGCCCGGCGAACGTCGCCTGCCACGTCCTGGACCGGCTCGCCGTACATCGTCAGGTGGACGACGCGGCCCTCGAAATCGCGGATGAGCCGCTTTGGCTCCTCCGTCGAGGTCACGTCGAAGGGGCCGCCGAACCGGTCGGTGATATCGACGACGGTGTCGGCCTGGTTGCGGGCGGCGTTCGCCAGCACGACCTCGTCGGCTCCGAGCGCGCGAGCGGTCAGGCCCACGTGGGTCGTCATCCGCTCGTCCCGGCCGGGCCGGTGGCCCAGTCGGAGCACCGTCACCCGCGGCGAGCCCTTCATCCGTCGCCCCGTGCCGCCTCGATGGCCGACCGGACCGGCTCGTAGGCGATTTCGCTCCACTCGACGGGCTCGTCGTCGACGAACACAGTCGGCGTCCCCTGGACGCCGCGGTCGATGCCGGCCTCGCGGTCGCCGGAGACCGTCGGTCGGTACAGCTCCCCCGTCGCGGCCGCACGGACCGTCTCGCCGTCGACGTCCAGTCCCTCAGTGAGGTCGGCGTAGGTGTCCGGCCCCAGCTGGTTCTGGTTGGCGAACAGGCGGTCGGAGTAGGTAAAGAAGGCCGCCGTCCCGGCGTTGTCCTGGACGGCGCGTGCCGCGCTCGCGGCCTGCCAGGAGACAGTCTCGTCGACGGGAATCGGGAAGTCGTGGAACTCGTAGCGGACGGCCCCGTCGGCCAGGTAGTCCTCGCGGACCCGCGGGTAGACGGATTCGGCGTAGGTCGCACAGTGTGGGCAGGCGTAGTCCTCGTACACCGCGACGGTCACGTCGGCCTCGGGGTCGCCCGCGACCGGTGTCGACAGCGGCTGGCCCGGGACCGGCGTCGCCGTCACCGTCGAAGTGCCAGAGTCCGACTGCGAGCTACCGCCGGAACAGCCGGCGAGTGCGCCGACGGTGCCGACGGTGGCCGCGAGCAGCCCGCGGCGAGTGAGTCGAGTCATAGCTGGTTCTCACAGGGGAAGCTATAAAACGACGTTGTCATCCGGGAAGGGGCGTCCCTGCCGCGACCGCAACGTTTTTTCTCGCATGGAAAGCATCGCACCCATGGACGTATCAGAGAAGCGAGTAGTCATTACCGGTGGGGCGGGCTTTATCGGGTCGCATCTGGTCGACCGTCTCGTCCCAAACAACGACGTGACCGTCGTCGACAACGAGGCGAACGGGAACGCGGCGTGGGTCCACGAGGACGCGACGTACCTCGACGGGGACCTCACCGACCCGGCCGTCGTCGCCGAGGCCATCACGGACGACGTCGACCTCGTCGTCCACCTGGCGGCGTCGAAACTGGTCGATACGGACACGCCCCGACGCCAGTTCGAGGACAACAGCGACATCACGTACAACGTCCTCGAACGGATGCAGGAGGTCGGCGTCGGGAAGCTCGCGTTTACGTCGTCGTCCACCGTATACGGCGAAGCGCCGCGGCCGACGCCCGAGGACTACGCGCCGCTGGAACCCATCAGCGTCTACGGCGCGACGAAACTCGCCGAAGAGTCGCTCGTCTCGACGTACGCCCACAGTCACGGCATCCAGTCGTGGGTGTTCCGCTTCGCCAACATCGTCGGCCCGCGCCTGCGCGGGGCGGTCATCCCCGACTTCATCGAGAAGCTCCGCGAGGACCCGTCGACGCTGACCATCCTCGGCGACGGCCGCCAGGAGAAGTCCTACATGCACGTCTCCGAGTGCCTCGACGCGATGCTGTTCGCTATCGGACACGCCGACGGGGCCCACAACGTGTTCAACCTCGGGACGCGGACGACCACGTCCGTCGACCGCATCGCCAGCATCGTCGCCGACGAGATGGGCATCGACCCCGAGTACGAGTACACCGGCGGCGACCGCGGCTGGACCGGCGACGTGCCGCGGATGCGCCTCTCCGTCGACAAGCTCTCGGCGCTGGGCTGGGAGCCCGCACAGTCGAGCGACGACGCCGTCCGCCAGTCGACCCGCGAACTGCTCGACGAGCTCTGAGCGTCAGGCCGGGTAGGTCCCGCGCAACTCCGCCTTTCCGACGACGTGGCCGCTGGCCGCGTCGTACACGTCGTCCTTGGCCGCCGCCGGTGAGAGGCCCAGCGTGGTGTCCAGCGCGTACAGGAGGAACCGGTAGGTGTGCTCCCGGTCCGGCGGGTTCGGCCCGCCCCAGCCGACCTCGCCGTAGTCGTTTTGCCCTTCGGTGGCCGCCTCGGGCTCCCAGCCCTCCGGAATCCGCCCGACGTCGGGCGGGACGTTCCAGACGACCCAGTGGTCCCACACCTGTCCGGCCGGCTCCTCGGCGTCCGGGTCGTCGACGACCAGGAGAAGCGACGCCGCATCCGGCGGGACGTTCTCGACTACGAGCGGAGGGTTCGTGTTCGCCCCCGAGTAGCTGTGGTCCTCGGGGATGCGCTCCCCGTCGTCGAACGCCGGGCTGTGGAGCTGCAGCTCCGTCATGTGCGCACATATGACAGGCGAACACAAAAACGTCGTCCCGGCAGCCATTTGCGGCTCCGCACCGAACCGCCGGGCGTGCAGGTCGTGGGCTATCGCGCGCGGGTAGAGGAACACGCCGCCCTCCTCCTGGCCAAGGGCGGGCGCGTGACGTCGGAGCGACTGGACCCGGGGACGGACCTCTCGTACACGCTCGGTGAGCGCCACTGCGCCGGCGCGGTCGACGGCGAGGACCACTACGCTTGCGACAACGAACCCGCGCCGTACTGCCCGGAACACACCGATATCTGGCCGTGTGCCCGCTGTACCGGGGACTGCGACAAGCCCCTCGACACCTGTGACGAGGAACACGCGGTGTACCTGGCGGCGTTCGCGCCCGATACCGTCAAGGTCGGCGTCACCCGCTCCTGGCGGCTGGAGACGCGGCTCCGCGAGCAGGGGGCCGACAGGGCCGCGCACCTCCGGACCGTCGCCGACGGCCGCATCGCCCGCCAGGTCGAGGCCGACATCGCCGCCGAACTCGGCGACCGCGTCAGAGTGCCGACGAAGGTGGCGGGACTGGACCAGGCCGTCGACGCCGACTGGTGGGCGGCGCTGTGTGAGCGGTACGACCCGCTGGCGACCTACGAGTTCGAGTACGGCCTGTCCCTCTCGGACCGGCCGATGGCCGAGACGCTGGCGACGGGAACCGTCCGTGGGACGAAAGGGCGGGTCGCCGTGCTGGAGAACAACGGCAGCGTCTACGCCGTCGACCTCCGGGGGCTCGTCGGGTACGAACTCACTGACGGCGGGACCGACCGGGACCTCCAGTCGAGCCTCGGCGCGTTCGGGTAACCGACCGTCGGTGTCGCTGTAATCCGCGTGTGAGCGTGCAGAAGACATTTACTGGCGGCTGCTGGCCATTCCCGTGTGCGACGTGAAACGCTCCTGACCGGTGGCGTGGTCGTGGTCGTCCTGGCCATGCTCATCGGTGCAACAGCGGTCCCCGGTGCGCTCTCCGAACCCCGAGACGACGTTCGGGAGAGCTACCTCGACCTCCGCGAGACGACCATCGAGCCGGCCGCCGTCGGCGGCCAGACGGTGACACTCGCCATCGACGCCCGGCTCTCTCACCGCGGCGGTCCGGCCGAGAACGTCACTGTCGAGACGCGGGCCGTCGACGCGGACACCGGCCTCGTCGCGACGACGACGCGGCGGTCAGTCGGCGACGTCGACGGGGACCGAGAGGTATCGGTGCGGTCGAACATCACGGTCGAGCGGGCTGGCGGGTACCGAATCGACACCATCGTCTACGAGGACGGCGAGCGCGTCGCCACCGGCCGGCAGTCGGTCCAGAACGTCGACGCGCTCACGCCGGCGTACGCCCGGAGCGCCGTGACCTTCCAGCGGTTCGAGAACGCCGGCGTCCCGCTGGACGCCATCACCTACCGTATCGACGGCGTCTCGGACAACCGGACGACGCTGAACGTCTCGGTGTACGTCACGAACGCCGGCAACACCCCGTCCGAGGACCTCTCGCTCCGGCTTCGGGCACGCCAGGCCGACTCGAACGTCATCGCCGACGAATCGAGCGTGCGGGTCGGGCAGATTCGACCCGGCCGCACGGAAGTCGTCAGGACCCGACTGACGGTGCCCGACGGCTACAACTACTGGCTCGACGGCATGCTGCTCTCGGACGGCGTCATCGTCGGGACGGAGAGCGCCCCGGCGAACCTCCACCCGACCGAGCGGCTCCGGGCCAACGAGACGCGACAGGAAGTCGACTTCGAGTCCAGCGACTTCGAACGGGACCAGCCGGCGGAACGGGAGATGGAAGAACCACCGCAGACCTCGGCGGCCGGCCCCGGCTTCACGGCGCTTGCGGGGCTGCTTGCACTCCTCGCCAGCGCGGGCCTCATCGCACGGAGACAGACCAATGAGTGACACCTCCAACACCGACGCAGTGGCACAGGACGTCGACGGGGACGCCGTCGACGAGGCCGACGACGACGCGGGGCCGGCGATAGCGCTCTACGCGCAGTGGGCGGTGTTCGCCATCCTCACGCTCGTGGCGCTCATCGCGACGCTGCAGTTCTACTTCTCCGCGTCGTCGGCCATCGACACGTTCGTCACCGACAGGTACCGGCCGCTGTTCAACGCGGCGTTCAACCTCGCCGTCATCCTCGTTTGCGGGCTCGGGCTCTCGGTGCTGGTCCGGCGACTCGCCTGAGCCGTCCATATCAGGTATCCACAGTCGCCCCTTCAGTCATCCGAGGGTTCAGGCAGCTGTCAGCCATACGTCGAGAGGTATCCGATGACCCGACGAGGTTCGACACGGCGACGATTTCTGGTGAGTTGTAGCGCTCTCGGTGCCGCCGGCCTGGCCGGCTGTACCGGCGGCGACGACCCGGCCGAGACCGACTCGACGCCCACCGACGACGGCGGGGCCGAACCCACGACGACCGACGGACCGACGGCAACGGAGACGACCACGCCGGAGCGGGCGGTCGTCGAGACGCTCGTCTCGGTCGGCGGCGACCGCGTGCCCGAGAACATGGCCTTCGGGCCCGACGGCGGCCTGTACTTCGGTATCACGGCCGGCGAGGTGCGGCGCGTCCCCCCGGAGGAGACCGGCGCGACCGGGCTCTCGCTGGAGGACACGGAGCAGATAGCCACGCTGCCCGGCGCGGTCGGCGTCGAAACCGCACCCGACGGCACGGTGTACGTCGCCGTCCCGACACAGGACGACCAGGCGGGCGTCTGGGAAGTCCCGCCCGACGGCGAGGCGACACGGCTCGTCGGCGTCGGCGGGTTCCCAAACGACATCCACTACGACGCCCAGCGGGAGCGCCTGCTGGTGACCGAGTCCCAGAACGGCGTCGTCTACGCGGTCACGCCCGACGGGGGGCGGTCGACCTGGCTCGACGACGACCGGCTGGACACGGAGAGTTTCGGCGCGAACGGAATCACCCGCAGCGGCGGCGACATCTACGTCGCGGTGACCCGCGCGCCCGGCGAGACCGGCCGCCTGCTCCGCGTCCCGGTCGAATCCGACGGGGCCGCGGGAGCGGCCGCGACGTTCTTCGAGGGCGGTGCGGTGTTCGGGGCCGACGGGATTACCGGCCGGGGCGGGGACATCTACGTCGCGGCCAACAGCCAGAACCGCGTCGTCCGGGTGACCCCCGACGGGACCACGGATACTGTCGCGACGGCCGACGACGGACTGGTGTTCCCCTCTGACGTGCTGTTCGGCAGCGGCGAGCGGGCCGACTCGCTGTTCATCTGCAACTTCGCCAACCAGTCCCCCGAGGACGGCGCGATTCTCCGGACCGGCGTTCCTCGCTGACCGACCGTTCGGAGGCTGGCACGGCGGGCTGTCCCCGGACGGCAACCCTTTTCAGCGGCCCAACCAAACCCGGTCGTATGGCAGACGACGAACCCGAAGACGCTGAGGAATCGGCGGACGAGACCGAGAGCGGCGAGGAGAAGTCCTTCCGCGAGCGGGTCGAGGAAATCCGACAGCAGCGCGCCGAGGAGCGCGAGGAAGGCGAGGGCGACGGCGAGGAGATGAGCCGCGAGGAGCGCATGGAAGAGATGATGGGCGGTGGCGGCGGCCCCGGCGGCATGGGCGGGGGCAACCCCTTCGCGCAGATGATGGGCGGCATGATGGGCGGCGGCCCCGGCGGGCCCGGCCCGGGCGGCCCCGGCGGCATGGGCGGCGGCCCGCCAGGACAGCACGAGGAGTCGGGCGGCAGCGACAACGAGGAACTCACCCGCGAGATTCGAAAGCTCCGGGACGAGGTCCACGACGTGCGACGGTCGCTGGACCGCATCGCCGACGCGCTCGAAGACTGACGCCGACGTTTTCGACGCCGCCGGTAGCTCTTTTCGACGACTCGTGTCGGCCCGCGACGAGTCCGGTGGCCGCTACCCGTCGCAGAACGTGACGCCGGTAATCTCGAACCGCGCGCCGCGGGCACTCGCCGCGGTCGGGTACGTCTTTCCGTCGCGTGTGCGTTCCCGTAGTGCTACCCCTGGCCGACCATCTCGTCCTCGTCTTCCCACTCCCGCTCGCGGAGTTCGTACTTCTGGACCTTCCCGGTCTCCGTCGTCGGCAGTTCCTCGACGAACTCCACGCGGCGGACGACCTTGTAGGTCGCCAGCCGCTCACGGGTGAAGTTCCGGAGGTCCTCGGCCGTCACGCCCGGTTCGTCCGGGTCGCCCGAATTCGGGACGACGAAGGCCTTCGGCGTCTCGCCCCACTCGTCGCTGGGCGCGGGGATGACCGCCACGTCGGCGACGGCGTCGTGGTCGTAGAGGGTGTCCTCCAGTTCGATGCTGGAGATGTTCTCGCCGCCGGAGATGATGATGTCCTTCTTGCGGTCGCGGATGGCTATCATGCCGTTCTCGTCGACGGTCGCCAGGTCGCCCATGTGGTAGTAGCCCTCGACGCGGTCCGAGAAGGCCTCCTCGGTCTGTTCGGGCTTGTTCCAGTAGCGGTCCATCACCTGGTTGCCCCGCACCACGACCTCCCCCAGCGTCTCGTCGTCGTGGGGCACGTCGTTGCCGTCCTCGTCGACGACCCGGACGTCCGTCCCGAGGTAGCCGATGCCCTGGCGCTTCTTGACGCTGAACCGGGCGTCGCTGCCGTCGTCGAAGAACCGGCGGGCGTCGGAGGTCGTGACCAGCGGGCCGGTCTCGGTCGCGCCGTAGACGTGTTTCAGATACCAGCCGAACTCGTCCTCGACGGTCCGGATGACGGCCTCCGGCGGCGCGCTGCCGGCCGTCGCGATGCGCACGTCGTTGGCACCCGTCGTCTCGATGTCGCCGCCGTGGTCGTCGTAGCGGTCCGCCAGGATGTTCAGCACCGTCGGCGCGCCACAGAGGTAGGACACGTCCTCGGTCCTGATGGCGTCGAAGATGCCCTCGGCGTCGACGCCGCGGGTACAGACGTGTTTCGCGCCCATGCCGGTGACCGAGAAGATGTGGCCCCAGCCGTTGACGTGGAACATCGGGAGCGTCCAGAGGTACACGTCGTCGTCGCGAATCTCCTGGTGGAGCGCGACGATGTAGGCGTGGAGCGTCTCCGTCCGGTGGGTCCGGCAGACGCCCTTCGGGTCGCCGGTCGTCCCCGATGTGTAGTTGATGGTGATGAGGTCGTTCTCGTCCATCTCGGGGCGCTCGTAGTCCGTGCCCGCCTCCTCGATGATATCGTCGAAGGACTCCCAGTCGCCGTCGACGGCGTCGGTGTCGTTGGTCACGAAGACCTCCGTCGGCACCTCGTCGCGGATAGGTTCGATTTTCTCGGCGTACTCGTAGTCCGCGTAGACGGCGTCGACCTCGGCGTCCGAGAGGATGTACTCGAAGTCGTCCGGCACGAGCCGGTAGTTCAGCGGCGTGTGGACGGCTCCCAGCTGCATGGTCCCGTAGGCCGCTTCGAGCTGGTAGTGCGTGTTCGGGTCCAGCACGGCCACCCGGTCCCCCTTCTCGATGCCACGGGCGGCCATCGCCGCAGAGAACCCGTCGGCGCGCTCGCCGAACTCGTCGTAGGTGAACCGCTCACCGGTCGTGGCGACGATGGCCTCTCTGTCCCCGTAGTACTCCCGCGCACGGTCGAGAAAATCCGTGGTAAGCAGTGGCTTCTGCATCTCACGCTATCGTATGTTTAATTATGATAAAGTGGTTGTGATACGCCCCGTTCCTTGCTGTCAGGTGGACGGGTCATATTTCGGGTATCCGCCGAACCGCAGTCGCTTTGGGGATAGCGTCCCCAGTTTTCGGCAATGAGTACAGCGACGGCGGACGTCTCGAAGCGGCAGGCGTGGGTGATGGCCGCCCGGCCTCAGACACTGCCCGCCGGGGCCGCGCCAGTCATCGTCGGGATGGGCCTGGCAGTCCACGCCGGGGTCTTTGCCCCGCTGCCGGCGGTGGCGGCGCTGGTCGGCGCGCTGTTAATCCAGGTCGGAACGAACTTTGCGAACGACTACTACGACGCGGTGAAGGGGGCCGACACCGACGACCGCGAGGGGTTCACCCGCGTGACCGCCGGCGGGCTCATCGACCCCGACGAGGTCAAGCGGGCGATGATAGCGACCTACGGCCTCGCCGTCGTCGTCGGCGTCTACCTCGTCGCCGTCGGCGGTCTCCCCATCGTCGTCGTCGGCCTCTCGGGCATCGCCGCCGGAGTCCTCTACACCGGCGGCCCGCTCCCGTACGGGTACCGCGGCCTCGGCGACCTGTTCGTGTTCGTCTACTTCGGCGTCGTCGCCGTCACCGGGACCTACTACGTGCAGGCCGTCGCAAGCACCGCCGGGGTCGGCACGTTCCCGACGACGCTCCCGCCGGGGTCAGTCACGGCCGCCGCCGTCGCGGCGAGTCTCCCGGTGGCGGGCCTGTCGACCGCGATTCTCGTCGTCAACAACGTCCGTGACCGCGAGACGGACCGTGCCGCGGGCAAGAAGACGCTGGCCGTCTATCTGGGCTACCGGTGGAGCCGCGTCGAGTTCCTCCTGATGGTCGGGATGGCCTACGTCGTCCCGGTCGTGTTCGCCCTCGACAGCCAGTACGGGCTACCCGCGCTGGCTCCGCTGCTCACGCTGCCGCTGGCAGCGGCCGTCTCCAAGACGGTCCTCACACAGACCGGCGGCGACGCGCTGAACCCGACGCTCGAACGGGTCGGGCAGACGCTGTTCGCCCACTCGGTCCTGTTCGCGCTCGGACTCGCGGTCCCGGGGCTACTATGAGGGTCGACCCGTTCTCGCTCCCGCTATCGAGCCCGCTGGCTACCGCTCGGGGGACGATACGCGAGCGCTCGGGGTTCGTCGTCCGCTACGACCACCGCGGCGAAACCGGCGTCGGCGAGGCAACGCCGCTGCCGGGCTGGACGGAGTCCGTAGCGGACTGCCGGGGGGGACTCGAAGACGCGGCCGCCGCCGCGGCCGACGGCGGCCACACCGACGTCCTCCTCTCGCTCGACGCCGGGTCGGTCCCCGCCGCCCGACACGGCTTCGCGACCGCGCTGCTGGACGCCGACGCCAGGGCCGACGGCGTGCCGCTGTACCGGTGGTTCGACGCCGAGCGCCGCTGTGACCGCGTCCCGGTCAACGCGACGGTCGGCGACGGCTCGCCGGCGGAGACGGCCGCCGCGGTCGAGCGGGCGGTCGCGGCCGGCTACGACTGCTGTAAGCTCAAGGTCGGCACGCGGGCCGTCGGCGAAGACGTAGAGCGCGTCCGGACCGTCCGCGAGCGCGTGGGCGACGACGTGACCCTCCGGGTCGACGCCAACGGCGCGTGGTCCCGCAAGGAGGCCGAAAACGCCGTCGACCGCCTCGCCTCGTTGGACGTGGCCTACGTCGAACAGCCGCTCCCGGCCGACGACCTCGCAGGGCACGCCACGCTCCGGGGCGAGGGCGTCGGTATCGCGCTCGACGAGTCGCTCGTCGGCCGCCGTGTCGACAGCGTGCTCGACGCCGACGCGGCCGACGTGTTGATACTGAAACCGATGGTGCTGGGCGGTCCCGGCAACGCCCACACCCTGGCGCTGCGTGCCCGCGAGCAGGGCGTCGAGCCGGTCGTCACGACGACCGTCGACGCCGTCGTCGCCCGCCTCGCGGCGCTGCACGTCGCCGCTGCGATTCCCGACGTCCGGGCCTGTGGCCTGGCGACCGGCGACCGGCTGGCGGCCGACCTCGCGCCGGACCCGACGACGGTGACCGACGGCGCGATGTCGGTCCCCCAGGAGACTGGCCTCGGCGTCGACCCGACAGAGGTGGGGACCGATGCGTGACCCCGTCGAGTGGCCGACGCGGGACCTCGTGACCCACCGGGCGAGCGCCACGCCCGACCGGACGGCGACGGTCGCGGCGGGCGGGGACGAAGCGACGTACCGCGAACTCGACGCCGCCGTCGACGCGGTGGCCGCCGACCTCGACCGGCGAACCGACGGCACGGACCCGACCGTCGCGGCGCTCCTGCCGACGCGACCCGAAGTCGGGACGCTCCTGTTCGCGGCGATGCGGCTGGGAGCGGCGTTCGCGCCGCTGAACGTCGAACTCGACGCGGCGACGCTCCGGGCGCAGTGTGGGACGGTCGAGGCGGACCTGCTGGTCTGTGAGCCGGCGACGCGCGAACTGGCCGCGGAGGCGGCGACGTGTCCGGTCGTCTCGGTGGAGGAGCTGCCCGCTCGGCCGGACGGAGCGGGTGCCGACCGAGAGCCCGACGTGACGCCAGCGCCCCTCTCCCGAACGGACACCCAGCTCGTCGTCTTCACCTCGGGGACCACGAGCGAGCCGAAGGGCGTCCGGCTGACCGTCGGCAACCTCGTCGCCAGCGCCGTCGCGTCCTCGTACCGGCTGGGCGTCCTGCCGACGGACCGCTGGCTGGTCTGCCTGCCGACCTACCACATGGGCGGGCTGGCCCCGTTCGTCCGGAGCGCGCTGTACGGCACGACGGTCGTCGTCCAGCGGTCGTTCGACGCCGACGCGACCCGGCGGGCCATCGCGGAGCACGGGGCGACGGGCGTCTCGCTGGTGCCGACGATGCTCTCGCGGCTGCTGGACGCCGGCTGGGAGCCACCGTCCGCGCTCCGGTTCGTCCTGCTCGGCGGCGGGCCGGCGAGCGAGACGCTCGTCGACCGCTGTCGGGAGCGGGGCGTGCCGGTCTGTCCCACCTACGGAATGACCGAGACGGCGTCCCAGATAGCGACGGCCCGGCCAGAGACGGCCTTCGAGCACGCCGGCACCGTCGGCCAGCCGCTCGCGTTCACTGACGTGACGGTCGTTTCGGACGGACAGCCCTGCAACCGCGGCGAACGCGGCGAGATAGTCGTCGACGGGCCGACGGTGACGCCGGGCTATCTGGGCGGCGACGGCGTGGCGTTCGGCGAATTCGGCTTCCGGACCGGCGACCTCGGCTACCGCGACGACGACGGCCGCATCTGGGTCGAGGGCCGCGTCGACGACCGCATCGTCACCGGCGGGGAGAACGTCGACGCGGGTACGGTCGCCGCGGCGGTTCGGGACCACCCTGCCGTCGAGGACGCGGCCGTGGTGGGCCTGCCGGACGAGGAGTGGGGCCAGCGGGTCGCCGCACTGGTCGTCGGGGACGTGACCCCCGCGGCCGTCCGCGAGCACTGTAGCGGGCAGCTCGCGGCCTACGAGGTCCCGAAGACGGTCCGGGTCGCCGACGCGCTCCCGCGGACGCCGTCGGGCACCGTCGACCGCGAGGCCGTCCGAGCGCGGCTCTCAGCGGGCGACACCGGCACCGAGCGGCCCGAGTGACGTCGCCGCGAGCCAAGCCGTTTTGCCCGTCGGTAGCCTACGTGGTCCCGTGTGTACAATCGTCCTCGCGTGGCAGGTCTTCGACGGCACGCCGGTCGCGGTCGCGGCGAACCGCGACGAGCAACTCGACAGGCCGTCACAGCCGCCGCGACAGCGCCACTGGGGGAGTCGCGTCGTCGCGCCCGCCGACGAAGAAGCCGACGGAACGTGGATAGGGTACAACGAGCACGGCCTGCTGGCGGCGGTGACCAACCGCTGGGTCGACGCTGACCTGGCCGGCGAGCGCTCGCGCGGCCTGCTCGTCCGCGACGTGCTGGGCCACGAAACGGCCGAATCGGCCGCCCGCGCCGTCGAGCGAGCGACCAGGGAAGCCGAGTACGCCGGCTTCAACCTCCTGCTGGCCGACGAGACCGCCGCCGTCCTGCTAGAGTGGGACGGGCAACTGGCGGTCCGGAACTTCCAGCCTGGCGTCCACGTCGTCGTCAACGTCGGTGCGGACGGCGACTACCGGATTCCCGCTCGCCGGCCCGACGCTGGCGAGGAGCAGGCGAACAACGCGGCCCGGCTACACGAAGCCATGGCTCCGGAACCGGGCGAGTCCGCCGACGAGTGGCTCGACCGCGCGAGCGAGGCCATCAGCGACCACGAGTACGGCGTCTGCGTCCACGGTGACGGCTTCGGCACGCGGTCGTCGTCGCTCATCACACTGGGAACCGACACGACGTATCGGTACGCGGACGGGCCGCCCTGCCGGACGCCCTACCGCCCGGTCGAAGGTCAGATTTAAGCGGCCGACTCACGGTGTACACAATACATGAGTTCAGCAGCGTCGGAGGCGGACCTTTCTGAGGGCGAGCGGGCCGGGCTCGAACTGATTCGGGAGTCCGGCGGCATCCACCAGAGCGACTTCTGGAAGGAACTCGACGTCTCCTCGCGGAAGGGGAGTCGCATCGTCGAGTCCCTGTTCGAGAAGGACCTCATCCAGCGCGAGGAGACGGTCTACGAGGGCCACAACACCTACTATCTGACCCCCGCGGCCCGCGACCTCGACTTCTCGCTCCTGATGGCCGGCGACCAGCTCTCACCGTTCATCGGTGACGAGGAGGTTGACCCCCACGACGACACCTTCTCGCAGTGGGTCATGACGCTGGCCTACGAGGACTGAGCGCGCCGTTTCGTCCGTTCCGCCGGCTCAGTAGTGCCACGGGACGTCGTCGAAGTCCGGGTCGCGGCCCTCGTTGAAGGCGTCCCGGCCCTCCTGGGCCTCGTCGGTCATGTAGGCCAGGCGGGTCGCCTCGCCGGCGAACACCTGCTGACCGACCATGCCGTCCGAGTCGAGATTGAAGGCGTACTTCAGCATCCGCATCGCCGTCGGCGACTTCTCGTTCATCCGCTCGGCCCACTCGATAGCGGTGTCTTCGAGGGCCTCGTGGGCCACGACCTCGTTGACCATCCCCATGTCGGCGGCCTCCTCGCCGCTGTAGGTCTTGCCGAGGAAGAACACCTCTCGGGCCTTCTTCTGGCCGACTTGCCGGGCGAGGTACGCCGAGCCGAAGCCGCCGTCGAAACTGCCCACGTCTGGGTCCGTCTGGAGGAACTTCGCGTGCTCCTCGCTGGCGAGCGTGAGGTCACAGACGACGTGCAGGGAGTGGCCGCCACCGACAGCCCAGCCGGGGACGACGGCGACGACGGGCTTGGGGATGTGGCGTATCTGGCGCTGGACTTCGAGGATGTGGAGCCGGCCCACGTTCTCGGGGGCGTCGTCGCCCCCGTCGCTCGTCTCCCGCGGGTCGCTTTGCTCCCCGCTCGCTGTGTCCGAGTCGCGTGGCGACTCGCTGTACTCGTAGCCTGACTCGCCCCGAATGCTCTGGTCCCCGCCGGCGCAGAAGGCCCAGCCGCCGTCCTTCGACGATGGGCCGTTGCCGGTCAGGAGGACACAGCCCACGTCGGTCTGGCGCTTTGCGTGGTCCAGCGCCGTCGCGAGTTCGTCGACCGTCTCCGGGCGGAAGGCGTTGCGCTTCTCGGGCCGGTCGAAGGCGATGCGGACCGCGCCCGTCTCCGTCGAGCGGTGGTAGGTGATGTCGGTGAAGTCGAACCGGTCGACGGCGGTCCAGCGGTCCGGGTCGAATAGCTCAGAGACCATACCGTGGCTCGGGACGGCCCTCGCAAAAAGATTCCTCGTGTCCACGCGGGAGCAAACGCTTTGGTTCCGCGGCCGTGAACGGGCTAGCGATGCCCTCCAACCCGAACAGAAAGGCGGCGATAGGGATACTCGCGGCCCTCTCCGTGGCTATCGTCCTGTACAGCCTGCTCGTTGTCCAGCAGATTCTACTCGGGCTGCTAGTCGCCGTCGTCCCCTGGTTCCTGTATCTGCTCGTGCGGTTCGTGTTCACGCTTGAACGCATCGCGACGGCGCTCGAACGGCTCGCGCGGGACCGCGGCGCGGAGACCGACGGAGGCGTCGAGGACGAGTGACCGAACCGAGTCTCCGGTGGGTGCTGCGCCCGCCATGAGCGAGACGTTCTACGAGGTGTTGGGCGTTTCGACCGACGCGTCGACGGCGGCCATCGAAGCGGCCTACCGGGAGCGCCTGAAGGAGACCCATCCCGACGTGAGCGACGCGGCCGACGCCGGCGAGGCCACACAGCGGCTCATCCGGGCCCGAGACGTGCTCACCGACGAGGACAAGCGGGCGCGGTACGACCGGCTGGGCCACGACGCCTACGTCGCGGGCGGGAGCGACGCGGCCGAGGGCAGCAGTGACGCGGCCGAAGCGGCGCGGCGCGCGGGCTACGACGGGGCTACGTCGACGACCGACCGGACCGCGAACACGACGTCGCGGACGCACACCCGGGACCGGACGCGACGCGAACGAGCCGCCAGGGACCGCGTCGCCGAGGACGGGCGCTCGGGTGCCGATGCGGCCGCGGACAGCGACCGGAGGTCCGGGACGACCACGGAGACCGCCAGCGCGGCGGAGCCGGGGGCTGCCTGGAGTTCCGGCGCGACAGGGGGATTCAGCGACCGTTCCGACGGCGCTGGCACCTGGAGTTCGTCGTCGGCCTACGCCGTCCGCCAGACGGATACCCTCTCCGGCGGGTCGTTGCTGCAGGTGCCGAGCGGCCGCGAGCTGACGCTGTTTGCCATCACTTTCGCCCTCTACCCAGTGTTGCTGTTCAGCGCCCTGCTCCCGGCGTTCCCGCTGTGGGTCAACGTGACCATCGGCGTCTGTACCCTGTGCATGGTCGGGTACCTCCAGTCCGAACCCTCGATTGCGATTATGGTGTTCGGGACATGGAGCCTGGCGACGACGGCGGTCCTGGTCGCGCTGAACGTCAGCGCGTTCTCGCTGGTCGGGGCGCTGGCGCTGTCGGGGACGTGGCTCCCGTTCGGGCTGTCGCTGCTGACCGCATTCGTGTTGCGGCTCTGAGAACTCAGTCGCCCCCGAGGGCGTCGGCGACCTGCTGGGCGAGGCGGTCCCTGACCGCGTGGCTGTCGCCGGCGTCGAACTGGACCTCGATGACCTGCGTGCCGTCGGCCCGGACCGACTCGGCGAACCGCTCGCGGAACTCCCGACGGTCGGCAACGCGTTCGAAATCCAGCGCGTAGAGCGCCTCCGTCGGCTCGAAATCCAGCCCATGTGGCGTCCGGAACTGGTCCTCGAAGGTGGGGTGGTCCTCGATGGGAAGCATGTGGAAGATGCCGCCGCCGTCGTTGTTTATCAGGACGACCGTCGCGTCCACGCCACAGCGACCGAGCGCGAGCAGGCCGTTCATGTCGTGGTAATAGGCCAGGTCGCCGGTGACGAGCACGAGCGGGTCCGCCGTCGCGCTCCCGGCTCCGAGTGCTGTCGACGTGATGCCGTCGATGCCGCTGGCCCCGCGGTTTCCGAGCACGGTCAGGTCGGCGTCGCGGGGTCGGCCGAAGCGGTCCACGTCGCGGACTGGCATGCTGTTCGAGACAAACAGCGTGGCCGGGTCCGGGGCCAGCGCCGCCACGTCCGCGAGGACGCCGCCCTCCCAGTAGGTTTCGGCGACAGTATCGTCGACGGCCTCCCAGTGGACCCGTTCCGCCCTGGCGAACCGCTCGCGCCACGACTCCGAAACGCTACCCAGCGGTGCCGCCGCGAGCGCGTCCGCGGTGGCGTCCGGGTCGGCGACGAGCAGGTCTGTCGCGGTGAACTCCGCCTCCGGCCAGCCGCCGCTCGGGTCGACGACGAACTGCCGGCAGTCGGCGTCCCGGAGGTAGTGCCGCAGCGGCTTCGAGGTCGGTGACGCGCCGAAGCGGACGACCACGTCGGGGTCGCCCCACTCCTCGACGCCGTCGCTGCCGAGGTAGCCGTCGTAGCCGCCACAGACCGGCACGTCGAGGCGGTCGACGTGGGGGCCGAACCGCAGGTCCGACAGCGGGTCCGCGAAGACGGGGAAGCCGGTCGCGGACGCCAGCCGCGCCAGCGAGTCGGCGCTGAGCCCCCGGTCGGCCGGCCCGGCGACGATGAGGCCCCGCTTGGCGGCCCGGAGCGACTCCCGAACCCGGCGCACTGTCCGCTCGTCCGGTTCGGCGACGCCCTCGCTGGTCGAGACGAACGGGCCGTCGCGGCCGGCTTCGGCCGCGTCGTCGCCGCCCGCCCAGTCGTCGGGAACGCCGGCCGGGGCGTCCTCGGGCGTCGGTGTCGGCTCCAGCGGCTTCCGGAACCGACAGTTCAGGTGGACCGGGCCCGGGTCGGCTCCGGTGCTCTCCGCCAGCGCGCGGGCCGCCGTGGTTCGGAGCATCCGCACCTTGCGTGGCTCGGCCTCGGGTTCGGGCATGTCCCGATACCACCGGACGGCGTCGCCGTACAGCTTCTCCTGGTCGACGGTCTGATTCGCGCCGCTGTCGATGAGTTCAGGCGGGCGGTCCGCCGTCAGGAGCACGAGTGGGACGCCCGACTGGTTCGCTTCGACGACCGCCGGGTGGTAGTTCGCCGCGGCGGTCCCGGAGGTACAGACCAGCGGCGTCGGCTCGCCGGTTCGTCGAGCGCGTCCCAGCGCGAAGAAGGCCGCCGACCGCTCGTCGAGGTGGGAGAACACTTCGATGTCGGGATGCTCGGCGAACGCGACCGTCAGCGGCGTCGAGCGACTGCCGGGCGAGAGACACGCCGCGTCGACGCCGCCGGCGACGAGCTCCTCGACGAGCGTCTCGGCCCACAGCGTGTTGACGTTCGGAGCCGTCATTCCAGTTCGTCCAGAATCGGCCGGTACTTGAGCTGGACCTCGTCCCACTCGCGGTCGGGGTCGCTGTCCGCGACGATGCCCGCGCCCGCGAAGAGGGTCGCCTCCCGCTCCGTGGCGACGGCCGAGCGGATGCCGACGGCGAAGGTCCCGTTGCCGGCCGCGTCGACCCAGCCGATAGGGGCTGCGTACCACCCGCGGTCGAACGCCTCCGTCTCGCGGATGGTCCGAAGCGCCGCGTCCGGCGGCAGGCCGCCGACGGCCGGGGTCGGGTGGAGCGCCTCGACCAGCGAGAGGACGTGCTCGTCGTCGTCGAGTTCGGCCGTAATCGACGTCCGGAGGTGCTGGACCGTGGCGAGCCGGCGGATCGTCCGGTCGCCGATGCGGACCGTCGAGGCGAACGGCTCCAGCTGGTCGCGTATCGCGTCGGCGACGAGCTTCTGCTCGTGGCGGTCCTTCTCGCTGTCCAAGAGTTCGGCGGCGAGCCACTCGTCCTCGGCGGGCGTGTCGCCCCGGCCCGTCGAGCCGGCGAGCGCCTCCGTCCGAACCGTCCGTCCGCGGACCGACACCAGCCGCTCCGGCGTGGCCCCGAAGAAGGTGCCGCCGGCCTCGGGCGACAGCATGAACCGGTAGCAGTCCGGGTAGGTCCGGGACAGCCGCGCCATCACGTCGGGGACCGACAGGTCGGCCTCCAGCGCGACCTTGAGACTCTGTGCGAGGACGACCTTCTGGAGGTCGCCGCAGTCGACGCTGGAGAGGGCGGCCGACACCTGCTCGCGCCAGCCCGCCTGTGTGGGCGTGCGCTCCCGGCGCGAGATTCCCGGCGGGACGCCCGGCTCGCGCTCCGAGAGCGTGGCCAGGCGGTCGCGCCACTCGGCGAGCAGCCGCTCCGCCTCCGCGGCGGCCTCGGGTCCCGTCGCGGCCGTCGTGAGCCAGGCGTCGTCGGCCCTCGCGGTCACCTGCACCTCGGGGAGGAAAAACGCCGCACTGGGGAACCCGCCCCAGGGGGAGTTGTCCCCCTCGTGGCTCCCGTTGTGGAAGGCGAACCCGCCGAACGCCCGCGGTCGGGCGGCGCTCGGGAGCCCTTCGGGGATCGAACAGTCCTCGAACAGCGCCGCGACCGCCGCCTGAACGTCGTCGAACCGCGACTGCCCGTCGGCGGTCACGGTCGCCGCGCTCCCGCGGGCCGCGATTGACTCGGTACCGGCCGCCCAGAAGAACCGGGGGCGAGCGTCCGTTTCCAGTACCGCCCGCACCGGTGCGTCGTCGAGGCGACACCCGCGTGCGACGACCGTTGTCTCACCAACCGTCGTCTCGTCACCACGCAGTGGTTCCATCACCCACGCCTTAGGATTCCGCACCTTTGAGCCTAACTATACGCTCGATTCCGTTGGCGAGTCCGGACGGCCGTCCATGGAGGCCGCGACACCGATTTTGCCCGGGTAACTGCCGCAGCGACGAATCGTTTCGCTTCGGTGAGATTAATCTTTCCGTTCACAAATCTCGGCTCTCAGTTGTACAAGTTTAATTCTGCAATCTACGAACACACCCCCGTCAAGTTTAAATAGGGCTTAGTCGAAGCCCCCTATGTTGCGATGCCCAAGGTAGAGATCAATATCCCGGAACACCTGGAGATGCAGATCGCGCAGCTCGTCGAGAAAGGCGAGTTCCTCAACCGCGAGGAAGCCATCGAGGACCTCCTGTCGACCGGGCTCAAGGCGTACAAAACCTCCGGACCACAGGACGAAGACGAGGAGCCAGGGTTCGAAGAAGACGGCATGATGGGTCACGACGACGAGTACGTCTTCTGAAAATGCAGGCGTGAGAGTCTGGTATCCCTTCTCAAGCAATTCTTATGGACGTGCCGCTACGTACTGTAGCTATGCACAAAGACGAGCTTCTCGAGCTACACGAGCAGATGGTGACGATTATGGAGTACTTCCGCGACGACATGGACTCGGTCGACCCCGACCTGTTCGACACCTACCAGGAACTCGACGTGCGCCCCTCCGACGTGCACAAGTCGAAGAGCGAGCACAAACACGCCGTCTTCGTGCTCGGGAACTCCCTGGCGACGGCGATGAGCGAAGACGAGTTCTCCGATGCAGGCCGGGTCAGCAAGCGGATGAAGGAGCTGGCCGAGGACGCCGAGCGGAAACTGTAGTCGACGCCGTCGAGTGCTCTCGTCTTTCGTCTCGTCTTTTTCCTCTTCCATCGCGGAGTCGCTGCCCGGTTCGGTGACCGGTACCCGCCACGCAGGCTACTGGCCCCGGAACTCCGGCTCGCGGTTCTCGACGAAGGCGGTCGCGCCCTCCTCGTGGTCGTCGGTCGTGAAGACGAGGCCCTGCGCGGTGGCCTCGTTCTCCAGCGCCTGCTCCAGGGAGCTGTCCAGACTCCGGTCGACCAGTCGCTTCGCGTGACCGAGTGCGACCGTCGGCCCCGACGCGATGTCCTCGACGAGCGCCGAAGCCGCCGAGTCGAACGACTCTGCGTCGAACACCTGCGTGAACAGCCCGAGTTCGTGGGCGGCCTCGGCGTCCAGTAACTCGCCGGTAAACAGGAGCTCCTTGGCCTTGTTCGGGCCGACGATTCGGGGGAGGAAGTACGAGACCCCGGAGTCACTCGCCAGGCCGACCCGGCGGAAGCCAAAGCCTATCTGGGCGTCGGTGCTTGCGACCTGCAGGTCACAGGCCAGCGCGAGCCCCGCTCCCGCGCCGAAAGCGGGGCCGTCTATCTCGGCGACGACCGGGAGCGGACAGCTGTGGACGGTCCGGATGGCCTCGTGGAGCGACGAGACCACCTGTTCGACCCGCTCGGCCGGCGGCTGGTCGCCGTCGACCCCTTCCAGCATCGCGTTGATGTCGCCGCCGGCACAGAACGCGGGGCCCGCACCTTCGAGTACGACACACCGGGCGTCGCCGTCGGCCACCGACTCGAACCGGTCGGTGAGCGCCTCGGCGGTCGCCTTCGAGAGGGCGTTTCTCGCGTCCGGTCGGTTCAGCGTCACTGTGGCTACGGCCCCGTCCGTCGACGCCGTCACGGTCGTGTCGTCCATGCGCGTACGCTCGCCCGGCGGAGAGATAACAGTGGTGTCCGTCACCGCCTGCCAGACCAACATCGTTGGGCAGTACCTTTTGCCCGGGCTGGCACGTGCACTAGGTATGCGCCTGCACTGGCATCGCCGTGACCTCAGGGCGGCGGACAACGCCGGCCTCGCCGAAGCGACCCCGTCAGACCCCGTCGTTCCGGTGTTCGTCTTCGACAGGGCCGTCCTCGACCACGCCGGCCCGCCGCGGGTCGCGTTCATGCTCGACGCGCTCGACAGCCTGCGGGAGTGGTACCGCGACCGCGGCAGCGACCTCGTCGTCGCCGAGGGCGACCCCACTGCCGTCCTCCCGGCCCTCGCCGCCGAGTACGGCGCGGAGCGGGTCACCTGGGGGAAAGACTACTCCGGGCTCGCCCGCGAACGCGACGCCGCCGTCCGGCAGGCACTCGACGACGTCGACGTGGCCCGCGAGGCCGTCCAGAACGCCGTGTTGCACGAGCCCGGCGAGATAACGACGAACGACGGCGACCCCTACAGCGTCTTCACCTACTTCGGCCGGAAGTGGCACGACCGCGAGAAGGCGGCCCCCTACGAACCGCCGTCGGCCGACGCGCTGGCCGCCGTCGACGGCGCCCCGCTCCCGACGCTCGTCGACCTCGGTTTCGAGGAGCCGGAAGCGGACGTGCCCCCAGCAGGGACCGAAGAAGCGCGGGGGCTGCTGGATGCGTTCCTCGACGGGAACGTCTACGAGTACGAAAAGCGGCGGGACTTCCCGGCCGACGAGTGCACGTCCCGACTCTCGCCACATCTGAAGTTCGGCACCATCGGCATCAGGGAGGTGTACGACCGCACCGAGGACGCCAAGGCAGGGACCGGCGGCGACCGCCGCGAGTCAGTACGGGAGTTCCAGTCCCAGCTGGCCTGGCGGGAGTTCTACACGCAGGTGCTGTTTGCCCACCCGAACGTCGTCAGTTCGAACTACAAGTCCTACGAGCACCCCCTCGAGTGGGAGAACGACGAAGACCTCCTGCAGGCCTGGAAGGACGGCGAGACCGGCTATCCAATCGTCGACGCCGGGATGCGCCAGCTCCGGGAAGAAGCGTACATGCACAACCGCGTCCGGATGATAGTCGCCTCCTTCCTCACGAAGGACCTGCTCGTCGACTGGCGACACGGCTACGAGTGGTTCCGGGAGAAACTGGTCGACCACGACACGGCCAACGACAACGGCGGCTGGCAGTGGGCCGCCTCCACCGGGACCGACGCCCAGCCGTACTTCCGCATCTTCAACCCGATGACCCAGGGCGAGGACTACGACCCAGACGCCGAGTACATCAAGGAGTACGTGCCCGAACTGCGGGACGCCGGCCCGGAGATTATCCACGACTGGCACGAGGCGTCGCTCACCCAGCGGCGGTCGGCCGCGCCCGACTACCCCGACCCCGTCGTCGACCACAGCGAGCGCCGCGAACAGGCCCTGGCGATGTTCGAGCGGGCACGGGGCGACGACTAATCGTTCCCGCTCATTGAACTCTCCCGAACGCTTACACACGAGCGAGCGCCGCCCTGTGGCCCCCATGATAACGCGTGGTCGTGGTCCCGTCCGGCCGTCCGTGTCGGGCGCTAACGAATGGCTCCTAAACGTTTAACAGGCAGCCGCGCGACAGATACTGATGGAGGCGTTTTCATATGTCCGAACATTCCGACCCCGAGCTGCCACCGCTCCCGTACGACTACGACGCACTGGAACCTCACATCTCCGAACAGGTGCTCACCTGGCACCACGACACCCACCATCAGGGCTACGTAAACGGCCTCGCGTCGGCCGAGGAGACGCTCGCGGAGAACCGCGACGCCGGTGAGTTCGGTTCGAGCGCCGGAGCGATGGGCAACGTCACCCACAACGGCAGTGGACACTATCTCCACACGCTGTTCTGGGAGAACATGGACCCCAACGGCGGCGGCGAGCCGGAGGGGGACCTCCTCGACCGCATCGAGGAGGACTTCGGCTCCTACGAGGGCTGGAAGGGCGAGTTCGAGGCCGCGGCCTCGGCCGCCGGCGGCTGGGCCCTGCTCGTGTACGACCCCGTCGCCAAGCAACTGCGCAACGTCCCGGTCGGCAAGCACGACCAGGGCGCGCTCTGGGGCTCCCATCCCATCCTCGCGCTCGACGTCTGGGAGCACTCCTACTACTACGACTACGGCCCCGCCCGCGGTGACTTCATCGACGCGTTCTTCGAGGTCGTCAACTGGGACAAGGTCGCCGAAGAGTACGAGAAGGTCGTCGGTCGCGTCGAATAAGGGGCAACACCCGAAATTTTTTCGCGGACGCGCTGAGAGTCCGGACGCAACCGTCTCGGTAGCGGCCGGTCCGCCCTCGCCGTGACCACGGCCAAAATGTCGCCGTGACCGTATCAGACCGCTGGACAACAGCGTTGCGGGAGGATACACTTTTATAAGAGCCGAATCAGTGGTAACTGTTATGAGTCGCGATACCAGCCGACGAACGTTTCTGAAGCGCACTGGGGCGGTAAGCACAGTCGGTCTGCTCGGCGGACTGGCGGGCTGTTCGACCGAACAGACCGGCGGTGACGGCGGCGACGGCGGAACGACCGGCACCGAGTCGGGCGGCGACGGCGGTGCGGACTCGCCCGACGTGCTGATGGTCGTCGGCTACCCACAGAGCGGTGTCCAACTGTTCAAGGACTACTACGCCGACTACGGCGACGACGCCGCCGATATCCTCGTGACCGACGGGCTGCAGGACGGCGAACTCCCCAGCAACGTCGGCAACGACATGTCGAACGTCCGCGGCACGGCCCCGTCGGCGGCCGGGCCCGGCGTCAACACGTTCACGGAGCAGTTCACGTCCCAGTTCGACTACGACGAGGCCGGCGTGTTCACGTCCCAGGCCTACGACGCGACGGCGGTCCAGATTCTGGCGAACGTGCTGGCCGGCGAAAACGACGGGCAGGCCGTCCGTGACCACATGCGCGTCGTCGCCAACCCGGGCGGCGACTCGTACGGCCCCTCGGAGCTACCAGCGGCCGTCGAAGCGGCCGCCGCCGGCGAGAACATCCAGTACGAGGGCGCATCGAGCGCCGTCAACTTCGACAGCAACGGGGACATGGCCTCGGCGCAGTACCAGGTCTTCGGCTTCCAGGACGGCGGCGGCATCGAGTCGCTCAACACCGTCGATTTCAGCGCCGGCGACGACATGCCCCAGCCGGAACCCAGCGGCTCCGGCAGCGATGCCGGCCGGACGGTTCGGTTCGGCGTGTTGATGCCCGAGACCGGCGACCTCGGGCCGCTTGGCAGGCCCATCCGTGACGCGGCGTTGCTCCCGGCCCTGCAACTCGAAGACGAGGTCGACTTCGAGTTCGACTATCAGGTCGGCGACACCCAGACCCAGGCACAGGCGGGCATCGACGCGGCGAACTCCCTCGTCAGCGCGGGCTACCCCTCCATCACCGGTGCGGCCAGTTCGGAGACGACGATTCAGGTCGCCAGGAACGTGCTCATCGACAGCGGCGTGGTCGGCTGCTCGCCGGCCTCCACGTCGCCGACGATTACCAACCTCGAAGACGACGACTACATCTTCCGCACCCCGCCGAGCGACGCCCTGCAGGGCCAGGTTCTCGCGCAGGTCGGGATGTCCGAACTCGGTGCCCAGACCGCCTCGACGCTGTACGTCAACAACAGCTACGGCCAGGCGCTCCAGGACGCGTTCGCCACCGCGTTCGAGAACGAGGGCGGCACCATCGTCAACCAGGTCGGCTTCGAGCAACAGCAGTCCTCGTACACGTCAGAAATCAACAGCGCGATGAACCAGTAACGGCTGTCGGTCAGTTCGTTCCGCTTATCCGCCAAGGAAGTCCTGGCGGACCTGCTCGTCGTTGAGCAGGACTGAGCCCTCGTCCTCGTAGCGGTTCTGCCCCTGTACGAGCACGTAGCCGCGGTCACACCGCCTGAGCGCTTCCTTGGCGTTTTGCTCTACCATCAGCACCGCCGTCCCGTCGTCGTTGATGCGGTCGATGCGGTCGAACATGTCCTCGACGAGGTCCGGGGCCAGGCCGGCAGAGGGCTCGTCGAGCAACAGCAGGTCGGGGTCGAGCATCAGCGCCCGCCCCATGGCGAGCATCTGCTGTTGGCCGCCCGACAGCGTTCCGGCCGACTGGTCGGACCGCTCCCGGAGAATCGGGAACCGCTCGTACACGTCCTCGATGCGGTCCTCCGGAACTTCGTCGAGGATGTACGCGCCCATCTCCAGGTTCTCGCGGACGCTCAGCGAGCCGAACACGTTGCCAGTCTGGGGCACGTAGCTGATGCCCTCGTAGATGATTTCGTCGGGATTGCGCTCGCTGATATCGGTGCCGTCGAAGACGACTTCCCCGCCCATGTACGTCGTCAGGCCGAAGACGGACTTCATCACCGTCGACTTGCCAGCCCCGTTCGGGCCGACGATGACGACGTACTCGCCGTCGGCGACGTCCATGTGGACGTCACTGAGGACCTGCAGGTCGCCGTAGCCGGCGTCGAGGTTCCGAATCGCGAGGAGGCGCTCTGACGGGTTGGGGAGCGTGACAGCCTCGGACTCCGTCGCGCGGCTCATACGTCACCCCCCAGGTACGCTTCCAGTACCCGCTCGTCGGACTTGATTGTCTCCGCATCCCCTTCGGCGAGGACGCCCCCCTGGTGCATGACGATGATGTGTTCGCAGTTGTTCATGATGACGTCCATGTCGTGTTCGACGAGCAGGAAGGTCAGCCCCTGCTCCCGGCGGAGTTCGTGGATGCGCTCCAGTAGCTTCTCCTCCAGCGTCGGATTGACGCCGGCCAGCGGCTCGTCCAGCAGAATCATCTCGGGGTCGGTCATCAGGACCCGCGCCATCTCGAGCAGTTTCCGCTGGCCGCCCGAGAGCGTGCCGGCGTTCTCGTGGGCGAGGTGGTCGATTTCGAAGAATTCCAGCGTCTCCCACGCGCGGTCGCGGACCTCGGTTTCGTCCCTGATGACGTCGCCGCGCAGCCCCGGTGTGACCGACCGGACGACCGACTCGCCTATCTGTCCGCCCGGCGCGAGCATCACGTTCTCCAGGACGGTCATGTCGGAGAGTTCGCGGGCTATCTGGAACGTCCTGACCAGCCCGCGGTTGGCGAGCGTGTACGGCGGGAGGCCGGTGATGCTCTCGCCGTCGAAGGTGACCCGCCCGCCGGTCGGCTCGTGGATGCCGGTGATGCAGTTGAACGTCGTCGACTTGCCGGCCCCGTTGGGGCCGATGAGGCCGGTCAGGGACCCCCCAGCCACGGAGAACGTCGCCCCGTCGACCGCGACGACGCCGCCGAACTCCTTGCGGAGGCCGTCGACTTCCAGCAGCGGCGAGTCAATGGCGTCGCTCGTGACGGCGGTCTCCGTTCGCTCCACGGCGTCGGGCTCACTCATCAGTCTCACCTCCTGGGCTGGACTCCGACCGGTCCAGACTCACGCTCGTCGCGGGTTCGTTCCGGTGACCCAGAAGCCCCTCTGGCTGGTTCTGGATGATGTAGATGAGTACGACGCCGATGAGGACGAACCGGAGCGTGCTGACGTTGCCGACGGTGTAGGCGAGCAGGGGGAACGGGTCGAGCGACGCGAGCCCGGCGACCGCCTCGACGATGTTGCCGGGGCCGCCGGAGCCGCCCAGCGAGATGGTCTCGCCCAGCCGCGCCGGCAGGTAAAACAGCAGCCCCGAGAACGTCGCCGCGCCGATGATGCTCCCGGTGTTGGAGCCGGAACCACCGATGATGAGCGCCGCGAACACGTAGAAGGTAATCGTCGGCCGGAACTGCTGTGGGCTGACGTAGCCCGCCTGTCCGCGGAACAGGACGCCGGCCAGCCCCATCAGCGCACAGCCTATCATGAACGTCTTGATTTTGAACAGCCGGGTGTCCTTGCCAAGCGACTGGGTCACGGTCTCGTCCTCGCGGATGGCTTTCAGTACGCGGCCGAAGGGCGAGTTCGTGATTCGGGCGAGCACCCAGTAGCTCGCGGCTACGACCAGGAGGAGGAGGAGCCCATAGGTGAGATTCGCCAGGTTCGGCCCGGAGACGCCGACGCCCTCCGCGGCGGTCACGAGCGGCTGGCCGACGCCGTTGACGAGCCCCGACGCGACCTCGTTGGCGGACTTGAACGAGATGCCGGTCGCGCCGCCGGTACCGACCGGTACCCCGAACAGCGAGACCTCCGACAGACCGTCCCAGTTGACGATGAGCCGGATGATTTCGGAGAACGCGACCGTGACGATTGCGAGGTAGTCGGCCTTCAGCCGGAGCGCCGGCAGGGCCGCAAGCCCGCCGATGATGGCGGCCATCGCCATGCCGCCGATGAGGCCGACCCACAGCGGGAGGCCGAGCCCCGGGACCGCCCCGGCGGCCGGGTCGGTCGGTGCGGTGAGAATCGCCGTCGTGTACGCGCCGACGGCCATGAACCCCGCGATGCCGATGTTGAACAGGCCGGTGTACCCCCACTGGAGGTTCAGCGCCAGCGCGAGGATAGCGTACCCGCCCATCAGGACGGTCACGCTGCCGATGAAGCCGACAGCGAGGTTCGTCCACTGCGGGCCGCCGACGGCCAGCGCCAGCACGAACATGACTGCCCAGATGCTGACGACGAAGCCGGCGACCAGCCCCAGGTCCGGGAGCGCGTCGAGGCGGTCCCGGACGGCGTCAGCGGCGCTCACGCCGTCGACACCCCCCCGAAGATGCCGGACGGGCGAAGCAGCAGGACGACGATGAGCACGAGGAACGCCGAGGCCCGCGTCAGCCCGTACGGGATCCAGATGAGCGCCAGGCTGTCGACCAGTCCGATGAGGACGCCGCCGGCCATCGCCCCGTATATCGAGCCGATACCGCCGACGATGACCGCGGCGAAGATGAGCAACAGCAGAACCCAGCCGAAGTTGAAGCCGATGGTGCCGCTCTCCAGAACGAGCAGGTAGCCGCCGATACCGGCGAGGCTCCCGCCGAGAATCCAGGTCAGCCGGATGACCCGCTCGGTCGGAATCCCGGTCACTCGCGCGAGGTCCTCGTTGTCGGCCATCGCCCGCATCGCCTTGCCGAGTTTGGTCCGCTGGAGGAGCAGGTGGACGCCCAGCATCAACAGGATCGACACCACGAGCAGCGTGATTTCGTTGTCGGTGACGGAGATGGTCGACAGCACCGTCACCCGGAGGCCGCCGCTCGCGACCCCGCTGGTCTGGGTGCCGAAGACGAAGGCGATGAGGTACCGGAGCGCGAGCGCGACGCCGATAGAGGCGATGAGCAGGGAGATGTTGTCCGCATCGCGCATGGGGCGGTAGGTGAGTCGGTCCACGAGCAAGACGACGCCGACCGACCCGACGCCGGCGACGACGAGCCCGAGAAGCACCGGCAGGAAGGTCGTCACGGTACTCAACTGCCGGCCGGAGTTGAGCATGAACAGTTCGGCGACCGGCGCGCCGGTCCCGAGGCCGGCGGCGATGTACGCGGCGACCCACCCCAGGAACGCCCCGGCAGTCACCGTGTCACCGTGTGCGAAGTTAGCGAAATCGAGGATGCTGTAGGTCATCGACAGGCCGATGCCGGCGAGACCGACGGCCAGGCCGACCAGCAGTCCGTCGACCACCATCGAGAGCAACGAGCCCACGGTGAGCGACCCACCCAGCAGTTTGGTTCCCAGAAAGAACACGGTTGTCCCGGCGAGCTTCGCGACCAGGTCAAGCAGGAGGTAGCCACACACCGCGGCCACCGCCACTGCCCCCGGTCGGTCACCCAACACCACGCGACCGTCTCTCGTGAACTCAGCAATTCCCATAGGTTACCGTTCGTTGGACCCTCCTCTCTAAATAACCCTCCGGAAATCCCTGCGAAACGGCGGTGTAGCCGCCTAAATACCGGTCCAGGAACAGGAACCCGCTCGGCGGAAGTCCGCCGTCGCGGAATCCTCCGTCGGTGAGACCGCGCTCGACCAGGACGGGCACAGCCACGGGGGTCGCCGCGGTGAGGGGGTGGCTGTGAGGCCCGCACAGCCGGCTTCGACACGCGGCTCGCTGATTCCGTCGTCGGCAGAGAAACCGCGGGACATCGACGGGACAGCGACGGAGAACGGTGCTATTCACAGCGCTTTTATGCGGTCCATCGATGATATACGACAGATGGAACGCCTCGTCGTCGCCAGTCTCGTGCTGGGTCTCCTGCTGGGAAGCGGTGCCGCGCCGGCGGCGGCGTCACAGCCGACCGACGAGAGCGTCGGCGTCCAGACGCCGGACGGGTTCGACCGGACGACGTTCCAGGTCACGCTGTACCAGAACGGGTCCGCGGAGTGGGCCATCGTCCACCGGACGCCGCTCGAAAACGACACCGACCAGCAGCAGTTCGAGGAGTTCGCCGCTGACTTCGAGCAGTCCGAACAGCCGCTGTACCGGAACTTCGTCGAGCAATCGGCGCTGCTGACGCAGTACGGGACGAACGTCACCGGTCGGAACATGAGCGCGACCGACTACGAACGGTCGGCGACGGTCGACCCGCTCCAGAACACCGGGACGGTGACGATGTCGTTCCAGTGGCGCAACTTCGCCGTCGTCTCCGGCGACTCCGTCGTCGTCAGCGACGTGTTCGAGGGCGGCTTCTACATCGGGTCGAGCCAGTCGTTCGTCTTCGAGCGCGGTCCCGGACTGACCTTCGTCGACGTCCAGCCGGTCCCGGACTCACAGAGCGCGCCCGACTCGCTGGAACGCAGCGAGAGCGTCACCTGGAACGGCGAGCAGTCGTTCAACGACCGCCGGCCCTACGTAGAACTGCGCCCGCCCGAACCCGAGGCGAGCGCCGGAGAGGAGGCCCGAACCACGGCAGCCGCCGACGCGCCCGATGAAGCCGGTGCCGGGCCGTCGTGGCTGTTCCCGGTCGCCGTCGTCGTCCTCGTCGTCCTCGCCGGCGGGGCGGCCGCGTGGCGGTCCGGGGCGCTCCCGGGGACGCTGGGGAGCGACGACCCGCCCGCCTCGACGCCGTCGGCCGCCGACGCGGGAGAGTCGGCGACGGCGGACGCGGCAGCGACGACAGAGACGCCCGACGAGCCGGCCGTCCCCGACGAGGAACTGCTCACCGACAGCGACCGCGTCCGCAAGCTGCTGGAGGAAAACGGCGGCCGGATGAAGCAGGTCGACATCGTCGACAACACCGACTGGTCGAAATCGAAGGTGAGCATGCTCCTCTCGGACATGGAGGAGGAGGGCGACATCTCGAAGCTCAGGGTCGGCCGCGAGAACATCATCAGCCTCGCCGGCCAGGAGCCCGACGCCGCCGGGTCGCCGTTCGACGACGAGTGAGAAACCGACACAGGGCGGGGCCGAAACGCAATGGTTATACGTATCTCCTCGCTACAACCGTGTGTACGCTCCGTTGGTGTAGTCCGGCCAATCATATCACCCTCTCACGGTGATGACTAGGGTTCAAATCCCTGACGGAGCATTTTCCCAACCTTCCCGTCGAGCCGCCGCTCCGGTCACCGACAGTATTTGTACCTCCCAGTCCAACCGGGCGGTATGCGCGTCGCGGTAGTCACCGTCGGGGACGAACTGCTCAGTGGCGAGACGGTCAACACGAACGCCGCGTGGCTGGGACAGCGGCTCGCGGAGCGTGGCGTCACCGTCGGCCGGACGACGGTCGTCCCCGACGAGGTCGCGGACATCGCCCGCGTGGTCAACGAGTACCACGCGGAGTTCGACGCCGTCCTCGTCACCGGCGGTCTGGGACCGACCCACGACGACAAGACCATCGAGGCCGTCGCCGCGGCGTTCGGGCGGGACGTGGTCGAGAGCGAAGACGCCATCGCGTGGCTGGAGGAACACGGCGGATACACGCGCGATGACCTGACCGACGGGACCGGCGAGGTGCCCGAGGGGTCCCGCGTCCTGCCCAATCACGAGGGCGTCGCCCCCGGCTGTGTCGTCGAGAACTGCTACGTCCTGCCGGGCGTGCCGGCCGAGATGAAGCGGATGTTCGAGGAGGTCGCGGAGGAGTTCGCCGGCGAGCAGCGGTACGTCCGCACCGTCGACGCCGCCGAGCCCGAGAGCGCGCTGCTTGACCGGCTGGCGGAGGTACAGGAGCAGTTCCCCGTCAAGGTCGGCAGCTATCCGGGCGACTACGTGACCGTCCGGTTCGAGGGGACGGAGGAGGACCTGGTCGAGGAAGCGGCCGCGTGGTTCGGCGAGCGGGTCGAGTCGCCGGCGACGGAGTGACTACCGGTAGAGGTAGTTCAGCCAGAGAAACGTCAGGAGGAGGCCACCGAGCGTGATGGCCGCCCCGGACGCGTTGATGATGCCTGTCTGGACGCCGCTCTGGAGTACCACTGACATGGGAGTGGCTTCTGTGCGGGGTGGCTTGAAAGGCACGTTCCCGGGCCGCTTTTGCCGCGGGGTCGCGTAGGGGCGACGAATGCGACGTATCGCTGTCGTCGTCAACCCCATCGCCGGCATGGGCGGGCGCGTCGGGCTCAAGGGCACTGACGGGAAAGTCGAGGAGGCGCGCCGCCGCGGCGCGGAGCAGCGCGCACCGGACCGGGCCCGGCAGGCGCTGGCGTCACTCGCCGAGGTCGGAGCGGACGTGGAACTGCTCGCCTACGGCGACCCGATGGGGGCGGGACTCGCCCGCGACGTGGGGTTCGACCCCGTGGTGGTCGGGTTCCCGGTAAACGCCGATGAGACGACGAGCGAGGACACGCGGGCTGCGGTTCGGGCCTTCGTCGAGGCCGACGCGGACGTGATTCTGTTCGTCGGCGGCGACGGCACGGCCGTGGACGTGGCGACGACCCTCGACGAACTGGACGCGGCGGTCCCGATTCTGGGCGTTCCCGCGGGCGTCAAGGTGTACTCCTCCGTGTTCGGCGTGTCGCCGCGGGCGGCCGGCCGCATCGTCGCCCGCTTCTCGGAGACGGAGCGGGCGGAGGTCAACGACATCGACGAGGACGCGTTCAGGGGCGGGGAGGTCGTCACGGAACTGCGGGCGGTCGCCACGGTCCCCGTCGCCGACCAGCGCCAGTCGGCCAAGCAGCTGGGCGGCGGGAGCGTCGAGTCGCTCGCGGAAAGCGTCGCCGACGCCGTCGAGGCGGGCGTCACGTACGTCCTCGGTCCGGGTAGCACCGTCGGCGCTATCAAGGACGAACTCGGGTTCGACGGGACGACGCTCGGCGTGGACGTGTGGCGCGACGGCGAGGTGCTCGTCCGTGACGCCGCGGAATCGGATATCCTCGACGCCCTCGGCGACCGGAACGTCATCGTCGTCTCGCCTATCGGCGGGCAGGGCTTCGTGTTCGGCCGTGGGAACCAGCAGCTGTCGCCGGCGGTCATCAGGCAGTGTGACCTCGAAGTCGTCGCCTCGCGGCGGAAACTGGACGGCATCGGGACGCTCCGTGTCGACACCGGCGACCCGGAACTGGACGCGGACCTGCGCGGCTGGATACGGGTCCGCGTCGGCCGGCACGAGCGCAGGCTCGTCGAAGTGGTCTGACGGCGGCACAAGCCATGATATATCGCTCGCGGCATTTTATCATGTATAGTCAAGATTAAGGTATCGCACCCCCCAACTAGGACATATGGAAACCCGGAAAGTCCAGCGATTGGGACCGTCGACGCTCGCGATGACGTTGCCGGCGGAGTGGGCCAGCGCACACGACGTCGAGAAAGGCGACGAGGTGTCGCTGCGGATGGGCGGCAAGGGCACACTGACAGTCATGCCCGAGTCCGTGCAGACGGAAGAGTCGGAGGCCATCATCCACGCAGAGAACCTCGACGCCGACTCCGTCGAGCGGGCCATCGTCGCCCAGTACGTGCTCGGCCGGCGCGTCATCCACGTCGAAGCCCCGGAGGGCGAGACACTGGAATCCTCCCACATCAACGCCGTCTACAACGCCGAGACCCAGCTGATGGGGCTGGGCGTCATCGAGGAGACGCCCGACCGAATCGCCATCCGCTGTTCGGTCGACCCGGAGGACTTCACGCTCAACAACCTCCTCGAACGGCTGGAATCGACCGGCTCGACGATGCGAAACGAGGCGGTGAAGTCACTCGCCCACGGCAACCCCGACCTCGCCCAGCGGGCGCTCAACCGCGAGCGGCAGGCCAACAAGATATTCGTCCTCCTGTTGCGGCTCATCTTCACGGCCTACCAGAACCCGAACCTCGCGCGGGCTGTCGGCCTCAACGACGGCTTCCCGCTCATCGGCTACCGCTCGATTGCGAAGAACCTCGAACTGACCGCCGACAACGCCGAGGACATCGCCGAAATCGCCCTGGAGACCGAGGACCACTCGCTCAACGTCGACAGTTCGACGATGCGGCGCATCCGCGAATTCACCGACCAGGTCAACGACATCACCGAACTCGCGGTCCAAGCGGCCGTCGACCGCAACTACGACACCGCGATTCAGGTCCGGGAGCTGTACAAGGACATCGGCGACAAGGAACACGAGATTCTAGACGACCTGCCGGAGATGGACAACGAGGCGCTGCTGGAAGTGCGTGAAGTGCTCGTCAGTCTCCAGCAGACCGCCGAGTTCGCGGTCCGGAGCGCCGAAATCGCGACGAACCTCGCGCTCAACGAGGAGTCCGAGCACACGACCATCGAATAGGCACCGACGCCGCCGGGCCTGCGGTTCGGGAGAACTCCGGCATGTCGGCGACCCGCCCCGATGGCGGCCGGCTACCCGAGGAGGCCGCCGTCGTCGGTCTCGGTTTCGGTCGGGGTAGCCGTCTCCGTCGGAGTCGCAGTGGCCGTGTCAGTTTCGGTCGGGGTGGCCGTCTGCGTCCCTCCGCCGTCCAGCAAGCCGTCGTCCGTCGCTGTGTCCCCACCGTCCAGCAGGCCGTCGTCCGTCTCCGTTCCGGTCGGTGTCGCCGTCGACTCGTCGGCTGCCGAACTATCGGGCGCACCGGTGTCGCTCGCGACTTCGTCGCCGGTCGGGTACTGCCCCTTGTTGCCGAAGATGTCCGTCTCGATGTCTCGCTGGTAGTCGATGGCGTCCAGGTCGACCCTGAACTGCTCGCCGCCACCCTCGACCACGAGGTAGAAGTCGATGTAGAGGTCCGTCCGCTGGTTTCGTCGGAGGTGGGTGACCCACCAGCGGTCCAGGTTCTCGTTTCGAATCGCGGTGGTCGCTTCGAGCGTCGTCTCCTCGCCCGGCGCGAGGACGTAGCCCCGGTCCGTCTCGCCCTCGCCGACGGTCACGTCGTTCATCCGGATAGTGTAGCCGACCTTCGTAATCGTGTAGGGGTACGGCTTGGGGTTGTACACGTCGAAGCCGAGGTCAAGCGGCGTCTCGGCCCGCGTGAGGTTCTTCCGGTCCCACGCGCCGCGGGTCTCGTTGATGTAGAGCACGGGGTCCGAAACGAGCGGCTGGTTCGCGTCGACTGGACGCGTCTCGCTACTGTTGAACTGCCCGAGGAGGTCCGTCTCGATGGTGCGCTCACGGCTGAACGACACCGAGCGGCCGCCGAGCGTCTCGGACGTGACGGTCGCGTCGATGCCCACCGTCGTCGTCTCGCCGTTCTCGATGTGGGTGACCCACCACGGCGGGATGCGGTCGTTTCGCATCTCGGTGGCGAACTCCAGCGTCGTGTTGCCGGTCCCGATGCCGACGCCCTGCCTGTCGCCGCCGGCCATCGCCACGCCGTTCATCGAGACGGTGTAGTCGATTCCGACGCCACCCAGCTGGACCCCGACCGGATTGGGATTGGTCACCGTCAGGTCCGTCACCACGGTGGTCGTCTGGTTCGAGACGCCGGCGAAGTGGTTGTCGACGGACGCGACACCGGGCGTGCCGAGCACGCCGAGTGCGACGCTTCCGCCCGCGATAGCGACGACCGCGACGACGACCACACCGACTGTTCGCAACCGACTCATCGTTTCCAATGCCTCTCGCACGGGCAGGTATATGTCCTGTGGCTCCAGCCCGAATGAACTAAGTGGGCAACACCGAAAGCGTCGTACATGAGTTCCAAGGCGTCGAAAAGCGACATGGGAACGGGCCTGGCCCTGCTGTTCGGGCTCGTCTCCGTCGGTGCGGCCGTGGTCACAGCAACCAACAGCTACAACTACGCGATTTTACACGCACAGGAGCTTGATACTGGCAATCTCCTCGTGACCTCCGGCGGCGCGTTCGGGCTCGCGATGCTGGCCGCGGGCGTGGCCGTCGTGGCGATTCACGCCTACGACGCCTGACCCCGAGTATCAGCGAAGAGTCTGTGAAGGGAACCGTTAAAAACGCTGAGACCTAATCTTAGGTATGGCCGATTACAGCGAGGAAGACCGACGCATTCTCGAGTATCTCCGGGACAGCGTCTCGCGTGGGGAGAGTTACTTCCGCGCGAAGAACATCGCTAAACAGCTCGGCCTCTCGTCGAAGCAGGTGGGAGCGCGGCTCCCGCGCTTAGCTGAAGAGGCCGACGAAGTCGAAATCGAGAAGTGGGGCCGCGCCAGGTCGACGACGTGGCGCGTCACCACGACAGGATAGCCATCGTCGGGTTTTGCGCACTGCGACAATCGGTGGATTCATCGGCCAGTAGTCCCCAGTACCTTCCATGACTGTCCGGGTCGAGCGAACGATGACTGTGCCGGCCACACCGGAGCGTGTCTGGGAATTCATCACCGACCCGGATAAACGGGCCCGGCCGATCAGCGTCGTCACCGACTGGGAAATCATCGACGACACGCACGCGAACTGGTCCATCAAGCTCCCCATACCGGTCGTCAACCAGACGATGACGGTGAAGACCGAAGACGTCGAACAGCGCCGCCCGGAGTACGCCCGCTTCGTCGGCCGCTCGAAAGTGATGACTGTCCAGGGGGAGCACGAACTCGAAGAGACGGCCGACGGCGGCACGAAACTGACGAACCGGTTCATCGTCGACGGGAAGCTCCCGGGCGTCGAGCGGTTCTTCAAGCGGAACCTCGACGGCGAGATGCGGAACCTCGAACAGGCACTGCGGGACGACCTCGAAGTAGAAGCATGAAGGTCACGCTCGCCCAGGTCGACGTCTCGTCAGCCTCGGTCGCCGAGAACGTCGGCCGCGCGACGACCGCTATCAGGGACGCGGCCGCGGACGGCGCGGACCTCGTCGTCCTTCCGGAACTGTTCAACGTCGGCTACTTCGCGTTCGACCGCTACGCCCGGAACGCGGAGGGACTCGACGGCGAGACGCTCGGCCGGATTCGCAGCGTCGCCACGGACCACGACGTGGCGGTGCTTGCCGGCAGCGTCGTCGAGGACCTGGCGGCCAGCGCCGACAGCGGGTTCGACGTGCCCACGGAGGAGGGACTGGCAAACACCGCCGTGTTCTTCGACCGCGACGGCGAGCGCCGAGCGGTGTACCGCAAGCATCACCTGTTCGGCTACGACTCCGCGGAGTCCCGGCTGCTCGAACCGGGCGAGAGGGTGCCGACCGTCGATTTCGAGGGGTTCACCGTCGGCATCACCACCTGTTACGACCTCCGGTTCCCGGAGCTGTACCGCCGGCTCGTCGACGACGGGGTGACGCTGGCGCTCGTGCCCAGCGCGTGGCCCTACCCGCGCGTCGAGCACTGGGAACTGTTCGGCCGCGCCCGCGCCGTCGAGAACCAGCTGTACGTCGCCGCGGCTAACGGCGTCGGGGAGTTCGAGGACGCGGAACTGCTGGGCCGGTCGACGGTGTACGACCCCTGGGGGACGACGCTTGCCAGCGCCGACGACGACCCGGCGCTGGTGACCGCCACGCTCGACCCCGCCCGCGTCGACCGGGTCCGCGAGGAGTTCCCGGCGCTCGCGGACCGCCGGACGGACTGGTCGTAACTGCAATGGCCGTTTCACAAAAAGCGGCTTTTGAGCGTTCGCCGTCGTTATGCCCCTCTCAGGACGAGTTCGTCCCGTATGGCAACGCGACGCAGGGTCCTCGCTGTCGTCGCTCTCCTCCTCCTCGCTGGCTGTGCCGGCATGGGCGGGGGCGGCGACGCAGGCGGGGCACGAGAAGGCGGCGACGGCGCACAGATGGCCGGCAGCGATGGCGGGTCGAGTCAGCCCGAAGCGGCGGACGCCGGGGCGAGTTCCGGCGACGGCGGGGCCGTCCAGGTCGGCGACGCGGCGGCCGACCGGGCCATCGTCCGCAACGGGCGGATGGTCGTCGAGGTAGAGAACTACTCGACGACGGCCGACGCCATCGCCGCTCGGGCGCGTGCGTCCGGCGGGTACGTGAGCGATTCCAACCGCCGGCTCCACCGCGACGACGGCGAGACCTGGTACACCGGTTACATCGTCGTCAGAGTACCCAGCGAGGAGTACGGACCGATGCAGTCGATGGTGGACGAGCAGGGGACGGTCCGCTCGGAGGAAACCACGACAAAGGACGTGACCGACCAGCTGGTCGACCTCGAAGCTCGACTGACCAACCTCCGGGAGCGCCGCGACAGGCTTCGGACCTTCTACGAGCGGGCCAACAGCACGGCGGAACTGCTCCGCATCGAGGAGGAACTGTCGTCAGTCCAGCGCGACATCGAGCGCCTGGAGGCACAGAAGCGCTCGCTCGAACAGCGGGTCGCCTACTCGACGCTACGTGTCGAGATGCACGAGCCGGCACCGGAGCCGGGGGCCCAGCAGGTACCGTACCACGAACGGTCGCTGGTCTCGGCGTTTCTCTCGTCGGTGACTGACGTGTACGTGTTCACCCGCGGCCTGCTCGTGACCGTAGCGAGCCTCGCGCCGTGGCTCGCCGTCCTCGCCGTCCCGGTCGTCGGCGGCCGGCGACTCCTCCGCGGGCGGTCGCTCCCGCTAGTGGGACGGAGTCGGTCGGAGTCGACGGCGGCGGACAGCGACGGCGACGACCGGCAGGACGCCGCTGACGGGCCGGACGCGGAGTCGCCCGACGACGACGCGTAGCCGCGGCCCGACACCGGGCCTTTTTTGCGTGTGCACTCGCTACGGGTAGCTGCCGGCAAGGCGCTTTTCACGTCGATGCCGGCGCTAACGCCCGTCTCGCTGCTCGGCCACTCGGCGTCGCTCGTCCGCCAAGGCTGTCCGGACAGCCTTTTACTCCTCTCCCGGAGCGCGGTACCTTTCGCCTCTCCTCGCCTTTCTGACCGACTCGACGGCCAGAGCTATCCCCCCTACGCCGACGCTATCGGGTGCGTTCCCGCTCTAGGGCCTCCCGGAAGTGCTCGGGCGTAATCTCGACCTCGTCGGCGTTCTCGGTGGCCGCGTCCGGTCCGTAGGCCGACGCGACCTCGCGGATGGCCAGCATCGACGCCTCGCGGACGACGGCCTCCAGCTGTGCGCCGGAGAAGCCGTCGGTCTCCGCCGCCAGCGCCGACAGCGACACGTCCTCGGCGAGCGGTTTCCCGGCGGTGTGGACCCCGAGAATCGCCTCGCGGGCCGCCCGGTCGGGGTTTGGCACCTCGACGTGCTGTTCCAGCCGGCCCGGCCGCAACAGCGCGTCGTCTATCATGTCCCGGCGGTTGGTCGCGGCCAGCACGACCAGGTTGGGGTTCTCGGTGATGCCGTCGAGTTCCGCGAGCAGTTGCGAGACGACGCGCTCGGTGACCTCGTTGCCCTGGCCGCGGTGGCTGGCGATGGCGTCGATTTCGTCCAGGAAGATGATGCTCGGCGCGGTCTGGCGGGCGCGCTCGAACAGTTCCCGGACCGCCTCCTCGCTCTCGCCGACGTAGCGGTCCATGATTTCCGGACCGGCGACGTGGATGAAGTTCACGTCGCTCTCACCGGCGACGGCCCGAGCCAGTAGGGTCTTCCCCGTCCCGGGCGGACCGTACAGCAGGATGCCGCTGGGCGGGTCGGTGTTCGTCGCGGTGAACAGCTCCCCGTAGGACAGCGGCCACTCGATGGTCTCGGTCAGGGTCTGTTTGACCTCGGCCAGCCCGCCCACGTCGTCGAAGGTCGCCGTCGGCGACTCGGCGACGTACTCCCGCATCGCGCTGGGGTCGACCGTCGCCAGGGCGGTCTCGAAGTCCTCGCGGTGGACCGAGCCGTCGTCGCGGTCGGCCCGGAGCGCGGCCATCGCCGCCTCGGTGGTCAGCGAGGCGAGGTCCGCCCCGACGAAGCCGTGTGTCTGGGCCGCGATGCGGTCGAGGTCCACGTCCTCGTCCAGCGGCATCTCACGCGTGTGAACGTCCAGAATCTCGCGGCGGCCGTGTTCGCCGGGGACGCCGATTTCGATTTCGCGGTCGAAGCGCCCGCCCCGACGCAGGGCGGGGTCGATGGCGTCGACGCGGTTGGTCGCGCCGATGACGACGACGCGCCCGCGGTCTTCGAGGCCGTCCATCAGCGTGAGCAGTTGCGCGACCACGCGGTTCTCCATGTCGGCGTCCTCGTCGCGGGAGCCCGCGATAGAGTCGATTTCGTCGACGAACAGGATAGCCGGGGCGTTTTCCTCGGCCGTCTCGAAGGCCTCGCGCAGTCGCTCCTCGCTTTCGCCCTTGTACTTCGAGACTATTTCGGGGCCGGAGATGGTGTCGAAGTAGGCGTCGACCTCGTTGGCGACGGCCCGGGCGATGAGAGTCTTGCCCGTCCCGGGCGGGCCGTGTAGCAGGACGCCGCTCGGGGGGTCGATGCCCAGGCGGCGGAACTCCTCGGGCTCCGAGAGGGGCATCTCTATCATCTCGCGGATGCGGTCCAGTTCCTCGTCGAGGCCACCGATGTCCTCGTAGCTCACGCCCGAGTCCGTCTCGGTGGTCGGCGACGCCGTCGCCTCGTCGGTCGGGGACTGGCCGGCGTCACCGCCGCCGTCGAGGCCCGGCAGCACGGTCACCGCCGTCGTCCCGGTGACGCGAACCGGGCCGGACGGCGAGGTCTTGCGGACGAGAAAGGTCCCAAGCCCCTCGATGTGGGTCCGCTCGTCGGCCTGGATTATCTGGTCGACCAGGCGCTTCCCGACCAGGCTCTCGTAGTCCTCGCCGCCGGGCATCGGTTCGACCGGCTGGACGGCGATTTCGGCCGCCTCGGAGACCGACCCGCTGGTCACCGTGACCGTGTCGCCGATGTTGACGCCGGCGTTGGCCCGCGTGTCCGAGTCGATGCGGACGAAGGAGCCGTCGTCGTCGGCCGGCCAGACCTTCACGACGGTCACGTCGTCGCCGTCGATGATGACGGGCGACCCGCTCAACACGCCCAGTTCGGTCCGTGCGGACTCCGGTAGCCGTGCGATGCCGCGCCCGGCGTCGCGCTTGTTCGCACCCTCGACGGTGAGTTCGACACCGGCGTCTCTGGACCCGCTCATGCCGCCTTCTTGCAATCCGACGTCCTTGAGGGTTCCCGTTGTGTCGCGGGAAAATAATATACGGGCGGCCGTCGGAATCTCAGATATGGTTGTCCAAACAGAGCGGGACGACATAACGTGGTACAAGTGCGAGACTTGTGGCCTGATGTTCGACGACCAGAGCGACGCGCGCCAGCACGAGGAGAACTGCGACGACGAGGACCCCTCGTACATCCAGTAGCGGCCCTCGTCCCGCGGTCACTGTCACACAGGCCTCACGCCTCGACGATTTCGAAGCTCCGCTCGCCGAGTTCGTCCTCCTCGAAGACGAACACGCGACCGTTCGTCACGCCGTAGTCGACCTCGACTTCCGTCCGCATCTTGTTGTCCCGGACCGTGACCCCCGGAAACAGTTCGTCTTCTTCGCCGTCGTCGAGGATGACCCGCCCGACCCCCGTCTCTTCGAGGATGTCGTCGTGGGTCCGGAGGTCGTTGACGTACACGAGGATACCCGACGTCTCCGTCTCGTCGGTAATCAGAACGTGCGTGTCCTTGCCCGGAGCCGTCTGGATGCTCTCCTCGACCGTCGTCGGGACGCCGTGGTAGAACGCCTGGCGGCCGTCGAGGTACTCGACGACGATACCGTCCTCGGTCAGCTCGACCGAGACGGTGTCCGGTGCGATGTCCGACCGGTTGCTCATACCTCCCGTTCCGGCGGCGCGCTCAAAAGTGACGCGTTGTCGGCCCGACGGCCGCCCGCCGACCGCTCTCGGACGGGTGCGAAAGGGACTAGTGACTCGCCTGTCTCCGTCTCAACATGACGAAGACCCTCGTCGTCGGACTCGACGGAGCGAGCTGGGAACTGCTCGACCCGTGGATAGCGGCAGGCGAGCTCCCGAATCTGGCCACGCTGCGGGACACCGGAACCTGGGCGGGGACCCGGAGCTGTCTGCCGCCGGTGACCTTCCCCAACTGGAAGTGCTACTCCTCGGGCAAGGACCCCGGCGGCTTCGGCGTCTTCTGGTTCGAGAACGTCGACCTGGCGGCGGGCGAAATCGACGTGACGAACGGCGGCGACTACGACACCGCGGAGCTGTGGGACTACCTCAACGACGAGGGGCAGTCGGCCGGCGTTGTCAACATGCCGACGATGTACCCGCCGCGGGACATCGACGAACTCGTCGTCGCCGGCGGCCCGGACGCCGTCGAGGGCGAGTACCGCTCGATTAGCTCCGGTTACACCTCGCCGCCGGAGCTGGCCGACGAACTCGAAGACCGGTTCGACTACCGCGTCCACCCGGACCCGCTGCTGTCCTCCAACGAGGAGCGCGGCGCGGAGGTCGAGGCCATCCTGGACCTGCTAGAGACGCGCTTCGAGGTGGCGACGCACCTCATGGACGAGCGGGACCTCGATTTCGTCCACGTGACGCTGTTCTACCTGAACGTCCTCCATCACTTCTTCTGGGACGACGAGCCGAGCCTGCGCGCGTGGCACCTGGTCGACGAGTGGGTCGGCCGGCTGGACGACCGCGAGGACCTGAACCTCGTGTTGATGTCCGACCACGGCTGTGACGCGACGCAGACGGAGTTCTACATCAACGAGTGGCTCGCCGAGAACGGCTACCAGGTCCGGGACACGAGCGTCGACGCCGTACTTACTCGGGTGGGTTTGGACCGCGAGAACCTGCTCGCGGTGGCGAAGCGGGCCGGGCTGGTGGACACGCTCGCCCGCGTCGTCCCGGAGTCGATACAGCAACTGGTCCCCCAGCGCGACGGCGTCAAGCGCGACCGCAAGCTCGAAGCCATCGACCTCGAACGGACGAAGGTCGTCGCCAGCGGGCAGGGGCCTGTGTACATCAACCCCCGGTTCGACGTGGCGTCGGTCCGGGAGTCGCTCATGGCCGACCTCCGCGAGGTCGAGGACGAACACGGCCCCCTGTTCACCGACGTGTACCGCGGCGAGGACATCTACGAGGGACCCTACGTCGACGCCGGGCCGGAGGTCGTCGTCGACCAGCGCCCGGGCGTCCACGTCAACGACGGCATCGGCGGCGGGACCGTCCAGAGCGGCCCGGACCGCTGGGCGGCCGAGAACACGCCCTACGGCATCTTCGCCGCGAAGGGGCCGGACTTCGAGCCACAGGGCGAACTCGACCGAATCAGCATCCTCGACATCGCGCCGACGGTGCTCGCCGCCCACGGCTGTGCGGTGCCGACAGACATGCGCGGCGAGGTGCTCCCGGTGTTCGACGAGGCCCCCGCCGTCGGCGAGCGCGACCCGCTCGACATCGAGGACGCGCTCGGGAGCGACGATGGCGACGCCGTCGAAGACCGCCTGAAGCAACTGGGATACATGGAGTAGCTGCGGCCGTGGTAGCGACCGGCGGCGAATGAGTGAACCCAATGGGATAAGTAGCCGCTCCCGATACACACCGGTATGGTTAGCATCGATCTGAACAACAGCCAGCGAACGATGCTCACGACGCTGGTAAACAAGTATCAACAGACCGGGTCGGCGGTTACCGGCGAGACAATCGCGGAGGAGATAGACAGGAACCCCGGGACCGTCCGGAACCAGATGCAGAGCCTGACGTCGCTGGGGCTCGTCGAGGGGATTCCAGGGCCGACGGGCGGGTACAAGCCCACTTCCGAGGCCTTCGACGCAATCGACCGCCAGCAGATAGACGAGGCCGAGAGCGTCATCGTCGCGCACGACTACGAGCGGGTCGACGTGACCGTCGAGGAAATCAACTTCACGAACGTCCACGACCCGGAGAAGTGCCGCGCCCGGTTCCACCTCCAGAGCTCGGTGCAGGACTTCAGCGAGGGGCAGGCGGTCATCCTCGGGCCGACGCCCATCTCGAAGCTCGTCGTCGCTGGGACCATCGTCGCGGTCGACGAGTCCAACAGCGAACTCCTCATGGACGTCGCCAAAATCGAAGCGCCCGTCGAAGAGCCAGAGAAGTAGAGCGGTCACCGAGCCAGCGCGGATAGCCGATTCAGGGGTCGACGCGGTCTATCCACAGCGACGGCGTCTCTATCTCGTCTTCTGTCGGGAGGGTGTCCGGCGAGTCCCACACCCGGCCGGCCGCGGCGACGCCGCGGGCGTCGGCCACGGCGTCGAAGAAGGCTTTGCCGCGCTCGTACTGCTGGCGTTTCATCCCGAGGCCGAGCAAGCGGCGCACGAGCGACGCGATGGGGCCACGTCCCTGTCGGCGCTCGTCGACTTTCCGCCGCAGGTCGTCGTACTCGTCGTCGAAGGCGCGGTCCATCAGCAGTTCCGCGTACCCCTCGACGGCGGTCATCGTCGTGTCCAGTTCCCCCAGCGTCGCGCGGTCGATGTTGCCGTCGGTGAGGTTGTCGATGGCGTCCTCCATCGCCGTTTCGAGGTGGTCGGAGAGCCACGGGGCCGCGCCGAACTCCGCCGCGTGGGTGACCTCGTGGAAGGCAATCCAGCGGCGGAAGCGGTCCCGGTCGACGTTCAGCTGGTCGGCGACCCGGTGGATGTTGGGGCGCACGAAGTATAGCGCGTGGGCGTCGCTGTCCGCGAGCAGGACTGGGTCGTACTGGCCCAGGACGTTGTTCCCCAGAAACGAGAGGGCGACGGCCATCGACCCGGTGTTGACGACGCGGGCGACGCCGGGGATGTACTCGGCCTGCTGTTCTATCGGCTCCATCACGCGGCTGAACGTGGCGACGTTGGCGTCTATCCAGTGGTGGCGGTTCTGGATTTCGACGGTCTCGGGGAGGTCGAAGGCGAGCTGGCCCACCTCGCGGACGCGGTTTCTGGCGTCCCGCACGTCGGTCGCGTAGCCGTCGCGCTCGGGCGTCCCGACGCTGAGGTCGCCCGTGTCCGTGGCGGCCTTCGCGGCGTCGGCGACGGCGTCCCAGTCGATGGGGCCGTCGCCGGTCGCGCCCGCGACAGCCTGAACGCTGTGATATAGTCCCATACGTCTGAGAAGTGGCGGGAGAAAATAGGCCTTCTCCCTGTGAAAACAGCTACCGGTGTTCGGTTCGCAGTCGGGAGGGCGCGGGCCGAAGGCCCTTACAGGTCGCTGTCGTCGTCAGCCCCGCCGAGGTACAGGCGCGTAGCGACGGCGACGACCGCGACGACGGCGAGGGCCGCGAGCGCGAGGCGGCCGACGCTTCGACCGCCGTCTTCGGTGTCCGTTTCGTCGCTCGGTTCGTCCGTTCGGGACCGCGACCAGCGTGATTTGCTCGTCGATTCGTCGTCATCGTCTGCGGAACTGAACGGAGCGTTGGCGGTGAACTCCGCGCCGTCGAGGTGTACTTCGAGGAGGGTGAACTCGGCCATACTGACAGTTCGACGCCGTGACTCTTAGCCGTGGCGGTGGGCGGTCCGCCACGGGACGGCCCTGCGTGCCGTTCGCTGTCTTCATCATCCGGGGGCAATTATGCCGGGTATGGACACACGACGACGCGAGTTCTTGGAATCGCTGCTGACGACGCCCGGCCCGTCGGGATACGAGGCCGACAGCCAGCGGGTGTGGCTCGACTACGTCAGCGAGTTCGCCGACGAGGTCCGCACCGACGACTACGGGAACGCCGTCGCCACGGTCGAGGGCGGCGACACGACCGTCGCGCTCGCGGGCCACGGCGACGAGATAGGGTTCATCGTCCGGGACCTCACCGACGACGGGTTCGTCAGACTGGGCCGCATCGGCGGCTCCGACAAGACCGTCTCTCGCGGGCAACACGTCACTATCCACACGGCCGACGGACCGGTCTCCGGCGTCGTCGGCCAGACCGCCATCCACCTCCGGGAGAAGGACGACGACACCGTGCCGGACATCGCCAAGCAACACGTCGACGTGGGGGCCGAGGACGGCGAGGAACTCGAATCGCTGGTCGACCGCGGCGACCCGGTGACGTTCGTCCAGACGCTGAGCGAACTCGAAAACGGCCGGCTCGCCGCCCGGGGGATGGACAACCGAATCGGCATCTGGGCGGCCGCCGAGGGGCTCCGCCGCGCGGCCGAGACCGGTGCGGACGCGACGGTGTACGCCGTCTCCACGGTCCAGGAGGAGGTCGGGGTGCAGGGCGCGAAGATGGTCGGGTTCGACCTCGCGCCGGACGTGGCCATCGCGGCCGACGTGACACACGCGACGGACTCGCCGAACGCGCCTGGCAAGACCGACACCGGTGTCGAACTTGGCGGGGGCCCGGTCGTCGCCCGCGGGAGCGCGAACCACCCGGTCGCCGTCGCGGCGCTCCGGGAGACAAGCGAGGCCGAGGACATCGACATCCAACTGCAGGCGACGGGGACGCGCACGGGGACCGACGCCGACGCCTTCTACACCTCCCGTGGCGGCATCCCGTCGGTCAACGTCGGCCTGCCGAACCGCTACATGCACACGCCGGTCGAGGTCATCGACCCGGACGACCTCGACTCGCTCGCGGACCTGCTTGCGGGCTTTGCCGTCCGAGCGGCCGACCGAGCGCCCTTTAGCGTCGACGTGTAGGACAGAGCGCCCGCCACCGTGCAAACGGTACGTTTAAGCGGCCATCACTATCCAAACCGTACATGAGTGGACGACCGCTGGATGTACTCGAAGCGTCCCTCGGTGAGACAGTCACCGTACAGCTGAAGGGTGGCGAAATCTTCGAAGGCGAGCTCACCGGCTACGACCAACACATGAACCTCGTCGTCGAGGATGAAGACACAACGATTATACGCGGCGATAACGTCGTCTCAATTACTCCATGACTGGCGCAGGAACTCCGAGTCAGGGCAAGAAAAACACCACGACGCACACGAAGTGCCGACGGTGTGGCGAAAAGTCGTATCACACGAAAAAGAAGGTCTGCTCGTCGTGCGGGTTCGGCAAGTCGGCCAAGCGACGTGACTACGAGTGGCAGTCGAAAGCGGGCGAATAACACACTCAAGACAAATGCACGAGAAGTGCGGCGTTGTTGGCATCTCCCTGGAGGACCGTGACGCCGCCCGACCGCTCTACTACTCCTTGTACGCGCTCCAGCACCGCGGCCAGGAATCGGCCGGTATCGTCACCCACGACGGGTTCCAGCAGTACAGCCACGTCGAGATGGGACTCGTCGGTGACGCCTTCGACCCCGGCGACCTGCAGGCGCTCAACGGCTCGAACGGTATCGGCCACGTCCGGTACCCGACCGCCGGGAGCGTCAACGCCTGCTGTGCCCAGCCGTTCTCCGTCTCGTTTAAGTCCGGGTCGCTGGGCCTGTCCCACAACGGGAACCTCGTCAACGCCGACGAGATAGGCGACGAACTGGCCGACCTCGGCCACGCATTCACGTCCGACGGCGACACCGAGGTCATCGCCCACGACCTCGCGCGTAATCTCTTGGAGGAGGACCTGGTTCGGGCCGTCAAGCGGACGATGAACCGCATCCACGGGTCGTACTCGCTGACCATCATGCACGACGAGACGGTGCTGGGCGTGCGTGACCCGCAGGGGAACCGCCCGCTGTGTATCGGGGAACTCGAAGACGGCTACGTCCTCGCCTCCGAGTCGGCCGCCATCGACACGCTCGACGGCGAACTGATCCGTGATGTCAAGCCCGGCGAACTCGTCGTCTTACACGCCGACGGGACCGGCTACGACACCTACCAGCTCGTCGAACCCGAGAGTACGGCCCACTGTTTCTTCGAGCACGTCTACTTCGCGCGCCCGGACTCGACCATCGACGAGAACCTCGTCTACGAGGTCCGGCGCGAACTGGGCCGCAAGCTCTGGGAAGAGTCCGGCGTCGACTCGGACGTGGTGTTGCCGGTGCCCGACTCCGGGCGCGCGTTCGCCTCGGGCTACGCCGAGGCCGCGCAGGACGACGGTTCGGACATTGAGTTCGCTGAGGGCCTGATGAAAAACCGGTACGTCGGCCGCACGTTCATCATGCCGACCCAGGACGAGCGCGAGCGGGCCGTCCGGCTGAAGCTCAACCCCATCAAGTCGACCATCGAGGGGAAAAGCGTCACCATCATCGACGACTCTATCGTCCGCGGGACCACCTCGACCCAGCTGATTCAGCTGCTGAAAGACGCCGGGGCCGAGGAGGTCCACGTCCGCATCGGCGCGCCGCCCATCGTCGCCCCGTGTTACATGGGCATCGACATGGCCTCCCGGGACGAACTCATCGCCGGGAACCAGTCCGTCGACGAGATTCGCGAGGAAATCGAGGCGGACTCGCTGTCGTACCTCTCAATCGACGCCATCGCGGAGACACTGGACAAGGGCCGGGCGGACCTCTGTCTCGGCTGTGTCACCGGCGAGTACCCCTACGACATCGAGGGCGAGGCGACGGACCGCGACGTCGTCCGCCCGGACATCGGGACCCAGTCGAGCCCGGCCGACGACTGACCGCGCGCCGAAACGTTTTCCGCTACCACACCAGGTATTTTCCGCTACCACACCAGGTACAGCATCGCGTACACGACGATGCCCATCGAAAAAGATATCAGCCACAGCCCCGCGGCCACCTTGCCGGCCCGCGGGTGGTTCGTCGACGGAATCTCCGCGACGGGGTACGTGTACGCCAGCAACAGGACGTAGTACACCGCCGGGATGGCGAGGATAGCGAGCAGGATGTGGACGGTGAGGAACGGGAGATAGACGTAGGTCTCGACGACCGACGGGCCGGCGAAGTCGGTCGGCCCCTCCAGCGTTATCCGGTAGAGGTACAGGACGAGAAACAGGGCGAACAGCCCGAAGGAGGCGAGCATCAGTCGCCGGTGACGGGCGATGTCGCCGCGGCGCACGGCACGGACGCCGCCGACGATGGTCCCGATGGCGAGGGCGCTGATAACGGCGTTGGCGTGGGGAATCGCCCCGAGTACGGTCCCGGGAGCGGCGGGCAGCGCCGACCTGGGAATCGCCCCGAGCACGGCCCCAAACACGAGCGCGAGCGACACGACCGTCAGCAGGCCAGTGAGTGCTGGCACGCGATACCGAGCCTGGAGGTCCATACCGCTCCTGCGGACTGGACGCAAAATACGGTTTCGAGTCGCGTACGCGCCGGGTGCTACGCGCCGTCGACCGACGGCCGCTCGACGCCGGTCACGTTCAGGCGGACCCGGTCCGTCTCCTCGTCGGTGAGCGAGACTTCCCACCCGTGGCCGTGGGCGATTTCCCGGATGACAGCGAGCTGGAGGCCAGCCCCTTCGTCGGTGGCGGCGTAGTAGAGCTCGAACGGCCCGTCGCTGCCCGCTTCTAGCGCGGGGCCGTCGTGTTCCAGGGCGAACCCGTCAGCCGTATCCGTGACGGCGATGGCGGCGTCGCCGTACTCCGTGGCGACCCGGAAGAAGTTCTCCGCGAGCTGCCGCAGCCGGCTGCTATCGGCCAGTACCGTCTCCGTACAGTCGACGTCGAGCGTCGACCCCCTGGCGTCGACCGTCGCCCAGGCCTCCGCCAGCACGTCGGAAAGCGAGACCGGCTCGACGGTGTACTGCCGGCCGCCCTCCCGTGCGATTTCCATGAGGTCGTCGATGAGAAACGACATGCGGGTGTGGCTGCGCTGGACGGCGTCGAACTCCGCTGTGGCGTGGTCCGTGGCCAGCAGTTCGACCCGGCCCATCGCCGCCTGGAGCGGGTTCCGGAGCTCGTGTGAGATAATCTGTGCGAGCTCCCGGAGCCGCTCTTTCTGTCGTTCCAGCTCCGTCGTCCGCTGCTGGAGCGCGTCTTTCGTCTGGCTCGCGTCGATGGCCAGGGCGATGTTGTGGCCGACTTCACGGAACGTGTCCTGCTCTTCCGTATCGAACGTGCCGACGCGGTCGGCGTACACCGCGAGGACGCCGTAGGAGGTCCCGTTGTACACCAACGGCACGGCGAGGACGCGGACGCAGTCGGCCTCCAGGGTGTCCTCCCCGTCCGGGACCGCCGCCGGGTCGAGGTCCGCGGTGACAAGCCGTCCCGCCGATTCGGCGCGGCGCAACGGCTCCGGCCTGGAGATTGTGACGCCGTCGCGCTGTGAGCCCAGCGCACGGACGGCCGCCGCGTCGTGCTGGCAGATCACCGTGCAGGCCTCGCTGTATCTGGACGTGCCCGCGAGCACCGCTGTCACGTCGCGCTCGATGTCCATCCGTGACTGCGAGCGGACGAGGGCCTGATTGACCAGCCTGACGGCCTCGTTGAGTTGCTTTCGCTTGGTCGCCCGCTGACGCGGCGGGCTGGAGGCGACGGCGGCGTCGACCTGCTCCAGCAGCCGCTGGTGGGCGTCACCGACCGCCTCGGGCACGTACCCGAACACGTCCCGGCTGTAGGCCTCGCGAGCGATGTCCCTGTTCGTCACCTCGGCGAAGAGGACCACCGGGAGTTCGGGGTGGTCCCGTCGTACCCGCTCGATGACGGTCAGCCCACCGAGGTACCGCGTTCCGTCCGGCTTCCCCACCTCGCAGTTCGTGACGACACAGTCCGTCTCGTGGTCGTCGAGCGCACGTGCCAGGTCGCGTACCCCGTCGAACTCGTGGACGGCGTGGCCGTTGGCCCGGAGAAACGAAACCGCGGCCCCGTCCTGGCTCGCACTGCGGACGAACAGGACGGTGGGCTGGGACTTCATCACCTGTCCCTGGGGAGACACACACACATAAAGAAGTTGCACTATTAATCATCCAAATATTGACGTTTCCCCTCACGGCGACGCGACTCCCGAGCCCGGGGAGACGATTTATACCTGTGGCCCTGAATTCTTCGATGATGGAACAACCGGGGCTGGAGATTCATCGGACGCAATCGGCGGTCATCGATGCGATTCGGGCACTCCTCGACAGTGCCGAGGAGAGCCTCACGGTCGCAGTCCCGGAGTCGTCGCTGCCGACGTTCGCGCCCCAGCTAGAGGCTGCTATCGAGCGCGACGTGCTGGTGCTGTTGCTGGTCCACGGCGACGCGGCCACACAGCGCCCCGCAGACAGTGACGTCGCCACAGCGGTCAGAACGGTTGCGAGCGATGTCGCCCCGCTGCTGGTGACCGCCGACAGCCAGCGCGGCCTCACAGGCCACTACAGGCTCCTGAGGGACACTCGGACGGAGTCCTGGGCCACCGAGTTCGACGACGAGAACCTCGCGCGAGACCAGTTCACGATGTTTCTCGGGAGCCACTGGCTGATGGGGACGGAGCGCTACGTCGCCGACGTGTGTGAGTTCCCGCGGACGTTCAGCGCGTTCCAGCTCGCAGTGTTCATGGCGGCGCTGGCGCTGCGGGCCGGGACGCCGATAACCGCCCGTGCCCGGGTCCGCTCGACGACGGACCGAACGGCGACGACGGTATCGGGACCGGTCGTAAACGTCCGACAGAGCATCGTCTACCCCGCGTCGAGCACGAACCCCGCCGAGCGGTCGCTCACCGTCGAAACCGACAACGGACCGGTCACCATCGGTGGGACGGGTGCCACGAAAGAAGAGTACGAGTGTCGGGAAATCACGCTGGACAGGGTCGACGACGACGGGCGCTGACGGACCGCCGTCCGCGGTGGGAGGGGGTCGGCGCGCCGACCGTCGCTACTGGAAGGTGCGGCTGGCCGTGCTCTCGTCGCTGACGCCGGGTTCGGCCCGGTCGAAGCGCTGTTCGATTTCGTCGTAGCGCTCGCGGGTCTCCTCGGTGACGCTGGGACCGACTTCGTCGAGCGCGTGCTCGAAGTGGTCCATCGTCACGCGGACGTTCCCGACGGTGTCGCCGATTTCCTCGGGGTCCACGCTGTTGATGAACTCCCGGGTCGCGGCCATCGACGCCTCACGGGCGACCGCTTCGATGTCAGCGCCGACGTAGCCGTCGGTGCGGCGGGCCAGTTGGTCGAGGTCGACGCCGTCGGCCAGGGGCTTGTTCCGGGTGTGGACCTGGAAGATGGCGCGTCGGGCCTCCTCGTCCGGGACCGGCACGTGGACGTGCCTGTCGAGTCGGCCGGGGCGCAGGAGCGCGTCGTCGATGAGGTCCGGCCGGTTCGTGGTCGCGACCACGACGACGTTCTCCATGTCCTCGATGCCGTCGAGCTCCGTCAGCAGCTGGGAGACGACGCGTTCGCCGACGCCGGAGTCGGTCGTGCCGCCGCCGCGTTCGGTCGCGATGGAGTCGATTTCGTCGAAGAACACCACGGTCGGGGCGTTCTCGCGGGCCTTGCTGAACACCTCGCGAACGCCCTTCTCGGACTCTCCGACGAACTTGTTCAGCAGCTCCGGTCCCTTCACGGAGATGAAGTTGGACTGGGCCTCGTTGGCGACGGCCTTCGCCAGCAGCGTCTTCCCGGTGCCGGGCGGGCCGTACATCAGCACGCCCTTCGCGGCTTCGAGGTCCATCGACTCGAAGACGTCCTCGTATTCGAGGGGCCACTGGATGGTCTCCCGGAGCCGCTCTTTGGTGTCTTCGAGGCCGCCGACGGAGTCCCAGGTGACGTCCGGAACCTCGACGAAGACCTCCCGTAGCGCGGAGGGCTCGATGCCCTTCATCGCCTCGCGGAAGTCCCCGTCCTCTATCTCCAGGCGTTCGAGCACTTCGGCGTCTATCTCGTCGGATTCGAGGTCGAGCTCCGGGCGGATGCGCCGCAGCGCGTTCATCGCGCTCTCTTTCGTGAGAGAGGCGAGGTCGGCCCCGACGAAGCCGTGGGTGTTCTCGGCGTAGCTCTCGATGTCTATCTCCTCGGCGAGGGGCATCCCGCGGGTGTGGACCTGCAGGATTTCCTTGCGGCCCTCCTTGTCCGGGACGCCGATTTCGATTTCGCGGTCGAAGCGGCCACCCCGGCGCAGGGCGGGGTCGATGGCGTCGACGCGGTTGGTCGCGCCGATGACGATGACCTGCCCGCGCTCTTCGAGGCCGTCCATCAGGCTCAGCAACTGGGCGACGACGCGCCGCTCCACGTCGCCTTGCGTCTCGCCGCGCTTGGGCGCGATGGAGTCGATTTCGTCGATGAAGACGATGGCCGGGGAGTTCTCAGAGGCCTCGTCGAAGACCTCGCGGAGCTGCTCCTCGCTCTCGCCGTAGTACTTCGACATTATCTCCGGACCGGAGATGGTGGTGAAGTACGCGTCGATTTCGTTGGCGACGGCCTTGGCCATCAGCGTCTTGCCGGTGCCGGGCGGGCCGTGCAGGAGGACGCCCTTCGGCGGCTCGATGCCGAGCTGCTGGAACAGCTCGGGGTGGCGCATCGGCAGCTCTATCATCTCGCGGACCTGTTCGAGTTCGCGGTCGAGGCCGCCGATGTCCTCGTAGGTCACGTCGGGCGTCTCACGCGCTTCGGGCGCGCCCTCGCCGCTGTGGACCTGTTCGGCGGGCATCTCGCTGACCTGGATGTCCGTGGAGTCGGTCACGACGACCGTCCCGGAGGGGTCGGTCTCAGCGATTTTCAGGGGTATCTTCTGTCCGGACATCGAGGAGAGCGGGCCGAGGCCGAAGCTCACCGGGACAGTCTGGCCCTGCGTGACGGCCTGGCCGCTGAGATTGTTGCGAATCATCGGCCCGACGTTGCCCCGGACCCGGAGGTTCTGGGGCAGCGCGACGGTGACCGAGGTCGCGGGGTTGACGTCGGCCTTCTCGATGTCGACCGGGTCGTCGATACCGACGCCCGCCTCCTGTCGGAGCTGGCCGTCGATGCGGACGATGCCCTTCCCCTCGTCCTCTGGGTAGCCGGGCCAGACCCGGGCGACAGCGCGGCTGTCCTGCTTCCCCTCGAGAACGATGTAGTCGCCGTTCTCGAGTTCGAGTTCGTCCATCGCGGCCCGGTCGATAGCTGCGAGGCCGCGGCCGGCGTCTTTCTGTTTGAGTGGTTTGACAGTTAGTCGCATCAGTAATCTCCCTCGCGCTCTGACAGTTCGATAGTGAGAACCCCGTGATTGATAAACGCTCGTGCGTCGTCAGCGGGGACTTCCTGTTCGTACTGCTGGCCGTCGGCGACGACGATGACGGTCCCGTCGACCACATCGACACTCGCGTCGGCATCGGGTCCCACGTCCGCCGCGAGCACGACGCTGTCGTCGTACTCGAATCGGCGGAGGGGCATCTCGCCGAACAACTGCTGTTCTGAAGTCATGCTAACTCAAAGTAAGCTTCGTTAGTATATAAATCTACCGCTAAAATACGCTATACGGCGGGAAAATTCGCGGAGTTGCTTGAATGCGGTTCACACCGTATCTGGACGCGCCAACGTTTTATCCACACCGCTTCCGAACGGTGCTGCATGGAACGGGTCAGCCATCGCGGGCGAGTCACGGCGTACAGACGGGCGCGGCCGGCTGCCGGGGGGCCGACCGCGCTGTACGTCCACGGCAGCGGCGCGACACACCGCGTCTGGGGCCGTCAGTACGCGCCGTCCGGACCGACCGAGTCCGCCGTCGCGCTGGACCTGTCAGGCCACGGAGAGTCCGACGACATCGACGCCGACGCCGGGGCCGCGACGCTCGACGCGTACGCGGACGACGTGGTGGCCGTGGGGCGGGAGACGGACGCGGACGTGCTGGTCGGCAACTCGCTGGGCGGAGCCGTCGCCCAGTGGGTCGCGCTGGAGCGTGACTGGACGCCCGCGGCCCTGGTACTGGTCGGTACGGGTCCCGAACTGCCGGTGTTCGAGGGGCTCAGAGAGTGGCTCGCGGACGACTGGGACCGCGCCGTCGAGTTCCTCCACGAGCGGGACCGACTGTTCCACGACCCTGACCACGACGCCGTCTCCCGCTCCCGCGAGCAGATGGCGGCCGTCGGGCAGGCGGTGACCCGCCGCGATTTCCTGACCTGCCACCGATTCGACGTGCGTGACCGCCTGAGCGACATCGACGGGCCCGTCCTGGCGGTCTGTGGCGAACACGACAAACTGACGCCGCGCGCGTATCACGAGACGCTGGCCCGCGAAACCCCGCAGGGAGCGGTGTCGTTCGTCCCCGACGCCGCCCACCTCGCGATGGTCGAACGGCCCGAGGCGTTCAACGACATCGTGGGGTCGTTCCTCGAGGACACGCTCTGAGTCCGACTACTCGCCGGGGTAGACCCACGGTCCCAGCGCGAAAAACAGCAGCGCGATGGCGAGCATCGCTCGCGGCCCGGCCCGGAACAAGGCCGTCGGCGCGACGACGGCGACGGCCTGGACGACGCCCATCGGGACGGCGTGTTTCGGCCCCGGCTTGGGGTAATCGAAGGGCGCAATCATCGCGAGCGAGAGGCCCAGCGCGCCGACGCTCAACACCAGCGGGTCCGTGACGCCGCTCAGATACGCCGTGGCGATGATGATGCTCCCGAGGGTGTTCGGCATGCCCGGCCGCTCGTCGGGCGAGTCGAAGTACGTCGAGTAGAAGGCCGTCCGGACGATGGAACAGACGACGTACGCGGAGGCGAGCAAGGCGAGGCCGACGAACGCGGCCGGATGGGCGGTCCCGATGCCGCCGTAGGCGTCGGTCAACAGCACGTACAGGAAGAGACTCGGCGTCGCACCGAACGAGACCACGTCGGTCACGGAGTCGAGCAGCGGGCCGACCGCCGAACTGTCGCCGTTCCGGGCGACGATGCCGTCGATTGCGTCGGCGATGACCGCGAGCAGGATGAGCCGAGCGGCCAGGTGGGGGTCGGTGAAGGCGACGGCTCCGGCGACGAACCCGACGACGGCGTTGAACAACGTCACCGTGTCGGCGACACTGAGTCGTCGGCGTACCTCGAAGCCCATGGTTCCCCGGTTGGCCACGGCGTATATGAAGGACTCGAAAGCGAACGCCCGCGGTGTCGCAGTTACTCGTCGGGCAGGTCGTGGCCGATGCGGAGCCGCGCGGCGGTGGCGAGGGTCCCGACGACGAGCACGACCAGCTCCCACCCGCTCCGTGCAATCGGGAACACGCGGTCGACGGATTCAGGCTCCGGCTCTCCCGGGTTGGGGTCGATACCGGTGCTCATCTGGACCTCGCTGGAGTTGCCCATGGCCTGCGTCGTCGACCCGCCGCTGCCGCCGCCCGCGCCGCCGCTTCCGGACGAGGGCTCCGGCAGCTCGACGAACGTCTGGACGATGCCACGCTGACTCGACAGCTCCAGGTGGCCGCTGAGCTGGTAGAACTGGTCGTAGAACGGCCAAAAGAGGTTCGCACCGCCCGTAATCAGGTCCAGCAGGACGTGCCCGACTGCGTACACCACGACGCAGAACCAGCTGACCCGGACGCCGTAGGCCCCCCAGCGGCCCTTGATGTACGAGTCCTCGCGCACGTACAGGTCGACCGCGACGACCACCGCGAGCACTGCCGGGATGACGAGGTTCGTCGTCGCGGCCCGGTGGCCGGCCTGCCAGTAGAGACCGATGAAGGCGTCGACGTCGGGGAACGTGACGACGAGTATCGAGAGGAGAAGGGACCGTCTGTCGAACGCGGCGCCCAGCAGCGTCGCAGCGAGCAACCCCACGAAGGCGTAGTGAACCACCAGCGAAGGCATATCCGTATCAGTACCAGCACGGAGATGAGCGTTGTGGTGGGTAGTATCAGAATCGGAAAACGCCCCTGCTGATTAATAGTGTCCGAACCGATACGTTGTTCGTGGGGACCCGGTGGGGTGGACCGGCACCCGACACATCTTCTTCGCGACACGTCAGAAACGTAGAAACGCGAGCCGACGAACGTGGTTCAGTCAGCCGTTACTTCCTGCTGGGCCGTGGCCGCCCGGTCGTCCACCGGGACGACGAGCCTGTAGCCCCCGTACAGGGCCAGGACCAAGAGGCCGGCGAGAACCAGCCCGGTCCGGAGCGTCGGGTCGACCATCGGGGTCGCGATGACCTCGCCCGCGTCGTTGGTCAACGGTGCCGCGCCGTAGGGCTGTCCCGCGAGTATCTCCACGATGCCGAGGACGACGACGCCCAGCAGCATCAGTCCGCCGCTGAGTGCCATCGCCGCTTTGTCGATGACGGTGGTGTGTTGTTGCATTGGGTGTCACCTCGTTAACCGAGCAGGTACCGGAGTTTCGGGTGTCGTTTGACCAGCTTGGTCTTCTCGATGATGGCGTCGAGACCGTAGTAGCGACCGGTGGCCAGCACTATCATCGTCATGAACAGCAGCAGGCCCATGAAGTCGCTGTTGACCAGCCCGTGGCCGAAGCTCGCGTTGCCGATCCAGAACAGGGCCATGAAGAAGACCCCGAACATGGACGCGAGTCGGACCAGCGCGCCGACCATCAGCCCGAGTCCGATGAGCGTCTCTCCCAGCGGGACCATCGCCTGGATGAGCCAACCGAGGTGCTCGCCCATCAGCACCGGAATCGGACCGAGCGCCGTGCCGGTCATCTGCCGGAGGTACGCCGGCCCGTACGTGTAGGCCAGCCCGTCCTCGATGAGCTTCGTTACGCCTGCGTGGAAGAACCACCAGCCGGTCACGACACGCAGGAACGCCAGCCAGTACGCGGTCCACGCCCCGCCGAGCTCGAGCTCGAACTCGTCTGCCAAGGGGTTCGCCGCTTGATAGGACATCTGTGTCACCTCACATGTGGACTTCCGCACCGGAGTGGCATATAAGGGGTCGGGTGTTCCCACAGAGTGAAAACACATCTCAGCCCTTGAGAAGTGAAATATCGGCGAGTGCGCATTTCGGGACCCGTTCGGCTGTGGGTTTTTATGAGGTCTCACAGGGGGTGGGAGCCGCTCCCGGCCCACCGTGAAGTACAAACCCGCCATGCGACTACGCTAAGACAGCAATGGTCTTGGAACTGACGGGCAAACACACGACGGCACGGGTGATGGTCGACGACGAGTCGCTCGTCGAGAGCGGCTGTCGGGAGCAGATAGAGACGCTCATCGACCACCCCGCATTCACCGAACCGGTCCGAATCATGCCGGACACGCACTGGGGGGCCGGCGCGCCCATCGGCTTCACGATGCCGCTTGGCGAGCGCGTGGTCCCGAACATCGTCGGCGTCGACGTGGGCTGTGGGATGGCCGCGACGAACCTCGGCCCCGAACTACCGCTGGAGGACGAGGAGCGCGAGCGCCGCGTGCGCGAGGCGGTTCCGATGGGGCGGTCTGTTCACGACTACGACGACGCCGTCCACCTCGTCGAGGAGTTCCCCTTCGAGCGGGCGAACCGCGTCTTCGAGCAGTTCGACGCGGCCTACGCGGAGCGGTTCGGCGAGCACATCGACCCCATCGAGTTCGACTTCGACGGCTACGACGGGGACTACTTCGAGTCGCTGTGTGACCGCGTCCTGGCCGACCAGCGCCAGGGGATGGGGTACATAATCCGGAGTGCGGGAACCCTGGGCGGCGGGAACCACTTCGTCGAGTTCGGCCGCGGGCGCGAGTCGGGCGACTACTGGCTGGTCATCCACAGCGGCTCCCGCTACCTCGGGAAGTCCGTCGCGGAGTACTGGCAGTCGACGGCGACGGACCGCCGGACCATCGGCGAAATCCGCGAACAGATTCCCGAGGAGTACGTCGAGTACCTGAAGTTCGACCCCGATACCGTCGAGTCCCGGGACCTCTACGCCTGGGTCACCGGCGGCATGGGCGAGTCCTACATCCGGAAAGAACGACTGCGCCGGGAACTCGACGGCTCCGACATCGAAGACGCCTTCGACGCGCTCGGGCAGGTCCAGGACGCGATTCACAGCGACGACGACGAGGACCGCAATACGGACCTCGACTGGCTGGAGGGCCGGGAGGCCCACGGCTACCTCGTCGACATGCTGTTCGCCCAGCAGTACGCCCGCTGGAACCGCGACCTGATGAGCGACGCCGTCTGTGACGCCCTGGGCGTCGACCCCGTCGACCGCTTCCAGTCGATTCACAACTACATCGACTTCCGGGACCTGACCATCCGCAAGGGGGCGACCCCGGCCCGCGAGGGCCAGCGGCTGCTGATTCCGTTCAACATGGCCGAGGGGTCGATAATCGCCCGCGGGAAGGGCAACGACGAGTACCACCAGACCGCGCCCCACGGGGCCGGGCGCGTGATGAGTCGCCGGCAGGCCCACAGCGATATCGACATGGAGGAGTTCGCCGCGGCGATGGACGGCGTCTACTCCGAGTCCGTCATCGAGGGTGTCCGCGACGAAGCGCCGATGGCCTACAAGGACGCCGACGCCATCCGCTCTGCCATCGAACCAACCGCAGCGGTCGTCGAGTCCGTCGACGCCGTCCACAATCTGAAAGCGACGGAGTGAGATACCTGTTAGCTCGGCAGAAAGTGATTTGCCCGCGAAGGCCGTCTTCCCCGTATGACCATTCTCGTGGCTATCGCCAACGATTCGGTCTCCGGGGCGGTCATCGACACGGCAGTGGCGCTCGCGGACGCGATGGACGAGGAACTGTACGTCGTCCACCTCGTCGACGCCGACACCGCCGACGGCACGGCCAAACAGCTCCGGGACGAGATGCGCGAGCGGTTCCGCGACGCGACCGTCGTGGCGACGGTCGCCATCGAACACGTCGGTCGGTCGGCGATGCGGTCGGGCACGCGAGTGGGCAACGAACTGCTCGAACTCGCGGCCGACGTGGACGTTCACCACATCGTCATGGGCCACGAGCCGAAGGGACTGACCGGCCGCATCCGGGAGGGCGACGCCGCGGTCGCCGTCATCGACGCCGCCGACGTGCCGGTCACTATCGTCCCGGACGGCAAGTCCGACGCGTGAATCGAGCCCTCACAGCCCCAGTTGCCGGCCGAGCACCATCCGCTGTATCTCGCTCGTCCCCTCGCCGATTTCCATGAGCTTGGCGTCCCGATAGAACCGCTGGGGGGCGAAGTCCGTCGTGTAGCCGTACCCGCCCAGCACCTGGACGGCGTCCTCGGCGACCTCCCGGCAGATTTCGCTGGCGTCGAGTTTCGCCAGCGAGGACATGCGCGTCACGTCCTCCCCGGCGTCGTACATCGTCGCCGCCTTGTGGGTCAGCAGGCGAGCGCGCTCTATCTTGCGGTCCATCTCGACGATTTTGTCCCGGACGGCGTCGAACTTCGAGATGGGACGGTCGAACTGCTCGCGTTCGGTGGCGTAGGACTTGGCGGCCTCGAACGCGCCCTGTGCCAGCCCCGTCGAGAGTGCGGCGATGGAGATGCGCCCGCCGTTGAGCGTCTCGAGGGTCTGCTCCCAGCCGTCGCCCTCCTCGCCCAGCAGGCGGTCCGCCGGAAGCCGGCAGTCGTCGAACTGCAGTTCGCAGGTCGGCGAGGCGTTCAGCCCCATCTTCTCCCACTCGGTCGTCACCGCCCAGCCGTCGTCCTCTGGCGCGACGACGAACGTCGAGATACCGTCGTAGCCGGCCTCGGGGTCGGTGACGGCCTTGACGAGTATCGACCCGGCGACGGAGGCGTTCGTGATGAACTGCTTGGTCCCGTTGAGCACGTACTCGTCGCCGTCGCGCTCGGCCGTCGTCGCCATGTCGCTGGCGTCGCTGCCGCTCCCCGGTTCCGTGAGCGCCCAGCCGCCGAGGTGCTCGCCGGTTGCGAGCGGCCGGAGCCAGCGTTCCTTCTGGGCGTCCGTGCCGAACAGCTCTATCGGCTTGCTGCCCAGCGAGGTGTGGGCGACGTACGAGAGGCCGACGCTTCCGGAGACGCGCCCGAGTTCCTCGGCGACGAGGGCGTACATCAGCGTGTCCCCGCCCAGCCCGCCCCACTCCTCGCTGATGGGCACACCCATCACGTCCAGTTCGCCGAGTGCCTCGAATAGCTCGGCCGGGAAGCGGTGCTCGTCCTCTATCTCCTGGGCTATCGGCTGAATCTCGTTCTCGCAGAACTCGCGGACCGAATCCCGTATCATCCGGTGTTCGGCCGGCACGTCGAACTCCATACTAGTCGTAGGGCCCGTGTTAATATATACCACAGGGACGGACGCAAGCCATTTGACCGTCGGTGGCCTCCCCTAGAGGGAATGGCGTTCCGGCGACTCCTTCGCGGGACGGTCCCTTGGGAGCGACTCGAAGGCGTGGCGCGGGCGGTGATAGAGCGGTACGACGAGCCCGCGGCCCACGTGGCGTTCCTGGAGGCTGACAACTGGCTCTCGACGCCGCTTGTCGTCAACGACCAGTGGTTCGTGAAGGTCATCACGGAGCAGAACTCGCTGGTCCACACGCTGCTTACCGCCGGCCGCAACATCGGCGCGTTCTCCTCGGGGACGGAGGGCTTCTTCGAGCACTTCGGGACGCCCTACGAGATGGCGGAACACGAACTGGCGGCGACCCGGCGGATGCGGGAAATCGGCGTCAACGCCCCCGAACCAATCGAGGCCTTCGAGTACGACGGGATGGGAGTGCTCGTTCTGGAGTACATTCCCGACTTCGAGCCGCTGGACCACCTCTCGCCGGAGACGGTCGAGCGCCACGGCCCGGCGGTGTTCGACTTCCTCCACCGGATGCACGAGGACGGCCTGGCCCACGGCGACTTTCGGTGTGAGAACGTGCTCGTGGCCCACGACGACCTGTACTTCATCGACGCCACGAGCGTCCGCGAGGCGGCTATCAGGGACGCCCGCGCATACGACCTGGCCTGTGCGCTTGGCGCGCTGGAGCCGCTGGTCGGCGCGCCGGTCGCCGTCTCCGCCGCCGCACAGCACTACGACACGGCCGAACTGCTGGCCGCCGAGGAGTTCCTCGACTTCGTCAACATCCGCCCGGACCACGACTTCGCCGCCGCCGAAATCCGCGGGGCCGTCGAGAAGCGCGCCTAGTCCCGGCCTCACTCCGCCGGCGTCGCCCCGACCGCTCGGCTCCTGGCGACGACGCCGATGCCGACGAGCACGACGGCCCCGCCGGCGACGGTCGACGGCCCGGGCGTCTCGGCGAGCAACAGCAGCGCCAGCAGCGCGCTCCCGACCGGTTCGCCCAGCAGCGAGACGCTGACCATGCTCGATTCGACGTGTGCCAGCGCCCAGTTGAGGACGGTGTGGCCGAACACGCCGGGACCCACGGCCATCGCCAGGAACAGCGCCCACTCGCGGGGCGGGTAGCCGGTCACAGGGTGGCCCGACGCGACGACGAACGCGAGCAGCGACACCGCGGCGACGCTGTAGACGACGGTCACGTAGGGGACGAGGGGGAACCGCTGGCGGAGCGAGCGCCCGGCCAGCACGTAGCCGGCGGCCATGACGCCACCGACGAGGGCCAGGGCGTTGCCGTACAGCGGGCGCGGGCCGACCGCCCCGCCGCCGAGCAGTTCGCCGATGGACATCACGACGATGCCGCCGATGGCGACGAGGATGCCCGCCGTCGTGCCCCGGGTGACCCGTTCGTCCAGCAGTGCCCACGCGCCGACGGCGACGAACAGCGGCTGGCACTGGACCAGCGTGACCGACGCCGCGACGCTCGTCCACGTCAGGCTCTCGAACCAGGCGGCGAAGTGGACCGCGAGCGCGACCCCCGTCGCCGCGGCCGCCAGCACGTCCCGCCGGGAGAGCCGCCCGAACGCCGACCGGTAGCGCCCGAGCGCCAGCGGCGCGAGTAGCGCGGTCGTCAGCAGGACCCGATAGAAGGCCGCGACCGACGCCGCGGCCGTGCTCCAGCGGACGAGAATCGCGCTCGTGCTGACCGCGAGAACGGCGACGACCAGGGCGGCCCGCGGGTCGATGCGCGGCTCCGTCACACTCCCGCCTCACTGTGGCCCGGGGCCGCCATGGCTTCGGTGGTCGGCGCGGCGACGCGTCCACTCATCCTGTGACGGTATCCCGGACGGGGATAAAGAAACACCGGGGACCATAGTCGGGACCGCGCCGTCCGCGGGACGGCTACTACCCTTCGAGCAGTTCCCGCGTCCGCTGGTGGCGGTACCGGAACATCGGCTCCATGCCGAGACAGCCGAAGGGGCCGAACGCCCGGCCGAGCGGCCCGCCGGGCAGTTCGAACTCCACGTGGTCGTGGACGAGCGTCTCGCGGTCGCTCAGCCGCCGGAAGGTGTGGGTGTGCTCCCAGTGGGGGAACGGTCCCTCCGCCATCACGTCGCGGAACATCGCCTCGTCCTCGCCGTCCTCCCGCGCGACGATATCGGAAACCCAGCGCTGGCGCGGTCCGACGCCGAAGGGCTTGATGGAGGAGACGACGACCGATCCGGCGGTCAGTTCCTCGGGGTTCGGCTCGCCGTCCGGCCCCCGCTCTTCCTCGATGCGGAGGTTCATCCAGTCGGGGGTCAAGGCGACCAGCCCGTCGCCCGTCGCGTGGAACTTCCAGACCTCCGACAGCGGGGCTTCGACGCGGACCTGGCGCTCGTAGACGTCCATACGGGCAGTAGGGGCACCGCCGGCAAAACACCCGCGGTACCGGTGCCGGCGTCAGGGCCAGATGCCGCCCTCTTCGGCGGCGGAGACGACCCGGCGGATGGCGACGACGTACATCGCCGTCCGGAAGTTCGGCGCGCCGGTGTTCTCGTAGGACTCGACCAGGTCCTCGAAGGCGTTGGTGATGATGGTCTCCAGTTCGTCGTTGACGCGCTCCTCGGACCAGTAGAACCGCTGGCGGTTCTGGACCCACTCGAAGTACGACACCGTGACGCCGCCGGCGTTGGCGAGGATGTCGGGGAACACGGCCACGTCCCGCTCCGTGAGCACGTCGTCGGCGTTGGGCGTCAGCGGGCCGTTGGCCGCCTCGACTATCATGTCCGCCTGTACGTCCGCCGCGAGGTCGCCGTCGATGGCGTTCTCCAGCGCGGCCGGCACGAGCAGGTCCACGTCCATGGTCAGCAGCTCCTCGTTGGTCAGCTCCTCCGTCGCGCCCTCGTAGCCGGTCAGCGACCCCGTCTCGCTCTTGAACGCCTTCGCGTCGCGGGGGTCGAGGCCGTCGGGGTCGTAGACGGCCCCCGAGGAGTCCGACACCGCGACGACGTTCGCGCCGAGGTCGGCGATGAGTTTCGCGGCCACGGAACCGGCGTTGCCGTAGCCCTGGACGGCGACCGTCGCGTCCTCGATGTCCTTGCCGAGGTAGTCGAAGGCCTCCCGTGCGGTGAGCATCACCGAGCGACCGGTCGCCTCGACGCGGCCCGCGCTGCCGCCGGACTCCGGGGCCTTGCCGGTGATGACCCCTGGCTCGGTCGTGTTCTCCAGCGTCTCGTAGGTGTCCTTTATCCAGTTCATCTCCCGCTGGCCGGTGTTGACGTCGGGCGCGGGGATGTCCTGGTCCTCGCCGATAATCGGCCGGAGCTCCGTCGCAAAGGACCGGGTGATGCGCTCCATCTCGTCGGCGGAGTACTGGCGCGGGTCGATTTCGATGCCGCCCTTGCCGCCGCCGTAGGGGATGTTCACCGCGGCGCACTTGTACACCATCCAGCCCGACAGCGCCTTGACCTCGTCGCGTGTGACTTGCGGGTGGTAGCGGATGCCGCCCTTGTAGGGGCCACGGTCGCCGTTGAACTGCGAGCGGTAGGCCCGGAACACCTCGACGGTCCCGTCGTCCAGCTCCACGGAGAGGTTCGTCTCCAGTACCCGCTCGGGGTGTTTCAGCCGTTCGAGCACGTCCGTCGAATACTCGAGGTAGTCCGCAGCGTCGTCGATTTGCTCCTGTAGACTCTCGAAGGGATTTACCTCAGGCGACATACGGGTACTGAGTCGGACTGCGGGCAAAAGGGTACCGCCGTCCATGGGATTCCGCCGGTTCCGGGGTGCCTACGACGGAACCGCGCCCTCAGTCGCGGTCGATGCCGGCCCGTTCGAGGACGCGTCTCGCCTGCGTGACCTGGGGCGCGTCGACCATCTCGCCGTCGACGACGAACACCCCGCCGTCGGCTGCGTCCCGAGCGTTGAGTATCCGCCTGGCCCACGCGACCCGCTCGGCGTCGGGCGTGAACGCCTCGTTGATGACCGGGACCTGGGCGGGGTGGATAGCGAGCTTGCCGTCGTAGCCCAGCTCGACGGCTGCTCGGGCGTCCGTCCGGAGGCCGTCGGGGTCGTTGAAATCCGGGTAGTGGGTGTCGACGGGCGAGACGCCGGCGGCCCGGGCCGCGAGCACGACGTGCTGGCGGGCGTGGCTCACCTCTCGTCCGTCGGCGGTCCGGGTCGCGCCGATATCGCCGGCCAGATCCTCGGCTCCGAACACGAGCGCGTCGGTCGGGTCGGCCGCCGCGATTGCTTCGGCGTGCAGGACGCCCGCCGCGGACTCCACGAGCGCCAGCACCGGACAGTCGACGCCGTGTGCCTCCAGCAGCGACGCCAGCTCCCGAACGGCCGCCGCGTCGCCTACCTTCGGGAGCATCACGCTGTCCGGGGCGGGACCGTCGAGGACGACCGCGAGGTCCTCTTTGGCTCCAGCGCCGACGGGGTTGACTCGGACGCAGAGTTCGGGGGTCGCCGGCACCACGTCGGAAAGCGCCTCGCGGACCGTCTCGCGGGCCGCCGGCCTGGCGTCCGGCACGACGGCGTCTTCGAGGTCGTACACGACTACGTCCGCGTCGAGTGCGGCGGCTTTCCGCAGTTTCCGTCCGTCGTCGCCCGGGGAGAACAGGACGCTTCGGCGGGCCATACCCCCACTACGTCCGCCCCCGTGGTAAGTGATAGGCGACGCGGGGGCCGGTGTGCCCCCACGGCTAAGAGCCGGCCACGTCTGTGTCCAGCTATGCCCGGCAAGTACTACGAGGAGTTCACAGAGGGCGAGACTATCGTCCACGGCAAGCGCCGGACGGTGAGCGAGAGCGACAATCAGCGGTTCTGCGACCTGACCATGAACCAGCAGCCGCTCCACCTCGACGCCGAGTACGCCGCCGAGACGCAGTTCGGCGAGCGCCTGGTCAACGGGCTGTACACGATGTCGCTCGCCGTCGGGCTGACCATTCCCGACACCACCGACGGGACGATAGTCGCCAACCTCGCCTACGATTCCGTCGAGCATCCGGCCCCAGTCGTCCACGGCGACACGATACGCGCGGAGACGACGGTCCTGGACAAGCGGCTGACGAGCGACGAGGAGCGCGGCGTCGTCACGATGCAGGTCGACGCCTACAACCAGGACGGCACGCTCGTCTGTGCGCTCGAACGGACGGCGCTGGTCCAGCGAGCCGAGGAGTGAACGGCCGTCCTCCCCACCCCGTTACAGGCGAAGCAGGAGCGTCGCGTTCACCACGACGGCACCCGCCCACGGGAGCGCTATCCCGAGCGGGACGACGACGCCACGGCGGTCGCTCAGCAGTCGGCGCGTCACCCCTGCCAGCCCCAGCGCGGCGACCTTCGTCAGTCCGAGGACGGCGAACCCGAACGTCTCTATCGCGGCCCGCATCACCGGGTTTCCCTCCTGCAGGCCGTGCTGGAGGCCCACGTGCGTCAGCCACACGTCGACGACGAGCGTCACGGCGACCACCAGCCACAGTTCCCGCTCGACGCCCGCGAGTTCGTCGAGCAGGGCGCTACACCACCGGTCGATGGCCCCTATCGGGACCGTCCGGTCTGTCGTGAACACGGCACCCTCCGCAACCACGCCCCCACGTGGTCTGTCCGCTACTTGTCACGTATCCGTATTAAATACACGGCGTCTACTTCTGAAACAGGGCGGGTAGAGAGCGTCTACTGCGGCGGCCTCAGAGAATCGTGCCGTGTTTCTTGTCGGGGCGGTCCTTCTCGACGTCCTCGTAGAGGTCGAACCGGGCGGCCAGTTCCGGACGCAGGTCGCTCGGCGGGACGATTTCGTCGACGACGACCTCGCTCGCCATCCGGTGGACGTCGATGTCCTCGCGGTACTCCTCCCGGAGTTCCTGCTCGCGCCGGGCGCGTTCCTCGGGGTCGTCTATGGCGTCGAGTTTGTTGGCGTACACAGCGTTTATCGCCGCTTCCGGCCCCATGATAGCGATTTCGCTGCCCGGGAGCGCGAGGGTCGCTTCGGGGTCGTAGGCGGGCCCTGACATGGCGTAGATGCCCGCGCCGTAGGCCTTGCGGACGACGACACATTGCTTCGGGACGGTGGCCTGCGAAGTGGCGTAAATCATCCGTTTCCCGGCCTCCAGAATCCCCTCCTTTTCGACCGACGAGCCGGCCATGAACCCCGGCGTGTCACAGAGGTACAGCAGGGGGATGTCGTAGGCGTCACAGGTCCAGACGAAGCCGGCGGCCTTGCGGGCCGAGTCGGGGAAGATGGCACCGGCCCGCTGGCTCGGCTGGTTGGCGACGATGCCGACCGGGCGGCCGTCGACCCGGGCGAACCCGGTCAGAATCTCGGGACCGTACTGGGCCTGAAGTTCAAAGAAGGAGTCGGCGTCGACGACCCGCTCGATGACCTGGTGCATGTCGTAGCCCTTGTTCGGCTCCGCCGGGATGACCGAGTCCAGTCCTGCGGGGTCGGCCGCCGGAGCGGTTCCGTCGGTCCGCGGCGGCTTCTCATCGGCGCTGTCGGGCAGGTACGTGATGAGTTGGGCGACCAGTTCCCGGGCGTGTTCCTCGTCGTCGGCGACGAGGTCGGCGCTACCGGAGTGGCGGGCGTGCAGGTCCGGCCCGCCCAGCGTTTCGAGGTCGATGTCCTCGCCGGTGACCATCTCGACCATCCGGGGCGACGCGATGGCGAGCGCGCTCATCCCCCGGACCATGACGGTAAAGTCCGCGAACACTGGCGTGTAGGCCGCGCCGGCGATACACGGGCCGTAGAGCACGCAAATCTGTGGCACCGCGCCCGACAGCAGCGAGTGGTTGTAGTAGAACTTCCCGATGCCCTCGCGGTTGGCGAAAAAGCCCCGCTGCTGGTCGATGCGGCCGCCCGAGGAGTCGACCAGGTACAGCAGCGGCTGCCCGCTCTTCAGCGCACGCTGTTGCAGCCGGAGGAACTTCTCGACGCCGTGGCGGGCAATCGACCCCGCCTTGACGGTGAAGTCGTTGGCGGCGACGTGGACCTGGCGGCCCTCGAAGGTCCCCGCGCCGGTGACGAGGCCGTCGGCCGGCAGGCGGTCGCCTTCGCCGTCGGCGTCGGGGCTGTCGGGGTGCCACGAGTCGAAGTTGGCGAACCGCCCGTCCTCGAAGTCCAGGCCGCCGTCGCCGAACCACAGGTCCAGGCGGTCGCGGACGAACAGTTTCCCCTGCTCGGCGAGCCGGTCCCGGTACTTCTGCGGGCCGCCGCGCTCGATGTCCTCGATTTCCTCTCGGAGCCGCCGCTCGCGGTCCGTCGGGGCGGCGTCCGTTCCGGCGTCGTCACCGGTCGCGTCCGAGTCCTGGCCGTCGGCGGTCACTTCGCGGACCAGCGTCGGGGTCTCCTCGTCGCCGACGTACACTTCCACGGTTCGACCGGTGTGTTCGGCGACGGCGGCCGCGATGGCCGACGCCTCGTCGCGCGTGGCCCCGTCCGCGATATGGACTCTCATACCAGCCCCAACGGTCCCGGGGGTCACAGTAGTTGCCCCCGTGCCATTATCACCTCTCGTAATGGTGGCGTACGATTGATAGTGGGTGCCGGAGTAGCCACACGTCATGAGGACCACCGGCGGCTCCCGGGAGACGGCTGGGTCGGCTGGGAGACAGCGCCGGTGGCTCCCGCTGCTCGTTTTGCTCGTTACGGTCTCGCTGGTCGCGCCGATGGCCCCTGCGGTGGCCGCGGCCGAAGACACGGAGCCTCCGGAGTGGGGGAACGCGACGCGGGGCGACGACACGACCATCGAACTCACTCTGTACGACGACACCTCGATAAACACGAACACGATTCAGGCCGACGACTTCCGCCTGACCGCGGGCCGGGTCGAGAACGTCTCTGTCAGCTCCGCCAGCGCGCCGGACAGCAACAAGAGCGGGGCGCGCGTCTCGCTCCTCCTCGCCGACAGGATAGACCAGAACAACGTGACGGTCGGCCTCAGTGCCACCGGCAACATCACCGACGGCGCGGGCAACGAACTCCCGGACGAGTCGGTCACCGTGACCGGGATGGACAGCGTCACCCCGAAGTATCGGGATTTCAACGTCACCCGGGTCAACAGCTCGACCGCCGAAATCGTCGTCGAGACACACGAGCGGCTGCGCCAGCTCCGCATCTCCGTCGGCGGGCCGTCGCTCGACTCGCTCAACATCTCCGGGTTCACGGAACGCACCGGCAACAGCGCCACCTACACCCGGGAGTACACGTTCACGGAGGAGGGAGAGTACTCGCTGCTCCTGATGTCGGTGACCGACAGGAACGGGAACAACAACTCCTTCAGCCGACAGCGGACGTTCCTCTACGACGGGTCCGCCCCGAACGTCACCGTCGCCGGGCCGGGGAACGCGACCGTCGGCGAGCAGGTGACGTTCTCCGCGGCGGGGACCACCGACGACCAGGGCGTCGAGTCTATCCGATGGCAGGTGGGTGGGGATACGATTCTCACCGGCGAGAACATCACCGTAGCTTTCGCCTCGCCCGGCAGTCACGAGGTCACGGCGACGGCCACGGACCCGTTCGGGAACACGGGGCGGGAGACCAGAATCGTGTCCGTGGGCGGGCCGGGAGCCGGCGGGAACGTGACCGTGCGACGGGTGAACGCGACGACGGCGAACGCGTCGGTCAACGGGACCGGCCGGCCACAGCGCATCCAGCCCGACTCGGGCGCGCTCGTCAGCGGTCAGAACGGGACGCTACTGCGGCTTTCGGCGGCGTTCCCGCGTAACGAGTCCGCCGAACTCACTGTTCGGGCCCGCCGGCCCCCGTCGTCGTTTTCGGCCGCGACCGGCCACACCGCCGTCGGTCGATTCGACGTCGACCACGGCTCGGTTCCGGCCACGGACGCGACGTTCACGTTCACCGTCGACCGGGCCACGCTGGCGGCGGCCGACGTAGAGCCCGGAGCCGTGGCCCTGTTCCGGGACGACGGCGAGTGGACGCCGCTTTCGACCGACGTAGTCGGGCGGAGTGAATCGCGGGTCGTCTACCGGGCCGACTCGCCGGGCCTCTCGACGTTCGTCGTGGGAATCGAGCAGCCGACGCCAGCGGAGACGGAGACGCCGACCGAGACAGCGACGCCCGAACCGACGACGGCGACGGAACCCGCCGGGGAGCCGGACATCGTGGTCACGAACGCGACTGCCGAGCCGCCGGCGCTCGGCCCGGGCGACCGGACCGTCGTCACCGTCGAACTGGAGAACAGGGGCACCGCGAGCGGCGACCACCGGGTGGTCGTCTCGCTCAACAGGTCGGTGCTGGCGACGCGGACGGTCACGGTCCCGGCCGGCGAGACGCGAACGACGGAGTTCGCGCGCTCGGTACCGGCGAACGCAACCGGGGACCTGACCGTCGACAGGCGACGCGTCGGGAACGTGACGGCCGCCGGCAGCGGCGGCGGTTTCTCGCTGCCGGCGCTGCCGTCCGTCGGGATACCGAACCCGCTCTCCCTGTGGCCCGACGGCATCGTCGGGACCGTCCTGGGCGGGCTGTTGGGCGTCGCTATCGGGCTGTACAGCGTTCTGAAGGCGCTCGCGATATACCTCGGCTACTGAGCCGTCAGTCGATGGACGCTTCGAGGCGGTCGACGAGGTCGTCGTTCCCGAGGTACAGCGGCGTCCGCTCGTGGAGCGCGTCGGGGTCGACCTCGAGCAGCGACCGGTTCCCGTCGGAGGACCGGCCGCCGGCGGATTCGACGATGTAGGCCATCGGGTGGCCCTCGAACTGGACCCGGAGCTTCCCCTCGGGGCGTGACTCCAGTTCGGGGTACGAAAAGACGCCGCCGTAGGTGAGCACCTGATTGATGTCGGCGACCATCGCCCCGCCGTAGCGGAGCTTCAGTTCGTGGCGTATCTCCTCGGCGTAGGATTCGAACTCCTCGGTCCAGGAGTCGACGCCGCCGCCGAACCCGAACACGGTGGGGTCGTCGGGGACCGTCACGTCGTCGTCGACGACCCGCTTGTCGCCGTCTTCGACGATGTACTCGTGGACGCGGCCCTTCCGGGCGACGACCATCGAGGTTATCGGGCCGTAGACGACGAAGCCGGCGGCGAGAAGGTTGGTGCCGACCGTCGGCGGCCGCTCGCTGTAGACGCCGAAAATCGTCCCCATCCCGCTGTTGGGTTCGAGGTTGCTCGACCCGTCCAGGGGGTCCATCGCGACGTGGAGGCGGCCGTCCGTCGCTTTCACGTCCGCCCGCTCCTCGCTGGCGTACGTGGCGACCCCGTCGATGTCCAGCAGCCGCCGCTCGAACAGTTCGTCGGCGCGCAGGTCGGCCGCGAGCTGGTCGTCGCCGGTGGGGTTGACGGAGTTACTCTGGCCACGGTGGTCGGCGATTGCGCGACGGACGTCCGGTGTCGTCGCGGCGATGCCGTCGACGACGTCGGTGACTGTCTGCTCGGCTTCGCTGGTCGAGGTATCGAGTGACTTGCTCATTTGTCAGGTGTAGGGGCAGTGACTGGCCGGCGGTGACCAGTCGCGTTTGTCTCCGAGCCTGCTGCCCGCAGGGTCTCTCATCACCAGTCCGTTCTCCGGCACAGCATAAGTATCTTTTTGCTGACATTTACTACATTTCGAGTGAATGTTCGACGGGCGGGCGTCGTTTGCCGCTAAGTGTGTGGGACTCTCCCGGAGGGACCCGCTCGTCGGAGCGACCACTCCCGTCGGCAGACTTACACGACGGCCGGGCGAAGCGGACCTATGCACCTCGAAGCAGTCGACACCGTCGGCGTCGTCGGGGCCGGGACGATGGGTAACGGCATCGCCCAGGTCGCGGCGACGGCCGGCTACGACGTCGTCATGCGGGACGTGTCTGAAGAGTTGGTCGCCGCCGGGTTCGAGGACATCCGGGCGAGTTTCGAGCGTCTCGTCGCGCGCGGGACCGTGAAGGAACAGGAGGCCGAGGCGGCGACGGCCCGCATCACCGGCACCACCGAGATGACGGCCCTCGACGACGCCGACCTCGTCGTCGAGGCGGTGACCGAGGACATGGATGTCAAGCAGTCGGTGTTCGGGGAACTCGATGCCGTCTGCGGGTCGGACGCGGTGCTGGCGAGCAACACGAGCACGCTCTCGATTACGACCATCGCCAGCGCCACCGACCGGCCCGAGCAGGTCATGGGGTTGCATTTCATGAACCCGGTGCCGGTGATGAAAGGCGTCGAACTCGTCGTCGGCGAGCACACCAGCGACGAGACGGTGGCGCTGGGTCGGGAGTTCGCCCGCGACATCGGCAAGGAGACCTGGGAGGCCGACGACAAGCCCGGCTTCGTCGTGAACCGCGTACTGATGCCCTGGATAAACGAGGGCATCCGGGCCTACGACGAGGGCGTCGCCGACAAGGCCGACATCGACCGCGGGCTGACGCTCGGCACGAACGTCCCGATGGGGCCGCTCGAACTGGCCGACCACATCGGCCTCGACGTGGTGCTCGACGCCTCCGAGACGCTGTACGAGGAACTGGGCGACCGCTACAAGCCCGCGTACCTGCTCAAGCGGAAGGTCGCGGCCGGCGACCTCGGGAAAAAGTCGGGCCGCGGCTTCTACGACTACGAGTGAGTCGGCGACGACGGGAGGGTTCGAGTACGAGACCGAGCAACGGGTCGGGCGTTGGCCAACAGTAAAGACCCGACCCGCGCTAGACCCTGCCATGGACTTCAGCCCCACACAGGAACAGCGCCAGATACAGGAGATGGTCGCGGAGTTCGTCGACGAGGAGGTCAAGCCGCGGGCGGCGGACATCGACGACACCGACGAGTTCCCGTGGGACCTCGTCGACGAGATGGCCGAACTGGGTCTGATGGGCATGCCGATTCCGGAAGCGTACGGCGGGGCCGAACTGGACTACCACAGCTACGCGATGGCGCTCGAAGAGATTTCGCGGGGCAGCGGCGGCCTCGGGACAATCGTGGCCGCGCACATCTCGCTGGCCTGCAACATGATATACGAGTTCGGCGACGAGGCACAGATGGAGACGTACCTCACGCCGCTGGCAGAGGGGGCGGAAATCGGCGCGTTCGCCCTCTCGGAAGCCGGCGCCGGCAGCGACGTGCCGGCGATGGACACCACCGCCGAACCGGTCGACGGCGGCGACGCCTATCTGGTCAACGGCGGCAAGCTCTGGATTTCCAACGGCTCGGTCGCCGACACCGTGGTCCTGTTCGCAAAGACCGACCCCGAGGCCGGCAACAAAGGCATCTCGTCGTTCGTCGTCCGCCCCGAGGAGGACGACGGCTTCATCGTCGAGGGCACCGAGCACAAGCTCGGGGACAAGGGCTGTCCGACCGCCGAACTCCGCTTCGACGACATGCGCCTCCCCGCGGACCGCCGGCTCGGCGAGGAGGGTCGCGGGTTCGTCCACGCGCTCAAGACGCTCAACGGCGGCCGCATCACCATCGCGGCCCGCGGCGTCGGCATCGCACAGGCGGCACTGGACGAGGCGCTGAAATACGCCCAGGACCGCGAGCAGTTCGACCGGCCAATCAGCGACTTTCAGGCCATCCAGCACAAGCTCGCCGACATGGACACGAAGACCCAGGCCGCCCGCCTGCTGATGCACCAGGCGGCCGACAAAAAGATGGCCGGCGAGTCCTTCGTCAAGGAGGCCGCCCAGGCCAAACTGTACGCCTCCGAGGTGTCACGGGAGGTGGCGAACGAGGGCATCCAGATTCACGGCGGCTACGGCTACACGAAGGACTTCCCAGTCGAGCGGTTCTACCGCGACGCCAAACTCAACGAGATTTACGAGGGGACCAGCGAGGTGCTCCGGAACACCATCGCGGACCAGCTGCTCGACTAGGGGAGCGACAGGAGTCCCTCGACGACGACGGCGCGCGTGAAGTAGAACGACTTGCCGTCCGCGCGGTAGCGGTTCGCGCTGACGGTGCCGAGCGCCAGGAGCACCACCGCGCCGACGGTACCGGCGAGCACGCCGACGGCGAACGGCGGCTGGACAGTCGTGCGTGCGAACACGTACGCCGCGACGCTCGCAAGCGCCGCGAACGGGAGGGCGTCCAGCCCAGCCAGGAGGAGTGACCGAGACAGGGACATGGCTGTACACTGCGGAAGGCTCGTAAAAAAGAATACCCCTCCGCCGGAGGACCCGGTTTGGGGCCGTGCCGTCAGTCGTCGTCGCCGAGCGCCGCCCGCATCCACTCGTACTGCTCCCGGAGCCGCCGCTGGCCGGCGTCGGTCAGCGAGTACTTGTCGGCGATGCCGTCCTCGCGGTGGTCGACGAACCCGGCCGACTCCAGCGCGTCGAGCGCGCCGTAGAAGCTCTTGGGCTCGATTCGCGTGTCGTAGCGGCTTTCGAGCCGCGTCTTCAGCCGTTGGCCGGAGAGTTCCCCGTCCGCCGCGGCGGCCAGCAGGACGCACATGTCGCGCCGGCGGCCGCTCTGGAGCCACTTCGCCATGGGTGTCCCTGGCGGCGCGCCCGCTTCGCGTTTGCGGTTTCGGACCGCCAGGTTCGCATACCCCCACCCCCTAGGACCGGCGATGACCGACTCCGAACTCCCCGTCGAGGCGTCGGCCGACGGCATCACGGCCACGTATCGTGAGACGGACGAGGAACGGCTGTTGACCTTCGAGAGCGACGGCGGGAGCGCCGCGGTCGCCCAGAACATCGAGGGGTACGCGATGCTGAAGGTCCGGCCGACCGCCGACGGCGACGAACTGGAGCGGTACTACGGCTTCGACATGGCGCTCGACCACGCGGCGGAGTTGCTGGGTGTGTCTCCGAACGCGCTGCCGATTCCCGACCCGGCCGCCGACATGGGGATGTAGCCGCCGGGCCACGACGCCTCCCCGCCCGGTTTCTGTCCCGGCTGTCGGGGCATCCCGCTGCGGTGGCGACCGTTCCCCGACTGGTACGTAGCTGAGGACGAACCGGCTCGTGAGGGAACGTCGTCGACGCCATACAGTACGTACCCCGCAAAAATAGCCGTATTTGTGATATGTCCGATGGGTTAGACGTACGGGTGGAACAGAGGCCACTGGAGCACTCCTGGACATATCATACGAATATTATAAAACTGCTTTAACAACCACTGCTACCCCTCACCCGCATGGTCGATTTCACTCGACGGCAGGTGCTTTCACAGTCGGTGGCTGCTGCGCTTGGGGCCAGCGTCATCGGCGTGGCAAGCGGGGAAGAGGTTGAGGAATCGGACACACCGGGCGCACCGAGCGTCGCCGGGAGTCTCAAACGCTTCTCGACGACGGCGTTCGGCGCGGAGGTGACCGGGCCGTTCGTCTTCCAGGACGGGTCGCTGCTGTACAGCCTCCAGCACCCGGAGGGAGCGAATCCCGAACCGTTCGGACGGGCCGCGGTGGGCTATTTCAGTGGCTTCCAGTTCGAGTTCGACGGGAGCAACAACGACTTCCCGGAGGTGGGGATTCCGGACACGGAAGAGAAACAGCGACAGGTCCGGTCCGCGGCCGGCGACTACGAAATCCTCGTCCAGGGGCGCGAGCCAATCAACGGCGGCGAGGAGCGACTCGGCGTGGTCCAGACGCCCGACGGAACGGACATCACCCAGGAGAACTTCGCGGGCACCCAGTACGGCGGCGCGGCGACGAACCCCGACTGCAACCAGTTCGTCCCGACCAACGACGAGGGGACCGAGGGCTACCTGTTCACCAACTGGGAGAACAGCCCCGGCTGCGTCTCGCGGGTCCCACTTAGCCAGGACGAGAACGGCGAGTGGCGCGCGGACACCGAGAACGCGATGAACCTGACGAACACCGAGTCGCTCCGCGAACACGGCGGGACGCGCATCAACTGCTACGGCGACCTCAGCCCGTGGGGGACGATGATTTCCGCCGAGGAGAACTACGCACACCCCCGCGTCAGCCTGACGGCGACGGTGAGCGACATCGTCGAGGCGGGGTCCGGCGAGGGCCTCATCGGCGGCTGTCAGTTCTGGAACCGGCCGAACCCCAGCGAGATTTCGGGCGCAATCGAGTCCTACGCCGAGAGCGGCGACCTCGACGCGAACTTCGGTCCGCAGGGGTACTGGGCGCTGACCGGCGTCGAGTTCCTCGCGTACTACCTCGGTGCGGAGCGCGACGACCAGGGCGACGGCGAGAACCTGGCGACGACGCTGCTCGACGACGTGTACCCGAACCCGTACCGGTACGGATACTTCGTCGACTTCCGTGAGCCGACCGCCGACGAACCCGAGGCGGTCAAGTACTACGTGATGGGGCGGGCGTCGTGGGAGGCACCCGACATCGAAGGCGACCAGCGGACCCTCTACGGCTGCTCTGACGGCGACAGCAAGGGCATCTACAAGTTCGTCGCCGACGAGCCGATTCCGGAGTACGACGACCCGATGGACGTCACCGGGACGCTGTACGCGCCGAAGATTACGAACGACGCGGCCAACGCCGCCGAAGCCGGCGAGCGAAACTCCCCCGCACAGACCCCGCTCGAAATCGAGTGGATAGAACTCGGCCACGCCACCAACGGCGAGGTCGAGTCCTGGGTCGCCGAGTACGACGACGTGACCCAGGCCGACTACCTCAGCGCCCACGCCGACTGGGCGGAGGGCGACGAGGTGACTACCGAGGTCATCAAGCAGGCCGACCTCTCCGTCATCGAGAACGGGAACCAGAACTACATCACGAACGAGGACATCCTCGCGTGGGCCGAGCAGTACGAGGCCAACGGCCCCGACGGCGTCGACGAGGAACTCCGGCGCGTCCCGTTCCTGGAGACCCGCGCGGCCGCCAAGGAAATCGGCGCGTCCATCGAGTTCAACAAGGCCGAGGGCGTCGACAGCGTCGACGACTCCCAGCCCGGCGACTTCGTCTACTTCGGCATCTCCGAGTTCAACGACGCGCTCGCCGACGACGAGGGCGACGTCCAACTCGACCGCGTCGACGGCGGCGTCGTCTATCGCGGCGTGCTCGAATCGGACTACAACGTCTCGACGCTCGAACCGGTCATCACCGGGCCGGACTTCACCGACTCGCCCGAGGACGCCGACGACGCGCTCCGGAACATCGACAACGTCTACACGATGCGGGACGGCCGCGTGCTCTGCTGTGAGGACGGCTTCGGCGGCCCCGCCCGCTCGTACCCGAACGACGGCCTCTACGTCTACCAGCCGAACGTCGTCGTCAGCGCCGGGTCCGCGGCGGTCGGCGGCGGCACCACCGGGAGCGTCCCGGTGACCGCCTCCTCGCTCCCCGCCGGCTTCTCCGGCGCGCGGCTGACCCTCTCCCTCTCGAACCCCGACATCGCGTCGATAACCGGCGTCTCCTTCCCCGACGCGCTGGGGCTCACCGAGAGCGCCATCAGCGACGACGGTTCCTCGGCCACCATCCGCGTGGCCGACGTGAACACGAACGTCCAGTCGGGCGCGATGGACGTGGAACTGGCGACGCTGGACGTCCGCGCCGACAGCGGCGGCACGACCGACCTGACCGTCTCCGTCGAGCAGATGGACGACGAGAACGGGAACGCCATCAAGGCCGAGACGCGGAACGGCCTCGTCGTCGGTGGCCCGCAGACGGTCGTCGGCGACGCCGCCCCGACCGACCCCGACGGTGACGGTCACTTCGAGGACCTCAACGGCAACGGCCGCCTCGACTACGAGGACGTGCAGGTCCTGTTCTCGAACATGGACTCCGACAGCGTCCGCCTGAACACCGGCGCGTACGACTTCAACGAGAACGGACAGATAGACTTCGCCGACGTGACCGCTCTCTACGAAGAGGTCAACTGACGGCCGCGGTTCCCCGTCTTTCGATACAGCGACCCAATGACAGACGACACCCACCGTTCGATACGCGGCCGGACCGCTCGCCTCCCCCTGGCGCTCGTCGCGCTCGTCCTCCTCGCGGGGACGCTCCCCGCGCTCGCCGCAGGGCAGAGCGACCCGGCCATCAGCATCGAGGCCGGCTCCGTCGCCGCCGGCGAGACCACGGCCGTCCCGGTCGTCCTCACGAGCGCCCCCGACGGTCTGGCCGGCTACCAGCTCGAACTCGCGGTCTCCGACCCCGGGGTCGCCCGGTTCGGGAACGCCAGCTACCCCGACCGCTTCGGGCTCACGACCGACCCCGTCGTGAGTTCGGACGGCGGGACGATTACGCTGGAGGCGGCCGACCTCGACGGGCAGATAGAGCCCGGGGCCACTGACGTGACGCTGGCGACGGTCGAACTGACCGGCGTCGCCGGCGGCGAGACGCAGGTGACCGTCGCGTCGAGCCAGGTCGACGCCGACGGCGGCGCGGCCGTCGAGCCCGCCACGACGGCGACGACGGTCGCGGTGACTGGGGACGCGACGGCAGAGCGGGTCGCCGCGTCGGAAACGACCCCGCAGGCCGTCGAATCCACCGCCGGGACGGCGAGGACCGCGAGCGACGCGGGTGGCGCTGCCGGCGGTGCCACGGCCGCTCGGTCGACCACCGGGGCCGACGGCTCGCTTCCGCCGGCGCTGGTCCTCGTCGCAATCGCCGGCGCGGCGGCGCTGGCAGCCGGAACCGCTCGACGTCCGTAGACCGACAGCCATCCATGCCACACACAGACACAGCAGACGCACCGACGGACAGTTCGACCTACCGCGAGTACATCCTCGGCGTGCGCGTCGTCGAGCGGACGACCGCCGACGGCGACGTGTGCTACCGCTTCGAGGCCCCCGACCACGAGGGCATCGCGTTCGAGGACCCCGAGACGGCCACGTTGTACGCCGACGTGTACTTCGACGTGAACGGCTTTCAGGAGGCCGGCACGGGCGAGCGCGGCGTGCCGCCGACAGTCATCCAGGCCGGCCGCGACACCCTCGTCGCGTACCTCCTCACGCAGGACGGTATCGACGCCTACTGGGCCGCGTCGTTCTACGGCGTGAAACCGGAGAAAATCGAGCGCTACGTCTCCCGCGTCCGCAAGCGGTCCGAAAGCGTCCGCGAGGGAGCGAAAGAGCAGGGTCACGCCTGACCACCGCGCGTCCGGGGCGGCCGAGCGTGTGGTCCCGCTAGGACACACGGGAGCAGTTCGTCACTGACGCGGCGAGCGGCTATCGCCGCGTTGTCCCCGAGAATTCCCGTCAGAACCAGCGCTGGCGGAACGTGGGGCTTTTTCGTATCGGGGGATTGAGCGTCAGTTAATGGTCGGTGATCAGTGATGTCGGTTCGCGTCGACTGGCGACAGAGCATCGGCTTGACCGGCACCGTCATCAAGTATCTCGCCGCGACGATGCTGGTCCCGCTGGGAATCGGGCTGCTCTACGGGGACGACGTCGTCGTCTTCCTGATTTCTATCGCGATTGCTGTCACCGTCGGCGTGGCGCTGGAGCGGGTCAGCGACAGCCACGAACTCGGGCCACGCGAGGCCCTGCTGTTCGTCGCCCTCTCGTGGGGGGCCGTCGCCGTCATCGGCGCGATACCCTACGTCATCGCCGGCTACGGGACCGAGTCGGCGCTGGGCCAGCCCGTGAACGCGCTGTTCGAGTCGATGTCCGGCTTCACGACGACCGGTGCGACCGTCACCGGCGAGATATCGTTCGACCGCCACTCCCACGCGCTGTTGATGTGGCGACAGCTCACCCAGTGGCTCGGCGGCATGGGTATCATCGTCCTGATGGTCGCCATTCTCCCGGAAGCCGCGGTCAACGGCGCGCAGCTAATCGAGTCGGAAGCGCCCGGTCCCGAACTCCAGAAGCTCACCCCGAAGATAGCCGAGACCGCGCGGCTGCTCTGGCTGTTCTATCTGGGCTTTACCGTCCTGCTCGTCCTCATTTTGCTCGGGCTCCACTACACCGGGTTCGCGCCGAACATGAACGCCTACAACGCGGTCGCACACGGGTTCACGACGCTGCCGACGGGCGGGTTCTCGCCGCAGGCCGAGAGCATCGGCGCGTTCTCACCGGCCGTCCAGTGGGCCGTCATTCCGTTCATGCTCGTCGCCGGGATGAACTTCGCGCTGTTTTACCTCCTGTTACAGGACGACTACGCCGCCTTCCTCCAGGACCGCGAACTCCAGACGTACCTCGGGGCCAACGCCGGCGTGGCCGTCATCCTCTGGGGGCTGCTCTTTACCGGGTCCGCGCCGCCGCTGGAACTCGGCGGGGTCACGCAGGGGGCGCTGGAGAACTCGCTCCGGCAGGCGACGTTCCAGGTCGCGTCGCTGCTGAACTCGACCGGGTACGCGACGAGCAACTTCATCGAGTGGGGCGACACCGCGAAGGGAGTCCTGCTGTTCGCCATGTTCATCGGCGGCTCCGCGGGGTCGACCGGCGGCGGCGTCAAAATCGTTCGGTGGCTCGTCGTGCTCAAGGGCATCCGACGACAGCTGTTCACGACCGCCCACCCCAGCGCAGTCAAGCCGGTCCGGCTCGGCGGCCAGGTCATCGAAGAGGACGTCATCAACGCCATCTACGGGTTCACGCTGCTGTACCTGCTCACGCTCGGGGTCACCACGGTGGTGCTCCTCCTCGATGCGGGCCGGGTCGGGCTCGAACTGACCGTCCTCGAGGCACTCAGTGCGAGTCTGGCGACGCTCGGAAACATCGGCCCCGGGTTCGGGTTTCTGGGGCCGTTCGGGAGCTACCTCACGTTCCCGGACACCAGCAAACTGCTGATGGTGTTCCTAATGTGGCTCGGCCGGCTGGAGATTATCCCGGTGTTCGTGATATTCACCGGCGCGTTCTGGAACGAGTGAGTGCCGTCCCCGGCTAGCTGGCAGTTCAGTTATGTGCGTCCGCGGCGGAGATGTTGGTATGCCCAGTCCCGCAGATGAACCGATACCGCCGGAGGGGATTCCGGCGGCACTGGCGGCGGAACTGTCCGACCGGACCCCCGAGGAACTCCGCAACACAATCATCTACGCACAGGAGTTACTGCAGTTCCACGACGAGACGGCGTCGCCGGTCATACCGGGGCCCAACGAGGAGATACTCCGGTCGACCGAACGCGACGGCTACACCGAGGTAGTGAAGCGGACGACCTGCGCCGACGGCTGCGACGACTGTCCGCACGGGCCGTATCTCTATCACCTCAAAGAGGAGTCCCGGCCCGAGGGCGGGACGAAGGTCCGCTGGACGTTCCTCGGCGAGGTGTCCTTGGCGGAGTGACACGGACCGCGGCGCACGGAGTCACTGTCGCCGACCTGTGGCGGTCGGCCCCGAAACACTATGCCTCCCCCGCCGTATTCCCCGGTATGGCTCGCCTCACCGAGCGGTTCGACCACCCGGCGTGGCTGACAGCCGCCGGGACGCTCGCCGGCTACGGCCTCATCCTCCTGTTCGTGTTCCTGCTGCTGTTCGTCCTGCCGTACCTCCTGTTCCCGGCCTGAGTCGACCCCGTACCGCCCACGTTCACTCGGCTCTCGAATCGATGAGAAACCCGAGCGAGATGAGGCCACAGACCATCGCCAGGAACCCGACGATAGCGAGGCCAAACGGCGGGTCGTCGCCGGGATACGCTACGAGTGCGCCGAAAGACCCGACACTGACGGCACAGAGTCCGACCGTCAGCACTAGGTCCGCATACGTGTTCCAGGCGTCTTCGACAGCGGGTTCGAGACGAGCGAGCCACCACTCGGGCGTGTCCTCCTGAGACGACGACCCGCGGCCCAGAAGCTGGCGAACTGCGGGCCGTCCGCCCGCGACGGCGAGTGCGGCAGTAGCGAGCGCCGCAATCCCCGCCAGTGCCGACACCGGGGCCACACGGACCTGCAACAACAGGAACAGGGTAACGTAGCCAAGGACCCCGATGCCTGCCGTGAGTCCGCGGAGTGTCTTCCCGATGCTCATTCCTCGTTGCTGTTTCTTTCGAACTGAGCGAGATAGCGGTACCGTCTTACTGCGACGCAGTCGCTTCGGTCGCTGTGGCCACCGTGACCGATACAGGGGTATCGCAGTTAGTAAATAGGTCCGCGCGGGAGTACACGTCGATGGAAGGGAAGGCAGCAGCGCCCGCGGCGGGGACGGTCCTCAACGCGCTCGCGACCGGCCGCGGCGCGGCGTTTGCTATCGACGAGTACACGACCGCGACCGTCGAGCTCTCGACCGAGACCGACGGCGTCACCGGCGAGGTCGCCGGCGCGCCGGACGCCGACACGCGGCTCATCGAACGCTGTGTCGAGTACGTCATCGACGCCCACGGCGGCCCACAGAACGTGGGCGTCCCGGCGGTCTCCGGCGGGACCGTCCGCACCGAGAGCGATGTCCCGATGGCCTCGGGACTCAAGAGTTCCAGCGCGGCCGCGAACGCGACCGTGATGGCGACGCTCGACGCCCTCGACGCGACCGACCGGATGAGCCGCGAGGACATGGCCCGCCTCGGCGTCATGGCCGCCCGCGACGTGGGCGTCACCGTCACCGGAGCCTTCGACGACGCGTCGGCGTCGATGCTGGGCGGCGTCACCGTCACCGACAACGAGGACGACACGGTCCTGGCCCGCGACGAAACCGACTGGGACGTGCTCGTCTGGACGCCGCCCGAGCAGTCGTTCAGCGCCGACGCGGACGTCGAGCGGTGCCGCCATATCGCGCCGATGGCCCGCCTCGTCGAGGACCTCGCGCTCGACGGCGACTACCAGCGCGCGATGACGGTCAACGGCCTCGCGTTCTCGGCCGCGCTGGACTTCGAGACGGACCCAGTGGTCGACGCGCTCCAGCACGTCGAGGGCGTCTCGCTGTCCGGGACGGGGCCGTCGTTCACCGCCGTCGGCGACCGGGCGGCGCTCGAAACCGTCCGGGACGCCTGGGACGACCGACCCGGAGACACCTGGCTGACCACGACACAAACCGAGGGAACACAGACAGTATGAGCACGAACCCAGAGGACATGTCGCTGGACGAACTGCGCGACGAAATCCGGAGCATCGACCGCGAAATCGTCGAGAAAATCGCACAGCGGACCTACGTGGCCGACACCATCGCGCAGGTCAAAGACGAGAAGGGCCTGCCGACGACCGACGAACAGCAGGAGCAGGCCGTGATGGACCGCGCCGGCGACAACGCCGAGCAGTTCGACGTCGACGCGAACCTCGTGAAAGCCATCTTCCGGCTCCTCATCGAACTGAACAAGGTCGAACAGCGCGAGAGTCGGTAGCTAGTACTCCCAGAGGCGGTCGATACGCGACTCGATGTCGGGGTGGGCCGCCCGGAGCGCGTCGACGTCGGTTTCGCCGTCGACGTTGACGACGTGGACCTCGCCCCGCTGACCGCCGTACACGTCCTGAAAATCGTAGACGACGCCGAACACGTCGACAGCCTCCGGCACGTCGTCGCTGGTGCGGAGGAACTCGACCTGTCTGTCGACGTTGTACTCGACGAGACGGTTGATGGCCGCCGCCCGCTCGATGTCCGTGGGGAGGTGCTCCAGTGCCGGTTCGAGATGCGGTTTCAGAACGCTGAGACAGTGCTCGATACCTGCCGGCTCGTCGAGCCCGTCCGTCAGGTCGTCGTACGTCGCCGTCACCGCACCGCAGCCGGTGTGTCCGACGACGACGGCGGTTTCGGTCAGCGTGTGCTCGATTGGGTACAGCACGTCGCCGGACACCGCCTCGCCGGACGCGGTCCGCTGGATGACGCGGTTCCCGATGTTGCTACACGTAAAGAGATGTCCGGGGTCGTCGTTGCCCCACATGTGGTCCTGGAGCACCCGCGAATCCGAGCAACAGACCGTGACAGCGTCGGGCGTCTGTGAGTTCTGGACGCTGTCGAACCGGTCCCGGAACGCCGCCGCGTGAGCGGCGTTCCCGGCGAGTAACTCCCGTAATAGCTGGCTCATGGGTTGCCAGATAGCCGCCACGAAGTAAACTCATTGGGCTCTCCACCAGTGCCGCGTCCGACTCACCACGTCCGCTCGGTAACTGGGCCACTCCACCGCCAATCGATGCGTCGACTGTCAGCTGAAAAATTCTTCGGGGCCAACAACGCTTTGACGCTTGAGAACCAAGCCATGATACGGAACCAAGCACACACTGTGCGTTTAGCTCCGGCGGAGAGAGCTACTTGAAACGGGAGTTCCCGTTCACACCCATCCATTTCTCTTCGCGCACCGGTTGCGCGGAACGCATCCCCAGTGAACCGTTTCGCAACAAGAGCCATCAGCAAATGTCAGACGAACGTGGCGAGACCGGTGATTCGCTGAGTGAACTATTCGAGATGCTTAGCCACACGTACCGTCGCCGCATTCTCATGGCCGTTGCACACCACAATCCGAACTCCGAGGACGACATCACATCGGAGGGGGTCACGGATGAGGACGAGAACGACGACGAGGCGCTCAATCACCTCTCGACGGAGTTCTACCATGTTCACTTGCCAAAACTGGCAGATGCAGGCCTCATCAACTGGAATCGTGATACTGGGGTCATCACGCGCGGCCCGCGGTTCGAGGAGATCGAACCGCTCCTCACACTGATGCAGGACCATGAGGACGAATTGCCCGATGGCTGGCCCTGACCCAGTCTCCGACTGAGTTGCTGCACGTCCTGATCTGTGCACGAGTGCGGCGTGACTGTCCCCCGTCCAACCGAGTTCCCCGGCCCAGTGGAGCGCCGGTTGAGAGCACGCGGACCACCTCGTACTGACCGCTCTGGAGTGGTGGCGTGAAAAGCAGCAGAATTTTCTGCTTTGCGTTTATACGGAGTGGGGTCGGAGGGATTTGAACCCCCGATCGGCTGATATCTCCGTCCTGTGCCTCGGAACTCCAGAGGGTCATCGTCGCGACGCGGTGATCAGCCGGTCGCTCAGTATATCAGCCCTTGGAGTGTCGTCCCAGGCACGTGGCCTCTGGAGTCAGCCGCCTTCCCGGACTAGGCCACGACCCCGCACTCCGGCGTAAGCCGACTCGCATTAAAGGGATTTCGATTGGCAGACGGTGCTCACTCGCGGTCGGTGTCGGCCCAGTCACACTCCTGGCACTTGTAGCCGGTGACGAACTCCAGCGCAGAGGGCATGTACCCGACGGAGATGACGTTCTCGCCGCATTCGGGACAGTCCTCGTCGGCGTCTTCGATAGGCTCTGCGTCCATGACGGAGTCGCCTTCGATGAGTTCGGCCAGGCTCTCGGGGGTCTGCATCCGTCCCTGGACCACGCGGTTGTCGCTCATACCGGACAGGCGGGCCTGACGGGCCTAAAAGTTCCCCATCAGAGCCACGGGGCGCGCTCCTGGTCGGGTTCGTACTCGACGGTCGCGCCGTCGTCGGTCCGCTCGTCGGCGGCGACGCCCTGGGACGCGCCGCCGTCAGAGAAGGCCGCGGTGAGGTCCACGGCGTCGGGGCGGTACTCCGTGTGGCGCGTGCGGGCGTTCTCCGGGTCGAAGGAGAGCAGCGCCGTGACGGCGAGGACGGCCAGCGCCACCGGCGCGTCGGTCGGCATCACGCCGAGGACGGAGAGGGCGAGCACGCCCAGCGCGACGGCGCTGCCGAACCGGAAGCGGTCGATGTCGACGGCGTTACGGAGCCACGGGCTCGCCAACGCGACGGCGAGGGCAAACGCGATACCGACGCCGGTGGTGGCGGCCGCCCGGAGCAGGACGCCGGGCTCGATGGCGGTGACGAGCGTCGCGCCGGCGGGGTCGAGACTCGCCAGCAGGCCGAGCACGACGATGACGGCCGGGCGCGGCAGGTACTCGCCGATGCGGGCACTCGCCGTCTGTGCGGCGATAGCGAGGATGACGAGGCCGGCGAATCGTTCGAGGGTCGCCAGTTCGACGATGCCCGCGATGGTCGGCGCGAGCGCCGCCTCGACGAGGGCGACCGGGAGCAGGACAGCGCCGATGATGAGCACCGAACGGGCCTGCTGGCGGGGGCCGCCTTCGAGTTCGGCCAGGACGACGGCGACCGTCGCCGACCCGCCGAAGACCAGCAAGCCGACTTCGAGGACGCCGGTCCAGGTCGAGAGTGCCCCTGCGAGGACGAGCACCGGGAAGATGCCGTCGACGAGCGGGAGGCCCATCACGGTCGCTAGGAGTCGGCCGCCGCGGCCTACCTGCTGCTCGATGTCGAGGGCAATCGGGTGTCTGGAGATGCTCATGTCGTGTTACGGTCGAGCGTGACCCAACTCCCGATGGGGGGTTCTCGCTCGGTCCTGACGGGGACGACTGGGCTGCCAGAACTGTTTACCGAACCCCGCGAACGTTGTGTTGCCCGACGCTATCGGCGTCGTCTGACGGGCAGTACCGTTCCGTGCGGGTTCGGCGAGTCGCATGTTTATAATTATCCTTCATTCCCACATAACCGTTGCGTGAGAACTGCGCACACACGCCACCGTTTTTCCGGAATCGACCGCTGTTTGTGGACGAATGCCCCACATCCGATGGTACGACTTGACAAGTGAGGCATCGGGGCCGCCGTCGCCGGCCCCACGGCCACCGGCGTGTGTGGTATCGAACCCCACGTAGCGGCGAGTCTCGCAACGTTTTTGCCGGGCCGTCGTGGACGATTTACATGGCGAACGATTCCGAGCCTTTCTCAGAGAAGCTCCGAGTGCCGGAGGCGCTGACGTTCGACGACGTACTCCTCAGACCCAAGGAGTCCCGCGTCGAACCGGACGAAGCGGACACGACGACACGGGTCTCGAAGTCGGTCGAACTGACCGTCCCCGTCGTCTCCGCGGCGATGGACACCGTCACCGAGAGCGACATGGCGATTGCGATGGCGCGACAGGGCGGTATCGGCGTCCTCCACCGCAACATGAACGCCGACGAGATGGCGACCGAAATCGAGCGGGTCAAACGCGCCGACGAACTCATCATCCGCGACGTGGTGACGGCCAGCCCGAACCAGACCGTCCGCGAGGTCGACGAGATGATGGAGCGTGAGGGGGTCTCCGGCGCGCCCGTCGTCGACGACGACAGTGAGGAAGTGCTGGGTATCATCTCCGGGACGGACATTCGCCCGTACCTCGAAGTCGGCGAGGACGACGCGGTCACGGACGCGATGACGGACGAGGTCGTCACCGCCCCAGAGGACGTGACACCGCGGGAAGCGCTGGAACTGATGTACGACCACAAGATAGAGCGCGTCCCCATCGTCGACGGCGAGAACAGGCTCGTCGGGCTGGTCACGATGCAGGGCATCCTCCAGCGCCGCGAGTACGACCAGGCCGCCCGCGACCACGAGGGCTCGCTGCGCTGTGGCGCGGCCGTCGGCCCCTTCGAGATGGACCGCGCGCAGGTCGCCGACGAGGCCGGCGTCGACATCCTGTTTATCGACTGTGCGCACGCCCACAACGCGAACGTCATCGAGAGCGCCCGCGAAATAAAGGCGGAAGTCGACGCCGACGTGATCGTCGGCAACGTCGGGACCCGCGAGGCCGCCGAGGCCGTCGTCGACTTCGCCGACGGCATCAAGGTCGGTATCGGCCCCGGCTCCATCTGTACGACCCGTGTGGTCACCGGCGCAGGGATGCCACAGATTACCGCCGTCGCGCAGGTCGCCGACGTGGCGAGCCAGCACGACGTGCCGGTCATCGCCGACGGCGGCATCCGCTACTCCGGGGACGCCATCAAGGCCATCGCCGCCGGCGCGGACGCGGTGATGCTGGGCTCCTACTTCGCCGGCACCGACGAGGCCCCCGGCCGCGTCATCACGATGAACGGCAAGAAGTACAAGCAGTACCGCGGCATGGGCAGCGTCGGCGCGATGAACGAGGGCGGCGGCGAGCGCTACCTCAAAGACGACGAGGAGGGCGAGGAGTTCGTCCCCGAGGGCGTCGAAGCGGCGACGCCGTACAAGGGCTCGCTGGCCTCCGAACTCCACCAGCTCGTCGGCGGCATGCAGTCCGGGATGGGCTACGTCGGCGCGGCCACCATCCCTGAGTTCAAGGAGCGCGCGGAGTTCGTCCGGGTCTCGGCGGCCGGCCAGCAGGAGAGTCACCCCCACGACGTGATGATTACCGACGAAGCGCCCAACTACAGCCCGGACAGCTAAAAGACCGAACTCGACTACGACGCCGGTTCGCAGGCCGGGCTACGCGCTTCCGTCTGTGCCGCGTTCGCGTCCGGAGACGCTTTGAACGGCTCACCACAGGTCGCACACTCGACCGTGTCGAAGTCGGCCATACCGGGGGCCGGTACTCGCGCCACGGGAAGAATTATTGTCGCTCCGGCAATCGTAGTCGGTTATTCCGGCTTGTCAGTCGTAGTAGTCCTCGTCCAGAGGCAGTTCCGTGCCGGACGAAGTGACTTTGTCGACGGTGGTTTCGAGGCGTAGCGTTTCGCTGCATTCGGGACAGATGACCGCCACGTCGACCTGTAGCGCGTTATCGGAGTCGTAGATACCCAGAACCTCTGCGTCAGAGGCGTACAGATACTCCGCCGACAGTTCGTGCTCGTGGTCGCGAGCGTAATCGTAGGTCATGCATGCTCGCTACACCCGCGTCTGTGTTGATGGTTTCGGCGATTCCCAGTGCTAGCACATACAGGGACCCCACCCGAAGCCGCTGGCATGAGCGATTTCGAGGTCGACGCCGGCACCTGGGACGAGTTCGAAGACGCGGCGACGGCCGTCCGAACAGAGGTGTTCGTCGACGAACAGGGCGTCTCGGAGGCCGAGGAACTGGACGGGAACGATTCGGACGCCGTCCAGTTTCTCGCCCGCGACGGCGACCGTCCGGTCGGTACCGCCCGGCTCCGGTTCCCCGAGCCAACGGTCGGAAAGGTCGAGCGAGTCGCCGTCCGCGAGCCCTACCGTGGTGCCGGCGTCGGGTCGGCGCTGATGCGGGCCGTCGAGGCGGCCGCCCGCGAGGACGGGGCGACGGAACTCATACTCCACGCACAAACTCACGTCGAGGCGTTCTACCGGCGACTCGGCTACGAGACTGTCAGCGACGCGTTCGAGGAAGCCGGCATCCCGCACGTCGAGATGCGAAAGCGGCTGGACGGCTGACCTGTCCGCACCGACTTTCCAATCCTCTGCGGACGCTTCGCTGTCCGAGTCGTTTCTCACAGAAGCGAGTCGGAAGGGATTTGAATCACATCGAGATTCACGCCGTTCATCTCGTCTGCTTCAAACTCTTCTGCAGTTTTCACTGCTCACCTCGTTCGCAGGAAAACGGGCCGGAAGGGATTTGAACCCTCGACCGACGGCTTAAGAGGCCGTCGCTCTGCCAGACTGAGCTACCGGCCCAGTGCACTCAATGCTCTGGACGGCCTGGTAAAATAGGTTTTCATTCTCTCGTCGCCTGTCGGTTTGGACCCAGTTCGCACGCCTGTCGCAAAGCGGCGCGGCTGACTAGCCCTCGACCGCATCTCTCGTCCGCTCGGCGTCGAGGCCGAACAGGAGACCGGCCAAGAAGAGCAGTTCGTTGCCCTGGTAGTACCGCTCGACGACGAAGGTCACGAGCCCGATTTCGGGGGCGGCCACGCCGAAAATCACCAACAGGAGGGCGACGAGGGCGGCGAGGCCGGCGACCCAGCGGACGACGATTCCGGAGAGCAAGCCGACGACGAAGACGACCAGTGCGGTCAGGAGGCTCATCGGTCGCTCCGTCGAGCGCGGCGGGTCACCGTCCGTAAGCGTGCGCTCATCGTCCGTACGTGCGCCCGACCGAGGTAAATACGTAGGCCCTGACAGTCCCGGCCTGTGGGGTTACCGGGCGTACCGGCGGGGGCCACTGGCCGACACAGCGGACCCGCCCTTTTCCGGGCAGTCGAACAGGTGTGTGGTGCAATGGATGCAATATAAGAGGCTTGACGCCAAGCGATACAGACACTAATGAGTGCAGCCAGCGGCATCACGATGGCCTCTATGTCGACCTACGCCATCCTTGGGTGTGGGAGTGTCGGCCACGCCGTGGCGGAGGAACTCGTCGAGGAGGGGAAGGACGTCCTCATCCTCGACGCCGACGAGGGGCGGGTCGAGGCGCTCCGTGACCAGGACCTCAACGCACAGCAGGCCGACATCCGCGAGGCCGACGTCGCTCAGACGGTCGCCGACCGCGACGTGGTGCTCATCATGTCCCCGGACGTAACCGCCAACGCGGAAGCGGTCCAGAACATCCGCGAGTCCGGCGGCGAACAGTTCATCGTCGCCCGCGCCGACGACCCGGTGTCGGCCGACGACCTCACCGACCTCGGTGCCGACGTGGTCATCAACCCCTCCGCGGTCATCGCGGACTCGGCGCTCCGGGCGCTCGAAACGGGCGAACTGGAGTACAAGGCCTCACAGCTCGGGGACGTCATCGACGGGACCGAGGAGCGCATGGCGATTCTGATTCACCGGTCGCCGGACCCGGACTCCATCGCTTCGGCGGCCGCGCTGCGGGCCATCGCCGCGAGCCGCGACGTGGAGGCCGACATCATCTACGAGGGGGAAATCGGCCACCAGGAGAACCGTGCGTTCGTCAACCTCCTGGGTATCGAACTGACCTCGAACGAGGACGTCGACCTGGAGGAGTACGACACGTTCGCCCTGGTCGACGTCGCCAAGGGCGGCGAACCGGCAATCGACTCGGTCGACATCGTCGTCGACCACTACGAGCACGAACACGAACTGGAACACGACGCCACCTTCTCGGACATCCGGCCGAATATCTCGGCCACGTCGACGATTCTGACGAAGTACATCCAGGAGCTGGACCTCAATCTCGACCAGAGCGTCGCCACGGCGCTTCTGTACGGCATCCGGGCCGAGACGCTGGATTTCAAGCGGGACACGACGCCGGCGGACCTGACCGCCGCGGCGTACCTGTACCCGTTCGCCGACCACGACACGCTCGAACAGGTCGAGTCACCGTCGATGAGTCCGGAGACGCTGGACGTGCTCGCCGAGGCCATCCGGAACCGCGAGGTCCAGGGGAGCCACCTCGTCTCCAACGCCGGGTTCATCAGGGACCGCGACGCGCTGGCCCAGGCGGCCCAACACCTCCTGAATCTGGAGGGGATAACGACGACGGCCGTCTTCGCCATCGCCGACGACACCATCTACCTCGCCGCGCGCTCGAAGGACATCCGGATGAACATCGGGAAGGTGCTGTCGGACGCCTTCGGCGGGATGGGTGAGACGGCGGGCCACTCCACCGACGCCAGCGTCGAGATACCGCTGGGCATCTTCACCGGCCTGGATACGAGCGACGACAACCGGGACACCCTGCTAGAACTCACCGAAGAAGCGGTCAAACGGAAGCTGTTCGAAGCGATGGGCGTCGACAGTTCCAGTAGCGAGAGTTCGAACGGGAGCTAGGCGGGGACTTCCTCTTCTTCGTCGCCGGTCTCGGGCTGGCGGAGCCGTTCGACGATGTCGCTGACGATGACGATGTCGCCGACGGCCTGGACCCACCGGTACGGGATGATGACGCCCCGCGCCGCGTTGACGTCTTCCTCGAACAGTTCGGTGTTGAGCTGGTGGAGGGCGAGCCCCGTGACCTCCTTGCGGTCGAGTTCGAGACGGAGGTCCTCGACCTCGCCGACGAACACGCCGTTTTTCGAGTACACCTCGCGGCCGACGAGGGCTGTAATCTCCTGTGGCAGATTCTCCATTCCCATACGACGGTGGTTGGTTGGACGGCTTATAAAACTTCTTTGCGACTGAACAGTCCTGTACCGGGGCCTGAGCGTCCCGTCGTCCGTCGAAACACAGCGCTAGACCGGGCCGGGACGTCACCGACGCTGAACGGCCGCTGTCGCCGACGGGGTCCGGGGGACTTTTGCGCCGCTCGGCCGTCGACCAAGTATGCTCGACACTGGCGACCCCGCGCCCGACTTCGACCTGCCGGGGACCGCAGCCGACGGCGTCGGTACCTACCGGCTCTCGGCGGCGACGAACCGCGCCCCGGCAGTCGTTGCGTTCGTTCCCGGCGGTGACCCCGCTTCCCGTGGCTTCCTCGAAGCCCTGGCGGAAGCGGACTGGGCGACCGTCGCCGACGCCGTGGCCGTCTTCGGCGTGCTCCCGGCGAACGTGGACGACTGCCGGTCGCTCGCGGCGGCGCTGTCGCTCCCCTATCCGCTGTTGGCCGACACCCACGGCGTCGCTACCCAGTTCGGCGTCGGGAAGCCGGACGGGAGCGTCCAGCGGGCGGCGTTCGTCGTCGACCGCCGGTGCCGTGTGCATGCCGCGACGACCGTCGGCGACTCGGACGAGAGCGAGGGGCTGGACGCGGTGCTGCGCGGCCTCGCCGACCTGTAGCTACTCGCCCCGGCCCAGTTCGGCGGTCAGTAGCCGTCCGCGGACACGCCGCCGTGCCGACCGGGACCGCTGCAGAACGACACGCCGAAGGGAAGCCAGCACTGTCATAGGGTATGGGAACGCCGCTGGATTCGCGCGAGGCACAGGCCACGGAGGTCGTCGACCGACTCCACGAGGAGTACCCCGATTCGGCGATTTCACTGCACTACAGCGACCGGCTCGAACTGCTGGTCGCCGTCGTCCTCTCGGCGCAGTGTACCGACGAGCGGGTCAACGAGGTCACGGCGGACCTGTTCGAGACGTACCGGGGCGCCGAGGACTACGCCGCGGCCACCGAGGAGGAACTCGCGGAGGCCATCTACGGCATCACGTTCCACAACAACAAGGGCGGCTACCTCCAGGGCATCGGCGAGATTCTCGTCGAGGAACACGACGGCGAGGTCCCCGACACGATGTCGGAACTGACGGACCTCCCGGGCGTCGGCCGCAAGACGGCCAACGTCGTCCTCCAGCACGGCCACGACATCGTCGAGGGCATCGTCGTCGACACGCACGTCCAGCGGCTCTCGCGGCGGCTGGGACTTACCGAGGAAGAGCGGCCCGAGGCCATCGAGCAGGACCTCCTCGACGTGGTCCCCGAGGACGAGTGGCAGCAGTTCACGCACCTGCTCATCGACCACGGGCGCGCGGTGTGTGGTGCGCGCTCGGCCGACTGCGGGGCGTGCGTCCTCGCGGACATCTGTCCGTCCGAGCAGGGCGACGGCGAGGTCGACCTCGCCAGCGGCGAGGCGTGGTAGCCCGAGCAGTCAGTCCCCGTCGGCACCGAGTCGCACGGTCAGCACGGGTACGTCGGACGTTCGAACGACCTTCTCGGCGACGCTCCCGAGCAGATACCGCTCGATGCCGGTCCGGCCGTGGGTCCCCATCACGACGAGGTCGAGGTCGTTGTCGGCGGCGTAGTCGAGAATCGCGCGGTGCGGGGGGCCGCGTTCGACGGCGGTGACGGTCTCGACCGTGTCGACTTCGTCGGCCGCCGCCTCGACGATGGCCTGCGCCCGCTCCCGGAGCGACGACTCGATGCCGTGCTCCTCGCCGACCACGCCGGGCTCAGACGCGTCGTGTTCCTCCGCGACCATCCCGGACGATGCCCCCTCCGTGCCCGCGGCGGTCATCCCGATGTGTGGCGAGGACGTATCGAGGACGGTCATGACGTGTAACGTCGCGTCGTGTGTCTCGGCCAGTTCCCGCGCGTGCGCCAGCGCGACCGCCGCCCCGTCGCTGCCGTCGGTCGGGAAGAGGATGTGTTCGTACATTGGAACCACGGCCGTCGATAGACCTGCACTCCTAATGAAACGTCTAGTCGGTTCGCGGGCCCCGAGAACCGGTGGCTCGTCGGCGCTCACGCCACGTACCGGAGGGCGTAACGGGCGAGGCCGACGAGATACGCCAGCAGCCAGAAGATGACGTACCCGAAGACGCCGATGCGAAGCCGCGAGCGCCAGTGGCTGAACGTCTCGTCGCCGATTTCGTCGAGCAACAGCTCCTCGTCGTAGTCGTTGTAGAGGTCGTGTTCCCGCTTCGCGCGGAAGATGCGGACGATGCCGGTCCCGCCGAAGGCGAGCAGCGCGTACGCCTGGAGGCCGAGCATCGCGTGAACGGCCGAGAGGCCGCCGAGCTGGTCCGGGAGCCGCGGGGCCATCCACAGCACCATCGGGACGGTGGTCAACACGAGCCCCGTCGTGACGAACTTCAGGTGGTGCATGAGCACGTCCCAAGTCACCGGCTCGGTCTCGATGATGTAGTACGCGCCATAGAGGAAACAGGGCAGGCTGAGTGTCACCGACAGTAACACGACTGTGGCTACGAGGCCGTCCGACACCATGGCCGGGCCTAGGGACAGTGCTCGCTAAAGACTGCCGGATGGCGACGGTCAGAACTTGTAAGCCGTCGCGGTCCGTACACCCGGCCGATGGCCGACCCGGACTCGACGGCGCCCACGGAAGACGAGCGCGGGAACAGCCCTGCGGACGCGGTCACTGCCGAACCCGAGCCCGGAACCGAGGGCGGGGAGCCGGCCGACGGCGAGGAGGACCTCGACACGGAGGCGCTCCGGAAGCAGGTCGAGGAGAAGTACGACTTCGACAACTTCGGCCCGGCGGACATGGCCGAGATGACCGCCGAGGAGTGGGACGTCGCCTTCGACGAGGAGTCCTGGATTACCGGCGACGAACTGTTGGACCGGGTCACGCGGGACCTCCGGAGCCGCGTCGCAAACCGCGACGTGTTCGCCCGCATCGAGCGCCACCGGGACCCGCCGCGGGTGCTCGCGTACTCCGACGAGGGCTACGCGGTCGTCTACCCCGACGGGAGCCTCGAAGGCGAAGGGACCGTCATGCGGGACGTGAAGCCGACGGTCGCACTGTGTTCGATGGACTCCTACGACGTGCCCGAGACCGTCCCCGACAGGCCCCTCCCCGAGCCAGAGGAGGTCCCCGAGGGCGGCGGCGAACTCGGGAACTGGATGCTCCAGGCGATTGCCGGCACGCAGTTCCTGGCCGGGGTCGCCCTGCTTGGGGGCGCGGTGCTTGCGACCGCCGGCGTCATCGGCAACGCCGGGACCAGCATCGCGCTCCTGGTCGTGGCCGGCGTCGCGTTCATCGGGGTGTCGCTCGTCCTGTTTTTCACCGTCGCCAACGCGCGGCTCTCGGACACGTTCCGCGCCGAGGAGTACCGGGACAGACTGCGGGCCATCGGGCTCGAAGACGGCGAGCGACCGGAGTTCGTCCCGGAGCTCGACCCGCAGAATACGGGGTCCGAAGCGGGGACGGACGAGACCGACGAAGCCGGGCAATGACGGTTCCTGCGGGTGGTATTCGGTGGGTTTATACAAACTCAGTCCTGATTCTTGAGTGTATATGAACAGACGGGAGTTCGTCCGGACTGCAGGGGGTGCCGCCGGTGCTGCGGCGACCCTCAGTGCCACCGGCACCGCCGCCGCACAGGAGGAGGGCAGCGGAGGTGGCGAAACCGTCCCGGACTACGGCGGTTTCCTGGACCAGGTCGGGAACTTCGACGGGACGACCGTTGACGCGACCGGACAGGACACGGTGACTGTCGAGGTCGGTGTGCAGGCCAACGGCGGCGCGTACGGGTTCGGGCCGCCCGCCGTCCACGTGGACAACGGCGCGACCGTCCAGTGGGAGTGGACGGGCAACGGCGGCGGCCACAACGTCGTCTCGGACGGCGAGGGCCCGCTTGACTCCGGCAGCACGACCTCCAGTGCCGGGGTCAACTACGAACACACCTTCGAGGAGGACGGCATCTACCCGTACCTCTGTGTCCCACACGAGGGACTCAACATGAAGGGAGCGATTGTTGTCGGCGAGGAGTACCCGACACAGACAATCGGTGGCGGCGGCCCGGTAGAGGTCGACCCACACTACGCCGGCGTCCCCATCCAGCCCCACTACGTCGGGTTCGGTGCCGGGCTCGCGGTCATCATCCCGCTCATCTACACGTTCTTCCAGCTGAAGTACGGCGAGTCGCCCCACACTAGCGGAGGGAACAACTGATGGCATCCGAAGGCTCCACCTACGGCGATATCCACCGGTACGAACCGCCGCGCGAGAGCACGGCGGCGGCCGTCGGTATCGTGCTCCTGACGATTATCCAGGTCGGCCTTGTCGGCCTGTTCACCTACGGCATGATTGCCGGCTGGGCGTCAGGTATCGGGACGACGCTGACGGTTCGGCTCATCGAGGCCAACATGTTCCTCGGTGGCGTGCTGACGGCGATTTTCATCGACCTGTCGTTCATCATGCTGCTGTACCGCAAGGAGTTCCTCCCCGACGTGATGATAGTCAAGAAACGCCGCCGGAAGTGGGAGGACCTCTACATCCGTCAGGAAGACGTCGACGGTACGACGATGGCGGACGGCGACAAGTTCGCAGAGACCTTCAAACGCGCAGTGTATCCATACTACAAGAAATAACATGCCACTTGATGAAGACAAATATCCGGCCGAGACAGGCCGCCGTCGCTTCGTAAAGGGCGTCGTCGGGAGCGCAGCGCTCTCCAGCGTCGGCGTCGGTGGCGCTGCAGCCGTCGACGTGACGACAGACGCCGCCGGCGAAGGTGGCGGGACGACCCCGTTCGTCGCCGTCGAGAACACCGACGGACCGGCCCCGCGGGGGATGCCGATAATCCCCATCGAAATCAACGGCGGCGAAATCAGCGGCTTCTGGCCGGAATACGACGAGAACGCCGGTGCGGCCGTCGCACCGGACTTCGGCGGCAGCGGCATCGACTACTCCTCGCAGTGGTTCCAGTACTGTGGTATTCAGAGTACTGCAGCCATCTACCCGCAATCGGAGCGGAACAACACGTTCCTCAACGACACGGGGACCTTCTCCTGGCAGGGCGAGTACGAATCCGGCAAACCACTTACCGTCGACATGTTCGACGACTACCAGGAGTGGGGCAACGGTATCGGTACCCCCGGAATCGGAAAGCCTGCGAGCGTCGTCTGGCGGACCAACAGCGAAGGGAGTAACGGCGCTCCGGTGCAGGTAATCCGGTCGGTCGAAGTCGAGAAGATGGCTAACGGCGAAGGCGAGTACGCCGACCTCCCCGGAAGCGTCCAGTCGTTCGTCTCGGAGGCGACCGACCAGGGCTTCATCGCCTGGCTGAACAAGTGTACGCACTTCTGCTGTGTGCCTGGGTTCAAGACTCAGGAAGGGAGTGCGAACTTCGGCGGCGCAAACGCTATTTACTGTCAGTGCCACCAATCGGTGTACGACCCGTTCAGTCCCGTGCAAGCGACGTTCGTGGCGCTACCACGCCCACCACAGACGGAGTAATCAATGAGTCTCGAACGCAAAGACGAACACGACCACAAAGGCTGGATGGAATCGCGCGAGCTGACGCCGGTCGAATCGGTGTACCTGACTGTGCTCGTCTGGCTCGACAGGCGGCTGCGTATCGTTGACTACCTGGAGATACTCGAGGACCTCTACTACAAGGTCAACATGCAGATGCCCAAGAGCCACACGGAGCAGTACAACCTCGACAACAAGTTCTGGTACTGGTACCCGCTGTACGCGCTGGGGTCGTTCTCGACGGTGGCGTACGTCGTCGCCGCGATATCCGGCGCGCTGCTTGGCTTCTACTACGCACCGGCCGCGGCAGCCGCCGACGGGTCGCCGACAATCGCGTACGACTCGGTGCTGCTCATCATGGGCCAGCTCAACCTCGGCTACTTCCTGCGGTCGGTCCACCGCTGGGCCGCCCAGATAATGGTCGCTGCCGTGTTCCTCCACATGCTCCGCGTGTACTTCACCGGGGCGTACAAGGAACCGCGCGAGCTGAACTGGCTCATCGGCATCGTCCTCATCTCGCTGACGCTGGTGTTCGGGTACACCGGCTACCTGCTGCCGTGGAGCCAGCTGTCGTTCTGGGCCGGCCAGATCGGCGTCGAGATGTCCCTCTCTATCCCGCTCATCGGTGAGTGGGTCGCACAGCTGATGTTCGGCGGGTTCACGCTCTCGCAGGCCACGCTACAGCGGATGTACATCCTGCACGTGTTCTTCCTGCCGTTCATCACGACTGCCATCATCGCGGTCCACATCGGCATCGTCTGGATGCAGGGGATCGCTGAACCACACTGATACAATGAGCGACAACGACAACGACGACGTTCGCACGGACGGTTCCGGCACCGGTATCGTCTCGCCGGACGACGAGACCCCCGCGTGGTCCGAACGCAAGGAGCGGACCCAGGGGCTCTCCCGGCTGACCTACGAGTACTTCGAGCGGGCGCGCCGCGAGGACCAGGACCTGCGCCAGCAGTCCGACTACGTCGAGCGCGACGTGCTCGCGTTCCCGGCCTGGCCCCACGAGATGATGCGCAACATCGCGCTGACCTCCTTCTTCGTGGGCATGATTCTGTTCGTCTCGGCGACGCTGCCCCCGGAGATGCCGAACCCGGCCAACTCCAGCGTGACGCCGGCTATCATCCTGCCGGACTGGTACCTCTACTGGTCCTTCGGCCTGCTCAAGCTCGGCCCGCTGAACCCGGACCTGAGCATCCTCGGCGGGTCGAAGCTCATGGCCGACCGGACCTACGGTGTGCTGGCAAACGTCGTCGTCGTCGGGTTCGTCGCCATCGTCCCCTTCCTGAACAAGGGGTCTGCGCGCCGTCCCGTCGAGCAGCCGTTCTGGGCTGCGGTCGGGATGTCCGGCGTCATCTTCAGCCTGACCATCGCTGCGCTGTCCATCAAGAACCTCGTCCCGATGGACTCGCACCTGCTGTTCGACCTGACGTTCCTCGTCCCCATCGTCAGCGCGACTATCACCTACGCGGTGCTCAAGACGATGCGCGAGGGCTACATGTTCGACCTCAACCGCCGGTACTACCGGCTGCGGCCGCCGAAGTAGTCCGTTCGCAGTGTTTCTTTTCACCGTCGCTGTCGCCTACTGAGCGGCTCGCCCGCGTCTCGCCGCAGTAAAGTAGCTTCCGTCCCTAGGGCTGACGATGACAGAGGACCAGCCAGCGGGGACTGAGAGCGGTTCGGAGCGGCGGGACGTCGTGGTCCCGCTGCGCGTGTACAAGGCCGTGACGGTGTTCTCGACGCTGTTTGCGGTGATAAGCGTCGTCGCCGGCTTCATCCTCGTCGACGTGGCGACACAGCGGGCGTCGGCGCCCGCCTCCGAGATAGACGTCCCGGTCGCCATCGCCGGCATCGCCTGCATCCTCGCCGGCACAGTCGTCTACGCGTTCTCGACGCGGTTCCGGACCGAGGAAATGGGAAAGTCTAAAGACGACGCTACCTAACGTTCGGATAATGGCTGACGAGTTCATGAAGGGGTTCGCGTGCCTCATGGTCGGCGGACTGGGTTGGATGACGATCAAGGGCTGGTACAACACGCCGAGCTTCGAGGGGGCACAGCTCACCGGCGAACTTACCATCGAGGAACCGACCGTGTTCGACCAGATAGCCCTGTTCATGGGCGACGCGTTCTTCTGGTTCGCGGTACTGGGCGCGCTGACCTTCTGGGTCCTGCTCCCGCTGGTCAGCGAGTTCCAGGCGTATCTCGACGAGCGGTCGGCGTAACAGAGCTGTTTTTTCGAGCGCTCTCAGTTCGCGGTATGCTTGACGAGCGTGTTGCCGTCCTCCTCGCGCACCTGAATCCCGCGTGACCGGAGCGCCGCCGCGAACTTCGAAGGCGACACGCCGCCGTACGTCGCCGCCTCTTCAAGCGTGAGCGTTTCCCCGCGATACAGCGTCAGTGCCGTTGTGAGGGACCTGTGTGACATCTTCGTCTACAACGACACGAACGTCTTAGAGGTATTAAACTATTGCGGCTAGTTCTAGACCAATCGGGCGGGGTTTTAGAATAATATTGTTCAATCAAACTCTTTTTTCGGATGGAATTAGACATTAGGCGTAATCTGACGTGTGGCGTGTCGACCATACACGCGATGCTATCCGCGCACGCCGTCAGCGGAGAAGTGAGCCGGAACAGACCGGGACGTGTTCAGACGATGGCGCTCCAGGGGCCCTTGATGACCCAGAACAGGCTCTGGTAGCCCGCGTACATGAACACCACGAGGGCGGCGACGATGGCACCTTTCGGTCGTTCCAGCGGGATGTCACGGCGCGCCTCGACCTTTCGGGACTCGAACTCGAAGAAGTCGGTGATGACTGCGCCCAGCACGAGCACGGACAGGACCATCCCGCCGTGGTGGTGCAGCGTCATGTAGAAAAACGACAGCACGACCAGTGCGACGTTGGTGAACGTGTGTGCCGGGTGGCGGCTAATCGCGTCCGCGCCGCCGTCTTCGTACTGTTTGACGTGGCTTCTGTGGGCGAGCTGCCGGGTCAGGAAGTTGGCAACCACCACACCGAAGATGATGTATTCGATGAGGAACGCACCGCCGACTGTCGGACTCCCCAGAATGGTATCCAGTGGCCCAAAGAGCGTTACGGATGGCTGCATACCCAAAACTCTGTCCACCGTCCATTAGTGTCTTTCCAATCTCACTCGAATCTGGACTGGCTCTGGGCGACGACGGCGGTCCGAACCGGGGAGCCGAGGGATATCGTGACGGTCTCCTGATAGCCGATTGTCCGTGACACCCGGTCGTCGACAAGCAGTTCGACGGTCGCCTCGTCGCGCTCGACCGAGGCGCTGAGCCCGACGACCGGCAACACCCAGTGGTCCGGGTCGGTCGCGAACGGCGCAATCGGCGCGACCACCGCCTGCTTGGACGGTGCCAGAGTCGGGCCGCCGACGTGGTGGGCGTAGCCCGACGAGCCGGCGGCCGTCGCGATGACGACGCCGTCGGCCCGGAACCGGCCGATTCGGTCGGCCGTCGACGCGACGGTGAACTCGGAGATACGGGCCGCGTCGGCGGTGACGAGGGTCACGTCCCAGAAGGCCTGCTCGACCGTGCCGTCGGGCATCGTGACACGAAGCACCGGATGTGTCTCGACGCGGGCGTCCGAGAGCGCTGAGACGGCGGCCACGGCGTCGTCCCTCGATACTGACCGGACGCCGCGACCGGCCGCGACCGGCAACACGAGCGGGTCGCCGTCCGCGCGTGCCACCGCGGCGACGGCCGCTTGGCCGACGGCGACAATCCGGTCGGTTCCCGGGACCGTGCCGCCGCTGTCTCGTTCGACGGCCACACCGGCGTTCCGGAGCGCGTCTGCCAGGGCCTCGTCACCGACCACACCAACGGTGGTTCCCATCACCAGACACTCCGGGCCGGCGGAAAAAAACCTGCCGCACTTCGCTCTCAGATGCCGAAGCGACGGCGCGCGTAGTCGACGAGCAGCGGCACGTCCGAGAGGTGGGCGAGCTTCGCAATCGCCCGGCGGTCGCCGCTGTTTATCTGTCTGAGCGTGTCCTGGCCGGTGCTCCGGAGGTCGGCCATGAGCTGGTCGTACCGCTCGTTCGGGGCCAGATACAGCAGTTCCGTCATCATCAGGCGGGCGCTGTGCTTCGGGGCCACGTCGCTGTGCCAGAGCTGGTCGTAGACGGACAGGCTCTCGGCGGACGTGTCCGGCTCTTCCGGCGTGAGTGCGGCATCGGCGGTCGCGGCGGCGGCGCGGGCCGACTTCATTCCCTTGTGGATGCCCTCGCCCCACAGCGGGTCGATGGTCGGGACGGTGTCGCCGATGGCCATGAAGTTGTCCGTGCTCATCGACTTCGGCGGCTGGATGTGGGCCGACCCGCGGTGTTGCTGGCCCTCGATGCGCTCGGCGTCGTCGAACCGGGAGTCCGAGTCCAGCCAGTACTCCAGGTAGTCGTCGATGCCCATCCCGTCTTTCGCGTACTTCTGGTGGGAGCCGTTCTGGATGTAACAGAGGCCGACCTTCGCCGTGTCTTCGCCGGTGTGGAAAATCCAGGAGTAGCCGCCGGGGGCGAGGTCGTGGTCCAGGCGCAGCATCATCGCGTCCCGGAGGTCGGCGTAGTCGTCGTGGTCGACCTCGACGCCCTCGAACTCGTACTCGACGCCGATGGCCTGGTGGTCGCGCTGGAGGTCACACACGTCGAGTTTCTTGGCGAGCGGCGCGGCGGGGCCGGTGGCGTCGATGACGATGTCGGCGTACACCTCCTCGTCGCCGTCGTAGCGGACGCCGACGATTTCGCCGTCCTCCATGATGGGGGCGGAGACGCGGGAGTCGAACCGATAGGTCGCGCCGTTGGTCCGACCCTCGGCGACCAGCCAGCGTTTGAACTCCGCGAACTCCAGCACTGCGCCGGTCTGGCTGCGGACGTAGTGGTCGTTTGGCGACTCCAGGACGACGTTGTCGGTGTAGTTCATCACCACGTCGTCGGGGATGGCGAAGCCGGTCATCGCCGACATGAACGTCCCGGCAGTGGACTTGTTGCTCTGACGCGGGAACTCGTCTTCGGACTCGGTTTCGAGAACGAGCACCTCGTAGTTTCGCTCCGCTAGATCACGGGCACACTGCGCCCCCGCAGGCCCGGCTCCGGCAATCACCACGTCAAAGCGCTCGCGCATGGTTGTGGGTGTTCCCTGTCGCTAATCAGTCTTTCCGAATACACCGACGGCGGTCTCGAAAGGGTAAAGACGACCCCACTACCATCACGGGAACACCCGGGGCGACATACAATGGTTCTCAAGACAGGCGCGGGCGTGCTCGCGGACAGGCGGCGGCTTCCCACAGCACTGCGAGCGGTGCTGGGCTACTACGCGGACACCGGCGTCTTCGACGCCGCCAGCCTCTCGCTGAAGTCCGAAATCGACGACCGCACCGAGGCGATGGTCGACGACGTGACCGCCCGCATCGAGGACGCCCTCGAAGACGAGTTCGGACGGCCGGTCGACTTCTCCTACGACACGAAGCTCATCCTGCCCGCCCAGCTCACGCTCGGCTACGTCTACCGGAACGCCCGCCGGCAGGCTCCCGGCGACCCCGTCATCGACGCCATCGCCGACGGCGTTCCGACCGTCGACGAGACGGCGCTGGAGCAGGGCCCGGCCCAGGACCTCGCGCCCCGCGAGATGGTCGTCCGTGCCGAGCAGATGACCCGCCTCTCAATCGAGGCGCTCATCGACGGCGACATGCGCGACGCCATCAACGACGAGGAGTTCGAGGACTTCGAGGTCGAGTTCGGCGAGGCCGACGCCTCGAAACGACACGGTGAGCGAAGCGAGCCGTGGAGCGGCAGCGAGGCCGACCGACGGCGCGTCGCCGAGGTCACCCAGTCCGCCCTGCAGTCCCACCTCGATGGCCTGTTGGCGGACATGCCGCCCGTCGTCGAGGACGCTTACCAGTGGGCCGTCGACTACAGCGAGGCCCACCAGGACCGCGACGAGCACTTCCGGGGGCTGATGACCGCGGCCGAGGACGGCGACGCCGACGCCCTGGACGACATCCGCGAGGAGTACAAGTTCGCCGCCTACGACGAGGAGCCGGCGACGTTCACCGAGACGGAGAAGGACCTGCCCTACAGCAAGACCCAGTACGCCCGCGTCGGCGTCCTCTACGACGGAATGTTGGACCTCTACCGACTCGCCGGCCTGGACATCGACCGCGAGTTCGCGAAGGCAATCGTCCTCGCTATCATCGGGGCGCAGGTGTGGCTCGACGACGTGGACGACTACGACGACGACCGCGCGGAGGGGCAACTCACCCCGGTCACCGCCGAGTACCTGCTCGCGCCCGACGACGAGGCCGCCTACCGCCGCGTCGTCGACGTGACCGAACAGTACCTCGACCTGGCGAAGACCTACGCGACGGCTGCCGACTCGCCGCTGACCGGCGTCGCCATCGAGTACATCTACCGCTCGGGCGACCCGGACGTTCTACCCGGCAAGCCCAAGTAAGGACGCCCGCCCCAAGCGCCAGAGTTTATATCCCGCCGCCCGCACCTGGATTTGAATGCTTCATTCGTGGGTGGGCAGGGGCGCGGCTATCTGTGTGTTGCTGGCCGTGCTGTTCGCGCTCATGGTCGGTCTCGGGGCGCCCGCGCCCGACCCCGCGGTGGGTGACTACCCCAACGGGGACGCGCTGGCCCAGGATTACGACCGGTACGTCGGCGAGTACGTCCAGGTGACCGGCACGGTCGTCGGGACCGACCCCGTCGAAACCGACCTCGGGTACGCGTACGCCGCTGACGGCGAGCGCCACACCGGGACGCTCACGGTCACCGTCCGGAACGTCGACGCCACCGTCGTCGAGGGCCAGTCGCTGCAGGTGTACGGCACGCTCGGCCCGGACCGGACCATCACCGCCGAAAACAGCGTGGGCGTCCCGGCGACGAACTACACCGCGATGTACCTGGTGTCGGCGCTCGCCGGCCTGTGGACCCTCGGGCGAGTGGTCTGTGGCTGGCGGCTGGACCCGCGGACGGGCGCACTGCGTCGGCGCGAGGAGCCGCTCACGCCGGCACGGACGCTTCTCGTCAGGGCTCGGGAGGTGCTGGCCTGATGCCGGACCTGCTGTCGCACGCTTTCATCGCGTTCACCGCCTGTACGCTCCTGTCGCTCCGATACGACTGGCTCACCGGCGAGTACGTCACCGTGGGGATGGCCGGCGCGTTCATCCCCGACATGGCGAAAATCAAGCTCCTCGTCGATTCGGCGACCGTCGAGGCGGCGCTTGGGGTCCCGTTCGACTGGCTGGGTGTCCACACGCTCGGCGGCGCGTTCGTCGCCGTCCTCGTGGGCACGGTCGTCGTGGGCCGCTCGGACCGGCGGCGCGCGTTCGGCCTGCTGTCGCTCGGGGCCGCCAGCCACCTGTTCGCCGACGCGCTCCTGCTGAAGGCGTCCGGGCAGTCCTACGAGGTGCTGTGGCCGCTGACGCGGTACCACCCGCCGACGCCGGGGCTGTACCTGAGCACGGACGTCTGGCTCGCCGGCGTCACCGGGGCCATCGCGGTGGCGGCGTGGCTGTTCGCGGGCGACCGGTAACCCGATCTCGCGGCCACACTGCCCGGGACGGCAACAGTATTGTTGTTAGCCACACAACTATTCTGTATGGCACTCAGTGCTCGGAACAACCTCAGCGGGACGGTTCGCTCAGTAACGGCTGACGAAGTGATGGCCGAAGTCGTCATCGAACTGGATGGCGGCGAGACGGTCACGTCGACGATTACCCGAGGGTCCGCCGACCGACTCGACCTCGCCGAGGGCGACGAAGTGACGGCGGTCATCAAGGCCAGCGAAGTGATGGTCGACAAGGAGTGAGAGCGGCGTCGCCGAGCGTGCGCCCCGGTTACCGCTTCCCCAGCGCCGTCTCGAACACGCGCTGGGCGCGTTCGTAGGCGGCGTTCCGGTCGACGATTGGGTGGTCGTAGTCCGGGGCCAGCTCCTCGCGTTCGCCGTCCGAGAGCGTCGGCCAGTCGACGATTTTGGCCGCCGGAACGCCGCGCAGTTCCGGCACGTACTCGGTGACGTAGTCCGCGCCGCTGTCGTACTTGCTCATCTGTGCGACCGGGTCGAAGATGCGCACGTCCACCGAGTCCGTCCCGGTTGAGGCCGTCCACTGCCAGCTGGCGGCGTTGTTCGCGGGGTCGTGGTCGACCAGTCGCTTTCGGAAGTGCCGCGCGCCTTCGCGCCAGTCGACGAGGAGATGCTTCGTCAGGAAGGACGCGACGTTCTGTCGGGGGCGGTTGTGGATGTACCCCTCTCGTTCGAGCTGGCGCATCCCCGCATCGACCAGCGGATACCCGGTCTCGCCGCGCTTCCAGGCCTCGAACTTGGCCTCGTCGTTTTCCCACTCGATACGGTTCGGGAACGGCTTGTAGTTCTCCGACAGCAGCGTCGGGTTGTGGTACAACAGGTGGTAGCTCTGTTCCCGCCACGAGAGTTCGTAGCGGTACTTCTGGACGTTCCGCTGGGCGTCGCTGGTGACTTCGGTGTGACGGTCGGACGCGTCCTGCCACATCTCGCGGATGCCTATCATCCCCGCTGCGAGGTACGGCGACATGCGCGAGACGGCCCCCGTCGGGCGCTCGACGGCGGCCCGCATGTCGTCGCGGGTGTCGCTGTACGTCTCGATGCCGGCGTCGAGGAAGTCGTCGTACCGTTGCCGTGCGCCCTCGTAGCCGGGTGTCGGCAGGTCGATATCCGTCTCGATGCTCGGGGCCGTCGTCGGGTCCGACACGTCGACGAGTGCGTCCGCCGCAGGCGTGTCGACCGGCGGGAGCTTGTGATGGGCCTGCCAGTCGTCGTAGAAGCGGCTGTGGTTCTCGTACCGGCTGTCGAGCCCGGCCGGGTCGACGAGCACGAGGTCGGTCAGGGATTTCGTCGGCACGGCCTCGCCGACGCGGCGCTGTCGGTTCCGGCGTGCCGGCCGGTAGTGTTCGTTGTAGTACACCCGGTCGGCGTCGTACTCATCGACCACGTCCGCGAGCACCTCGGCGGCGGCCCCCTCCCGGACGAGCAAGTCCCCGCCGCGGTCCCGATACGCCGCTTTCAGCGCACGGACACCGGCCAGTAGGAACGCTCGCTGGCGTGTCCCGACCTTCGACAGCAGGTCCGCGTCGACGACGTACACCGGCAACACCGCGTCGTCCGTCGCGGCGGCCGTCAGTCCGCGGTTGTCCGGGAGTCGGAGGTCACGCTGGTGCCAGAAGACCTTCATACGCTCTGTTGGGGACCTGGACGTATGGACGTGAACCCGATTCTATTGTGTACCTCGCTCGGTGGCCGTCGCTCGGAACCCAGCGAGACGAGAAGTCGTTGCGGTCAGCGTCCGGCGGCCGCAGGCCGCCGTTTCACGGCTTCGCGGCGTCGCCGCGGAGTCGCCTTTTTCGCCCACGTTTTTCGGGGAGCCTTCCCACAGCGCGCTCGTAGAGCGCGCGAGGAAAGGCGACGACGAAAAAGGTGGTCTAGTAGAACTCGCGGACGAGGTCCATCGCGCCCTCGGGCGCGCCGTCGGGAATCTCGGCCATCGAGCCCTCGACGCCCTCGCGCTCCTCGAACGGGACCGAGTCCTCGTCCTGGTAGAGGACGCCCATGTACTCCTTGTCGCTTTCGAGGATCTTGTCCTTGGCCTGGTCGCGGTTCGACGGGTCGTGGTCGGTCTCGTCCAGGTCGACGATGGCGTCGCGGAAGTAGTCGTAGGTGTCCACGTCGTTGAACGTCACGCAGGGCGAGTAGACGTTGACGAAGCCGAAGCCGTCGTGTTCGACGGCCTGCTGGACGATTTCGGCGTGGCGCTGTGCGTTCGAGGAGAACGACTGCGCGATGAACGTCGCGCCGGAGGCCAGGGCCAGCGCCTTGGGATTGACCGGCGGCTGGTTCGGCCCCTCGGGCGAGGTCGAGGTCTCGAAGTCCTCGCGGCTCGTCGGCGAGGCCTGCCCCTTCGTCAGCCCGTAGATGCGGTTGTCCATCACGACGTAGCTCATATCGACGTTCCGGCGAACGGCGTGGATGAAGTGGCCGGCACCGATTGAGTAGCCGTCGCCGTCGCCGCCCGAGACCATCACTTCGAGGTCCGGGTTGGCCATCTTCACGCCGATGCCCACGGGCAGTGCGCGGCCGTGGACGCCGTGGAGCGCGTAGCTGTGCATGTAGGTGCCGATTTTGCCGGAACAGCCGATACCGGCGACGATGAAGGTGTTGTCGGGGTCGTTGCCCGTCTCGGCCAGCGCCTTCATCATGCCGTTCATCGTCCCGAAGTCACCGCAGCCGGGACACCAGGTCGGTTGCTTGTCGGATTTGAAGTCTGTGAAGCGAACGTCGGAACTCATTGTGTTGCCTCCGCGGGTGTGTCGAGCGTCTGCTTGATTTCGGTCGCCAGTTCGTCTGCCTTGAACCGCACGCCGTTGTACTTGTTGATGCGCTGGACCCGTTCGAGGACGTCGTGTTCGATGATGTCCGCGAACTGGCCGGTGGCGTTACACTCGACGACGATGACGTCCTCGGCCGCCTCGATTTCCTCGGTGAGGTCCGGCCGCGGGAAGATGTACGGGACGGAGATGAACCGCACGTCGTAGCCGTCCTCCTCGAGCAGTGTCAGGCCTTCCCGGAGCGCGCCTTCGTTGGAGCCCCAGGAGATGACCAGCGTGTCCGCGTCGGAGTCGCCGAACTCGCGGTAGTCGAAGTCCTCCTGTTCGCGGGCGGTCTCGACTTTCCGCTGGCGTTTGTCGACCTGTTCGATGCGGACGTCCGTGTCCTCCGTCCGGCGACCGAGTTCGTCGTGTTCGAGGCCGGTCGTCATGTGCGCGCCGTCGGTCGTCCCAGGGAACGCACGCGGCGAGACGCCGTCGGCGGCGGCGAAGTGGGCCTGGAAGCGCCCCTTCTCGTCGAGCCAGGCGTCGATGTCGTTCTCGTCGACGACCTTGCCGCGGTCGATTTCGACCTCGTCCATGTCGAAGGTCTCGGGGGCGAACGTCTGCTCCGTGACCGCCATCGCGAGGTCCGAGACGAGGAACACCGGCGTCTGGTACTTCTCGGCGAGGTTGAACGCCTCGACGGTCTTCCAGAAGCACTCCGAAACCGTGGTCGGCGCGACGACGAACCGCGGAATCTCGCCGTGGCCGCCGTACAGTGTCATATTGAGGTCGCCCTGTTCCTGCTTTGTCGGCATCCCGGTCGAGGGACCGGACCGCATCACGTCACAGATGACCAGCGGGGTCTCGCTCGTGGCGACCAGCCCGAACGTCTCGGTCATCAGGTCGATACCCGGGCCGGACGTGGCGGTCATGGCTCGGGCACCGGCGCGGGCCGCGCCAAGCGCCATGTTGATGGCCGAGAGTTCGTCTTCGGCCTGGACGACCTTCCCGCCGAACTGGTCGACGCGGCCGGTCATGTACTCCATCACGTCCGTCGCTGGGGTGATGGGGTAGCCGGCGTAGAAGCGACAGCCGGCGGCGATAGCGCCCATGCCGATGGCCTCGTCGCCGTTCAGCAGGACGTAGTCGTTGTCGGTCGTCTCCATGTCGTAGTCGAAGTCCTCGTCGTACTCCTCGCGGACGTACTCCTGGCCCTTCCGGGCGGCTTCCTTGTTGTTCTCGACGATGGCCTCGCCCTTGTCGCCGAAGCGCTTTTGCAGGCTTTCGTCGAGGTTCTCGATTGGGAAGCCAGTGACTTCACACGCCGCCCCGAGGGCGACGACGTTGAGCATGATGGCCCCACCCGCGTCCTCGGCCAGTCGTTTCAGCGGTACTTCGAGCGCCGTCGCGTCACCGGGGACCTCCACGTCCTGCATCGTCGAGCGCTCGCCGTCGTAGATGATGACGGAGTCCTCGTGGAGTTCGTCCTCGTTCTCGTGGATGGTGCGCTCTGTGAGTGCGATCAGGATGTCCAGGCGGTCGACGACACTCTCGACCCGGTCGACCGACGTCCGTACCTTGTAGGCAGTGTACCCGCCGCGGATGCGGGAGGCGAAGTCCTTTGAGGTGAAGACGTGCCGACCAGCCCGGGAGAGTGCCTGCGCGAAGATCTTCCCGGTGGAGTCGATTCCATCGCCGGCTTCGCCGCCGATGGCCCAGTTCAGGTCCTCTGGCATTATACCGCACGGGTAGCCAGCGTGGTAGGAAAAGCCTTCCGTAACCGCCCGCGAGCGGGCTACTCGTTTCCGAGTGAAAACCGGCAGATTTCGCTGCCAGCCGGCCGTATTTCCCGCGTACCGGAATGCGCAACCCGGCCTTTCAGCACTGTGGAACGCGGGGCGACCGTAACCCCCTTGGCCGGGCGCGGCAACTGCCGGATATGGATGAACGCGAACTCGACGTGGTGGGCGTTCGGGACGTCGGACCGGACACCGTGGCGATTGACTTCGAGACCCCGGAGGCGTTCGACGCGCAGCCGGGCCAGTTCGTCAAACTGACGCTGACCGTCGACGGGGAGGACGTCTCGCGGTTCTACACCATCTCCTCGCCGACGGTGGCGGAGACGTTCGAGATTACCGTCGGCATCGACCCCGACGGGGAGCTTGCGCCCCAGCTCGGCGCGCTCGAAGCGGGCGACGGCGTCCGCATCGCCGGGCCGTTCGGGTCGGACTACTACGAGGGTGAGAGCCGCGTCGTCGTGCTGGCGGGGGGCCCCGGCGTCGGCCCGGCGGTCGGTATCGCCGAGCGTGCCCTCGACGACGGCAACGAGGCCGCCGTCGTGTACCAGGACGACACGCCGGTCCACGAGGACCGACTGGACGCGCTAGCCGAGGCGGGCGCATTCGTCCGCGTCGTCGGGGCCGACGAGGACCTCACGGACCACGTCGGCGAGGCTGTCGACGGCGGCGGGCAGGTCTTCATCTACGGCTTCGCGGACTTCCTCGACGCCGCCACGGAAGCGCTCGAAGCCGCCGGCGTCGACACCGACGACGCCAAGGTCGAGAACTTCGGGTAGCTACGCCTCGTCGCCGGCGTCGGCCGACCGGACGGTCAGGACGGGCACCGGCGCGGTCCGGACGAGTTTCTCCGTGACGCTGCCGAGCAGGTAGCGGTCGATACCGGTCCGGCCGTGGGTCCCGATGACGACGAGGTCCACGTCGTTGTCGTCGATGGCCTGGAGGATGACCCGGTAGGGAATCCCGTGGGCGACGGCCGTCTTGACCGCCCCAACGCCCTGGTCGTAGAGGCGCTCCGACGCGGTGGCGACGGCGTCCTCGGCGATGGACTCCAGTTCGTCGATGATGACGGTCGACCCCACGTCGATACCAAGCGACCGCGTGTCCACGGCCGACAGCACGTGGACCGTCGCGTCGGTCTCGCCAGCGAGGGCCGCGGTCGGCTCAATCGCCGCCTCGGCCCCGCTGCTGCCGTCGGTCGGGAGCAGGATGTCGTCGAAGCGCACCCCGCCCGGCTCGGCGTCGGCCTTGACCGAGAGGACCGGCACGTCGGACAGACGGACCACTTTCTCGGTGACGCTCCCGAGCAGGTAGCGCCGGACGCCGGTGCGGCCGTGGGTCCCCATGACGACGAGGTCGACACCGCGCTCGTCGGCGTAGTCGAGGATTTCCTCGTGGACGACGCCCTCCCGCACGGCGGACGTCACCTCGATGCCGTCGGCCGCGTCCGACTGCTCGTCGAGGAACGCCGCCGCGGGGGAGTCGCCGTCGTAGTCCCACTCGCCGTCGCTCGGGCCGTGTTCGTCGACCACGGCGAGGACGTGGACGGCCGAGCCGTACTGCTTCGCGAGGGTCGCCGCGGCCTCGAAGGCCCGCTGGGAACCCGGACTGTCGTCGATAGGGACCAGGATAGTATCGAACATCGCGTATCGACCCGGTGTTCGACGGCGGTCGTGATAAAGTGTCGTGGCGAGGAAGTGTCCGCCCGATAGTCACATTTAGGGAACGGACGGCCGACAGTCGATGCATGTCAACCGTCCGCAGACTCGTCATCGACGTGTTGAAGCCTCACGACCCGCCGCTTATCGACTTCACCGAGCGCATCACCGCCGAACACACCGTCGTGGGCGTGACCGCGTCGCTGGTCGAACGGGACAAGGAGGTACAGAACGTCAAACTCACGATAGAGGGCGACGGCGTCGACTACGAATCGATACGGGAGGCGGTCGAGGAACTCGGCGCGTCGGTCCACTCCGTCGACGAGGTGAGTTGCGGCGAGCGCATCATCGAGGAGCGCTCGACGTTTCAGGACCGCTGAGCCGTGGTCTCGATACGGCAGTTGGTGACGCGCCTCCTCGGAAAGGAGGACGTGCGCGCCATCTCCCGGCGGTACTTCATCTCCAACGGGTTCGACGGGACGCTGACGAGCATCGGCATCGTCGTCGGGGCGGTGCTGTCGGGCGTGAGCGACGGCGTCACCGTCGTCCAAATCGGCCTCGGGGCGGCCGTCGGCCTCGGCACGTCGGCGGTCTGGAGCGTCTGGGAGATAGAGCGCGCCGAGACCCGCGCCGAGATTCTCCGCATCGAACAGGCCATGCTGGCGGACCTGGACGACACCCGCATCCAGCGCGAGCAGCGCGGCGCGCGCGTCCTGCACGCGACGATGAGCGGCCTCGGCCCGCTCATCGGCATCGCCGTTCCGCTGGTCCCGTTCTTCTTCGAGGGCACGCTGCTGACGATGGGCGAGGCCGCGCTGGTCGCCGTCGGCCTCGGCGTCGGCGTCCTCGGGGTGTTCGGCGCGTACATGGGCTCTATCTCGGGCCAGCGCTGGTACATCGCGGCGGCCCGGATGGGCTTAGCCGGCCTGGTCGTGGCCGTCATCAACTACCTCATGCCGGGCTGAGTCCGGGTCGACGCGCCTGACTCCCCACCCGACGAGGGCGAGCAGCGGCGCGCCGACGGCGAGCGTCCCCGCGATGAGTCCCCAGTCGGCGACGCCGAGCGCGACCGTCCCGAAGTACTGCCGGAGCGGCGTGTAGAGGATTGCGAGGTGGAGGGCGAGCGACGCGGCGACGGACGCGGCCAGCCACGGGTTCGAGCGCAGCGGCGTGTCCCGCGTCCAGCGCACCACGTAGAGCTTCACGAACTCCAGCGCGACGAACCCGGTGAACACCATCGTCATGGCGTAGGGCGTGACCGACGGCGCGCCGTCGAGCGTGTACGTCATCAGTCCCAGCATGAGCGCCGTGGCGACCAGCCCCATGCCGCCGATGAGCGTCAGCATCGGCCGGTCGACGATGCCCGTCTCGCCGGAGCGGGGCTCGCGGTCCATCACGTCGCCGGAGGGGTCGGCCCCGAGTGCGAGCGCCGGCAGGCCGTCGGTCAGGAGGTTTATCCACAGCAGTTGCACCGCCGGGAGGATGAGGTAGCCAAAGAGCGACGCGATGAACACGAGCAGCACCTCGGCAGCGTTCGCGCTCAGCAGGTAGGCGACGAACTTCCAGACGTTGTCGAAGATGGTCCGCCCGCGGCGGATGGCGTTGCGGATGGTCGCGTAGTTGTCGTCGAGCAGGACGATGTCGCTGGCCTCCTTCGCCACGTCCGTCCCCCGGACGCCCATCGCGATACCGATGTCGGCGTTTTTCAGCGCCGGCGCGTCGTTGACCCCGTCGCCGGTCATCGCCACGGCGTGGCCGTTGCCCTGCAGCGCCTTGAGCACGCGGACCTTGTGCGTCGGCTCCATCCGGGCGAACACGTCGACCGCTTCGGCGCGCTTGGCGAGCGCTTCGTCGTCCATCTCGGCGACCTCCGTGCCGGTCAGCACGTCGGACTCGATGCCGATTTCGGCCGCGATGGCTGACGCCGTCACCGCGTTGTCGCCCGTGACCATCTTCACGTCGATCCCGGCGCGATGCGTGTCTGCGATGGCGTCCTTGACGGCCGACCGCGGGGGGTCGATGAGCCCCTGCAGGCCGACGAAGACGAGGTTCTCCTCGGGGCCGCCGTCCTCGCCGCAGTCCTTGTACGCGAACCCGAGCACGCGGAGCGCGTCGCCGGCGAAGGCGTCGACTTGCTCGACGATTCGCTCGCGGGTCGCGTCGTCCAGTTCGGCCGGGCCGTCGGCGGTGAGCACCCGCGTCGAGCGGTCGAGGACCACCTGCGGCGCGCCCTTGACGTAGATCTCCTCGTCGTGGACCGTCGCCATCCGCCGGCGCTCTGAGGAGAAGGACACTTCGTCGGTCCGCGGGCGCTCCTCGCGGAGTGCCTCGACGTCGATCCCGCATCCGCTCGCGCCGGCGACCAGCGCCCGCTCGGTCGGGTCCCCGTCGTCGCCCGTGGCGTCGTTACACAGCACGCCGATTTCGAGCAGGCGGCGGAGTCGCCCGTCCTCGACGCTGGACGGTCGGTCCTCGCCGCCGAAGCGGGTCACGTCGTCGTCCACCCACGCGGCCCGGAGGCGCATCTCCCCCTCGGTCAGCGTCCCGGTCTTGTCCGTACAGACCACGTCAACCGCGCCCAGCCCCTCGACGGCTGGAAGCGTCCGCACCAGCGCGTTCTCGTCGGCCATCCGCCGGACGCCGAGCGCGAGCGTCAGCGTCACGACCGCCGGCAGTCCCTCCGGAATGGCCGCGACGGCGAGCGAGATCGCGGTCAGCGCCGCCTGAACGAGCGCTGTCCCGCCCAGATACAGCAGCGGGACGATGATCGCCGAGAGCGCGGCCACGCCGAGACCGAGGCGTCGGCCGAGCGTGTCGAGGTCGCGTTGCAGCGGCGTCTGGCTGTCCTCGGCGCTGAGCAGTTCCGTCGCGATCGCGCCCATCTCCGTCGCCATCCCGGTCTCGACGACGACGGCGACGGCGCTCCCCCGCGTGACGCTCGTCCCCTTGTACAGCACGCTCGTGCGCTCGGCAAGCGGCGTCCCCTCGTCGACCGGCTCCACGCCCTTCTCGACGGGCATGCTCTCGCCGGTCAGCGCCGCCTCGTCGACTTCGAGCGACTGCGCCTCGACAACGCGACAGTCGGCCGGCACGACGTCGCCCTGCTGGAGGACGACCACGTCGCCGGGGACGAGCTCGGTCGCGTCCACCGACTGCTCGGTCCCGTCCCGCCGAACCGTCACCTCGGGCGTCGCGAGTTCGCGGAGCGCTTCTAAGCTCTGCTCGGCCCGGTACTCCTGGACGAAGCCGAAGACGCCGTTCCCGAGCAGGATGATCCCGATGAGCACCGCGTCGACGGTGTGTCCGATGGCGACCGACAGCGCAGCGGCGCCGAGGAGGACCCAGATGAGGGCGCTGGAGAACTGCGCCAGGAAGACCCGAAGCGGGCTCCGACCCTCGCTCGACGTGATCTCGTTCGGTCCGCCTGCGTCGAGACGTGAAGCCGCGGCGTCGCTATCCAGACCGCTCTCGGTGCTGTCGAGCGCGTCGAATACGTCCCCGACCGGGCGCGCGTACCAGTGCGTGTCGCTCCCGCCTGCGCGCTCGTCGCTGGGCCGGTCGAGCGACTGCGCTCCGCTCTCGCCGGCCGACTGCGTCCCGGTGTCCGACATCGAGCGGTCAGGTGCCGCGCTGGAGCTCTTCGCGGGCGGTCAGCTCGTCCGGCACCAGCCGGAAGAACTCGAAGGTGACCTCGCGGACCGGGCGGTCGAACACGTCGACGAGCGGGATGTCGACGCGCTCGAAGCCGTCGAGGACCTCGCTCGTGATGTCGGCGCGCGACGCGTCTTCGAGGCGACCGCTGGCGACGACGCTCTTCCAGGGCTCCTCGCCGTCGCCGTAGGTCACGAACGTCACCGGGCGGCCGTCGAGGTGCCCCTTCTCGCTGTCGCGGTTCGCGGCCAGACGGAAGTAGAAGACCCCCGACTCGGGGTCGTACCCGTACGAGACGGGAGCCGCGTACGGGGCCGTCTCCTCGTCCACCGCGATCGACAGGACCCCGGTTCCGCCGACTCCGAGGAACGCGTCCCGGTCGTCGGCACTCATCTCGGCGCGATTCGTTTCAGCCATACGAGATATCACTCGCCGATAGTAAATAAAGCCCCACGCGCGGGCCGGTCGGTCAGGACGCTCGCCGACGGAATAAGACATATAACGGTCGGTTGCGAACTGTTCCCATGCGCGAGGCAAGTCGGACGACGCGCCAGCGCATCGCTGACCAACTACGCGACGAAGCGATGGCCGCCGGGACAATCGCGAACGCCTTCGAGATACAGACCAGCGACGCGCTCACGCACGTCGAACACATCGCGAAATCCCTGGAATCGACCGACGAACAGCTGCTGGTCGCGCCGCCGGAGTGCGAGGAGTGTGGCTTCACGGACTTCGACGACCTGACGAACCGGCCGAGCCGGTGCCCGGAGTGCAAGTGCGAGTCGGTCGCCGAACCGGCGTACCGCATCAGCTGACGCGGCACGACGCGCCGGCGTCAGTTGCCGGAGAAGCCGATGCGGCCGCGCGAGGAGCGGTCGTGGTCGCCCGAGGGGCCCTGCTGCTCGAACTCGTAGCGGTCGTCGGTGAGGTAGACGACGCCGTCCTCGACGGTAACCGACACCTCCTCCAAAACTGCGCCCTCACAGGGGCCGAAGTTACACAGGCCCGAGTCCGACTCGAACGTCGCGCCGTGTTTCTCACACACCAGCTCGCCGTCGCGGACCGTCGCGCCGTCGCCCTTGTCGAGGCGGATGTCCCGCCAGTGGGGGCAGTAGTTCTCGAACGCGACGACGGCGTCGGTCAACTGCACGACGAACGCCTCCGTCGTGTCGAAGCCGTCCCGGACAGTGAACAGGAACGTCCCGTCCTCGGGAACCTCCTCCAGCGCGACGATGCGGCTGTCCTCGTCCATGCTGGTCCCCCGTATGGGGCTCGGGGGTTTCAAACCGCCGGTCCGGGCGACAGTTGCGGACACGGCGGGGCGTCGCTCAGTAGTGCTCGGCCTCGATGCGCTCGTCGAACAGCCGCTGGAGGAGCTTCGTCATCGGACCCGTCCCCACGGGGATGCCGTCGACGGTTTCGACCGGGCGAATCTCCCACGTCGAGTTAGTCAGAAACGCCTCGTCGGCGTCCCGCAGGGCGTCGAGCGAGTAGTGGCCGGTCTCGACCGGGAAGTCCTCGGCGCGCGCGAGGTCCATCACGACGTCGCGGGTCACGCCGGGGAGCAGGTCGAGGTCGGTACTCGGCGTCCGGAGACCGTTGTCCGTGACGAAAAAGAGGTTGCTCGTCGCGCCCTCGGCCAGATTGCCGTCGGTGTCCCGGATGAGGCACTCGTCGGCTGGGTCGCCGCCCGCAGCCGCCTTCCGGAGTTCGAGGCGGCCGAGGATGCCGTTGAGGTAGTTGTGGGTCTTCGCGTCCGCCGGGACGGCCTCGCCGGGAATCCGCCGGGTCCGCACCGTCTGGACCGCCGCCGGCCCGTCCCAGACGCGCTCGCCCTCCAGTCCGCCCCGCGGGAGTCCCTTGCAGACGACGACGACCGTCGGGTCGACGTCGGGGCCGGGCGTGAGTTTCCCGGGCTGAACCCCGCGCGTGACAGAGAGTCGAACGTAGGCTTCCGTGAGGTCGTTCGCTTCGAGCGTCTCGTCGACGCGCGCCCGGAGGTCGTCTGGGACGGCATCGGCGAAGCCCAGCGTCTCGGCGGTCCGCTGGAGTCGCTCGCGGTGGGCGTCCCACGCGAAGGGGGCGCCCCCGTAGGCCCGGAGCGTCTCGAACGCCGCGTCGCCGTACATGAACCCGCGGTCGCGCACCGATACCGTCGCCTCGTCCGCGGGGACGAGGTCGCCGTCTACGTGGTATTGCATAGCAGGCAGAAGTTCTCTATCATGGTCTTGCCGTGGTCGGTCAGGATGCTCTCGGGGTGGAACTGGACGCCGACGTGGGGGCGGTCGTCGTGGCGCACGCCCATGACGACGCTGGCCTCGTCGGTACCGCCCTGGCCGTCGACATCGGTCGGCTCGGCGCTGTCCTCGTCCCCGTCGGTGACGGTGTAGGCCGTCTCGGTCAGCACGTCGGGCAGGGCCTCGCGGTCGACGGCGAGAGAGTGGTAGCGGCCGACCTCGACGGGGTCCGGGAGGTCCGCGAACACGCCGGTGCCGTCGTGGGTGACCGACGAGGACTTGCCGTGGACGACCGCCTCGGCGTGGCCGACCGGTGCGCCGTTGGCCGCACACAGCGCCTGGTGACCGAGACAGACGCCCAGCGTCGGATACGTCAGCTCCTCGAATATCGGCATCGAGACGCCGGCGTCCTCGGGGGTGCCTGGTCCCGGCGAGACGACGATGCCGTCGGGGTCCAGTTCGCGGATGCCCTCGACATCGATGGCGTCGTTGCGCCGGACCACGACGTCGTCAGCTGTCCCGCCCAGGCGCAGGACCACCTCGCCGACGTACTGGACGAGGTTGTACGCGAACGAGTCGTAGTTGTCGACGACGAGCACGGTCGGCGCGAGCGCGTCCCGGTCGCCGCCCGTCGCGTCCGCGCCGCTCATGCCGCGTCCTCCATGTCGAGGTCGACACGTCGCCCCAGCGCCTCGTCGACGGCATTGACGAGCGCGCGGCCCTTGTCGAGCGTCTCCTGATACTCGCTGTCCGGGTCCGAGTCGTGGACGATGCCCGCCCCCACGCGGAGGTGGTACTCCTCGGCGTACCGCACGAGCGTCCTGATGACGATGTTCAGCGTCGCCCGGCCGTCGAAGCCGAAGATGCCGATAGCGCCGGTGTACGGCCCCCGTCGGGTGGCTTCGGCCTCGTCGATTATCTCCATCGTCCGGGGCTTGGGCGCGCCGGTGATGGTCCCGCCGGGGAACACCGCGGCGATGGCGTCCGCCAAGGTTGCGCCGTCGCGCAGTCGCCCCTCGACGACGGAGACGAGATGCATCACCTCGGAGTAGCGGTCGACGCGGCGGTAGTCCGACACCTCGACGCTGCCGAACGCGCTGACTTTTCCGAGGTCGTTTCGCTCCAGGTCGACGAGCATCGCGTGTTCGGCCCGCTCCTTTGCGTCGTCGAGCAGGTCCGCCTCCAGGCGCTCGTCCGCGGCCGGCGTGTCGCCTCGGGGCCGCGTCCCGGCGATGGGTTCGGTCTCGATTCTGTCGCCCTCGCGGTGCAGGAGCAGTTCCGGGCTGGCGCTGACGAGGTCGACGCCGGGGAACTCAACGAGCGCGGAGTAGGGCGCGGGGTTCACGGTCCGAAGCGCGTCGAAGGCCTCGACCGGGTGGACCGCCGCGGGGGCGCGGAGGCGCTGAGAGACGTTCGCCTGGAACGTGTCGCCGTCGCGGATGTACTGCTTGACGGTGCGGACCCGGTCGGCGAAGGCCTCGCGCGTGCAATCACTCTCGAAGGTCGCCTCGTCGGCCTCGACCGGTGGGTCGCCGACGCTCGGGTCGCCCTCGACGGCCGCCCGCGCCAGGTCCAGCGCGTGTTGCTTGCCGAACTCGTAGGCCAGTGCGGGCGTCTCGAAGTCACCGACTCGCGGGCAGGCCGTCACGCGCAGCGTCGTCGACTCGCCCCGGGGTTCCTCCCAGGCGGCGAAGCGGTCGTACCGGGCCACCTGCAGGTTCGGGAGCGCGCGGTCGGCGTCGGCGCTGTCTGGCAGCGACTCCAGTTCGCGGGCCACGTCGTAGGAGAGCCACCCGACAGCCCCGCAAGGATAGGGCACGTCACAGTCCCCGCGGACCAGGCGCTCGCCGTCGAGAAACTCGGTCAGCGCGGCGAGGGTCCCGCCCGCGGCCGGGTCGACCTCGCGGAAGTCCGCCGGGGCCGTCCCGAAGTAGCCCCAGCCGGACTGGCCGCCGGTAGTCGCCAGATACACGCCGCCGGTCCCGTCGCGCGCCCGGCGGTAGGCGAGAAACGGGTCCTCGATGTCGACCCGGACCTCGACTGGGACGCGGGCCGACGGGGGCGCGTCGGCTGCGAGGTCCGTGAACGCGGTCCGGTCGGTCTCGACCGATGGCATTACAGTACGGAAGCACTGCCGCGACTAATTCCCTTGCGGTTCGGCGAGTCCGCGCTACCGCCGTCCGTCACTCGAAAAGCGGCGGTGTCAGTGGCCCTGGGCCCGCTCGACCCAGCCCGAGACGCGGCTTTCGGAGAGGTCGGTGTCCGCGGCGATGTCGGCCGCGTCCGCGGCGGCCAGGTCGCCGACGGTCTCGATGCCGATGCCGGCGAGCCGGTCGGCGTAGGCGGGGCCGATACCCTTGATGTCCGTGACAGGGGCGGTACTTCCCGTATCGTCGGCCTCGTCTTCCTCGTCGGCTTCGGTTACCTCGGTGTCATCGCCTGTCTCGTCGGCGTCGTCGGCTTCCGTCTCCGAATCGGACCCCGAGACCGTCTCCGTGGACGTCTCCCCGGCTTCGGCCGTCGACTCGTCGTCGGCCTCACCTGATGACGGCGTGGTCTCCGACTCGTCGGAGTGTGCGGCTGTCGCATTCCCGTCCGCCGATTCGTCGCCGGCTCCGTCCCCGGTGCCGGTCGCGCTGGCCTCGGCAGTCGTCGCGGTGTTCGTCCCCTTCACAGCGTCTTCGTCTTCAGTAGAGGGCTCCCGCTCGACGGTCACGTCCACGTCGCGATTGGTCCCGGACGTGGATGACCCGCTCCCGTCAAGCCCGAGGGCGGATTTCAATTTCTGAAGCAGACCCATACATGAACGTATTTATCCACCACACAAATCTCTTGCTGGTGGTCGGCTTCGCTACAGGTACTCGCGCAACCGTCCGTTCATCCGGTCTACGGGCGCGTCCTCGCCGGTCCACCGTTCGAACGCCTCGACGCCCTGATACAGGAGCATCCACGCGCCGTCGACCGTCGTCGCGCCCGCGGCCGCCGCGTCCCTGAGCAGACGGGTCTCGATTGGCGTGTAGACGGCGTCGAGCACCGCGAGGTCGCCGTGGAGCGCGTCCGCGGGGACCGGCGTCTCGTCTTCCTCCATGCCGACGCTGGTACAGTTGACGAGGACGTCGGCGTCCGCCAGCAGGTCCGACAGCGAGTCGAGCCCGTGCCCGGTCGCGCCCGGGACCTCGTCGGCGAGCGCGTCGGCCTTCGACTCGGTGCGGTTCGCAATCCGCACCGACAGCCCCTCGTCGGCGAGGCCGAACGCGACCGCCCGCCCCGCGCCGCCGGCACCGACGACGACCGCCGTGCCGGACAGCGACACGCCGTGGTGCTCCAGGGCCCGAACCGCGCCGACGGCGTCGGTGTTGTAGCCAGTCGGCGTCCCGCCGGCGAAGTCGATGGTGTTGACCGCGCCGATGCGCTCGGCGAGCGGAGCCGGGTCGACGGCGTTTAGCACGTCCTGTTTGAACGGGATGGTTACGTTGAGACCGTCGATGCCGAGCGTCCGGGCCGCTTCGACGGCTTCGGCACCGGCGTCGACCGGCGGTTCGAACGTGACATAGCGCGCGTCGAGCCCCAGCGCCTCGTAGCCAGCCTCGTGCATCGGCGGCGACAGCGAGTGGCCGACCGGGTTTCCGAGGAGTCCGTAAACGTCCATACCAACGCCAGCGCGCCCCGGTCGTATGAACGCCACGCTCTCGGGAGCCGGCGGGTCGGTCGACACTTTCGCAAGCTTTTCAGCCGGACCAAGCCACATCCCTGGTAGTGAGTCGTTTTCGCCATCCACTGCTGCAGGTCGCAGTCGCACTCGCCCTGACTGTCGGCTGGATATACCAGTTCCTCTCCGGTACCGAGGTCGGGAGCGTGACCACCGTCGCGGTCAGTGGGCTCGCCGTCCTCGGAGCGTCGTTCCTCCTGGCCTGGGGGGCCGAGACGGCAGAGAAAGACGTACCGAGGGCCTTCGCCATCGCCGTCCTCGCCATCCTCGCCGTGGCCCCGGAGTATGCCGTCGACGCGCTGTACGCCTGGAACGCCGGGGCCGGCGGTGCGACGGCGGAGGCCTGTCGCCAGCTCTCGGCACAGGCCATCGAGGCCAGCGAGACGCCGCTGGCCCGGGCCTGTCACGACGCGAACCTGGCGATTGCCAACATGACCGGCGCGAACCGCATCCTCATCGGCATCGGCTGGGCGGGCATCGCCGTGTTCACCGTCTGGCGCGCCGCGAAGACGCGGGACCCCGCCGTCCAGAAGCGCGCCGGGTTCCTGAAAGACGCCGTCCAGCTCGACACCGACATCGCCACCGAGATTTCCTTCCTCTTCCTGGCGACGATGTGGGCGTTCCTCGTCCCCCTCGGCGGCGGCATCGGCATCCTCGATACGCTGTTCCTGGTCGGCCTCTACGTCGGGTACATCGGCCTCGTCCTCAAGTCCGACATCGAACACAGCGAGCACACCGTCGGCGTGCCGAAGTACTTCCAGGAGTGGTCGCTGCCCTGGCGGCCGCTGGTCGTCCTGGCGCTGTTTGGGTACTCCGGCGCGATGATTTTCACCGCCGTCGAGCCGTTCGCACACGGCCTCGAAGAGATCGGCGTCGCCAACGGCATCCCCGAGTTCTTCATGATTCAGTGGGTCGCCCCGCTGGCCAGCGAGTCGCCGGAACTCATCGTCGTCGCCGTGCTCGTCAACAAGGCCCGGTCGACGGCCGGGTTCAACGCGCTCATCTCCTCGAAGCTAAACCAGTGGACGCTGCTCATCGGGACCATCGCCGTGGTGTACTCCATCGCACTCGGCGGGTACGGCGTCCTACCGTTCGACGCCAGACAGGGGGCAGAGATATGGATTACGGCGGCCCAGTCTTTCTTCGCGCTCGCCATCCTGATAAACTTCGAAATCAGCATCCGCGAGGCGGTCGGGCTGTTCGTGCTGTTCATCTCGCAGGTGGTCTTAGAGTTCGCAATTATCAGGGACCTCCTCGCCCTGCCGGTGTCGAGCCACGGCCTCCTGCTCGCGTACACGGGACTGTACCTCGCCATCGGGGTCGGACTGTTCGTCCAGCGCCGCGAGGCGCTGAAACACCTGTTCGGGCTGGCCGGCGACGCCGTCCGGACCGCGCTCGGCCGTGACCCGGTCCACGTGGAGAACGCCGACTGATGCTCGGCGTCGTCGTCTCGCGCGCCGACGCGGCGTCTACCCACATCGGCGAGCACCTGCTCTCCCTTCAGGAGTGGGAGACCAGCGTCGACGCGGCGCGGCCCGACGCCGAGGGCGGGGGCACGGTGTACCGGGCCCACGGCGTGGAACTCCGCGAGTTCGAGGCGCTGCACCTGGACATCGAGGACGCCGCGGCGGCCTTCGACGACCCGGACCTGCTGGTGTTCGCGTCGAAACACGCCGGCGAGACCGAGGAGCTACTGACTGCACACCACACCGGAAACTTCGGCGTCGCCGAGTACGGCGGTGAAGACGGACACTTCGCCCGCGCCTGTCCCGGCGCACACGAGGCAGTCGCCGCGGCGCTCCAGCGCCACGCCCCGCCGGAGTACGAGGTCGGGATGGAGTGTACCCACCACGGCCCGACCGACGTGGGCGTCCCGTCGATGTTCGTCGAGGTCGGGAGCGCGGAGCCGCAGTGGGACGACCCCGACGCCGCCGAAGCCGCCGCGAAGGCGATACTCGACCTGGCCGACGAGCCGGCCGACAAGCCCAGGGAGAACGGGACGCGCCGCCAGCTGCTCGGCGTGGGCGGCGGCCACTACGCGCCACGGTTCGAGCGGGTCGTCCGCGAGACGGACTGGGCGGTCGGCCACATCGCCGCCAACTGGTCGCTGGACGCCCTCTCGGAGTGGGCCGACAGTGCCGCCGAGCGCGACGCGGTGCTCGAACGCGCCCTCCGTGCCAGCGCGGCCGACTACGCCCTCATGGAGGGCGACCGGCCGGACCTGGAGGCGGCCATCGAATCGCTGGGCTGTCGGGTCGTCAGCGAGACGTTCGTCCGGGAGACCGACGGCGTCGACCTCGGCCTCGTCGAGGCGCTTGAAGCCGCCGTCGGGCCGGTCGAGGAAGGGCTCCGGTTCGGGGCGCTCGCACCCGGATTCGATGGCGAGTGGACAGTGTTCGACCTCCCCGACGAACTGATTTCTGACGCGCGTGGCGTCGACAGCGAAGCGCTGCGAGAGGCTATCGAGGCCCACTCGGTCGCCTACGGTACCGAGCAAAACGGGACCGTCCTCACCGGCCCGATTGTCTGCCCGGCGACGATAGACGTCGAAGCGGTCGTCGACCCCCTCGTGGGAATTCTCGAACGGCGGTTCGACAGCGTCGAGTGGACTGCGGGCGAACTCGTCGCCCGCGAGACGGCCTTCGACCCCAACCTCGCGCGGACCGCCGGCGTCCCCGAAGGCCCGAAGTTCGGAAAGCTCGCCTCGGGCCAGTCCGTGGAGCTCGACGGGGAAGAAATCGACCCGGAGCGGTTCCAGCGCGAGCGTATACGTCGATATACGCTGTGAACACCGGCGCGTCAGCCGTCGACACCGGCCCTCAACACGTCAGACGAGCGTCAGACACAGGGGGAAAACTAATAACTATTCGTCTGCAAGGACGCTTTAAATTATGGATTCGATAATTGACGACGCTATCGACGAGGCAGAACAAGACGGGGAGGACGCGGACGGAGGAACTGTCGACGAGACGACATCCACGCCGTCCCAGGACATGTCCACGTCGGGGACGATGTCCGACGAGGAACTGGCAAGCGTCGTCAAGGACCTGGAGACGAAGATTACGGTCGTCGGCTGTGGCGGTGCCGGCGGGAACACGGTCACCCGGATGATGGAGGAAGGCATCCACGGGGCCAAGCTCGTCGCCGCGAACACCGACGCCCAGCACCTCGCCGACGAGGTGTCCGCCGACACGAAGATTCTCATCGGCCGCAAACGCACCGGCGGCCGCGGTGCCGGGTCGGTCCCGAAAATCGGCGAGGAGGCCGCACAGGAAGACATCGAGGACATCCAGCAGTCCATCGACGGCTCCGACATGGTGTTCGTCACCGCGGGTCTCGGCGGCGGGACCGGCACCGGCGCGGCCCCGGTCGTCGCGCAGGCCGCCCAGGAAGCCGGCGCGCTCACTATCTCTATCGTCACGATTCCGTTCACCGCGGAGGGCGAGCGACGCCGCGCCAACGCCGACGCCGGCCTCGAACGCCTGCGCTCGGTCTCCGACACGGTCATCGTCGTCCCGAACGACCGCCTGCTCGACTACGCGCCATCGATGCCGCTGCAGGACGCGTTCAAAATCTGCGACCGCGTGCTCATGCGCTCGGTCAAGGGCATGACCGAACTCATCACCAAGCCCGGACTGGTCAACGTCGACTTCGCCGACGTTCGCACCATCATGGAGAACGGCGGCGTCGCCATGATAGGCCTCGGCGAATCCGACTCCGAGAACAAGGCCCAGGACTCCATCCGCTCGGCGCTGCGCTCGCCGCTGCTGGACGTGGAGTTCGACGGTGCGAACAGCGCCCTGGTGAACGTCGTCGGCGGCCCCGACATGAGCATCGAGGAGGCTGAGGGCGTCGTCGAGGAGATTTACGACCGCATCGACCCAGACGCCCGCATCATCTGGGGCGCGTCGGTCAACAACGAGTTCGAGGGCAAGATGGAGACGATGATAGTCGTCACCGGCGTCGAGAGCCCACAGATTTACGGCCAGAGCGAGGCCGAACAGGAGAAGGCCGCACAGCAACTCGGCGAAGACATCGACTACGTCGACTGACGGTCCCGTCGCTCTCCGGCATCGCTTCTATCTCTAGGACCCCGTCTTTCTCGCTCGTCTTCTCCGGCGGTCGAGTCGCACCCCGCAGGAGCCGCGGCGAATCGCGCACCACAATATAGAAAAGCCGCCAGTGGGTACGACCCGCTATGGACGTTCCATACGACCTCACCTCCTACATACGGGTACTCAAACTGGCGAGTACGCCGTCGTGGCAGGAGTTCTCCCAAATCGCGAAAATCGCCGGCGCGGGCATCGCGCTGGTCGGACTGCTCGGGTTCATCATCTTCGCCGTGATGACCTTCGTGCCTGGCAGCAAGCCGGTGTAAACCGATGGGTATCTACGCAGTCAAGACGACGGCCAGTCAGGAACGCACCGTCGCGGACATGATTATCTCCCGCGAGGAAGACGAGATTCACGCCGCGCTCGCGCCGGACTCCCTGACCAGTTACGTGATGGTCGAGGCGGACGACGCCGCGGTGTTCGACCGCATCCTCGACGAGATTCCCCACGCCAACGGCGTCGTCCAGGGGGAGTCCTCGATGGCGGAAGTCGAGCACTTCCTCTCGCCGAAGCCGGACGTGGAAGGCATCGCGGAGGGCGACATCGTCGAACTCATCGCCGGCCCGTTCAAGGGCGAGAAGGCGCAGGTCCAGCGCATCGACGAGGGCAAAGACCAGGTCACCGTCGAACTGTACGAGGCGACCGTTCCGATTCCGGTCACTGTCCGCGGCGACCAGATTCGCGTGCTCGATTCCGAAGAGCGCTGAGCTAGCATCCGGCGAGCGGAGCGAGCCAGTTCACCGGAATCGAGGTCGGAGGCCGAGATTCCGGCCGTTTTTCGCCCACGTTTTTCGAGGAGAGGTGGACGAGCGAAGCGAGGAAACCCGACGATGAAAAAGGTGGTTCCGTGAGGACCAGGTCACCGTCGAACTGTACGAGGCGACGGTCCCGATTCCGGTCACCGTGCGCGGCGACCAGATTCGGGTGCTGGACAGCGAAGAGCGCTGAGAGCGCCCGTCGAGCAGTTCGAGCGGCGAAGTCACGATAGCGAGGCGCGGTAGGTCCTCGGACACGCACCCGCGAGAACGGATTCGTCACTTTTCGGCGGGCCAGTCGGCACCCGCGAACAGGAGCCCAGTCCCTACGCTTCGCCGCCTTCGAGCCGGTCGATGACCTCGTTCATGTTGGCGGCGGCTTCGACGGACTCCTTTATCTGTTCGCGGCGGCGGACCTCGGCGGCGGAGGCGTCGTAGGCGCGGACGTACTCGGCGCGGGAGTGTTCGTCGAACGCGTGCTTGATTGCGAAGTAGCCGTCGGGGACGACGGCACCGCAGACCTCGCACTCGATGCGGTCGTGTTCGACCGACTGGTGGATGATGAGTTCCTCGACGCGGTCGAACTGTCTGTCGTCCCCCTCGATGTCGCACTCCCAGCGTGGCATTTGCTCAGTGGCATGCGACGCGGGGGTAAAAACCTTGGCTGACACCTGTCAGTAGTCTGTCCAGCAGACTGCCGAAACGGAAACCCCTAATGGCAGTACCGGGTTAGCGTTGACCGTGCAATCCGAGGGGTACGCCGTTGATCTCCACGTGAAGGTGCTCGACGACGGGGTCGTCGAGCGTGCGAAGGCACGTGGCCTCGACGCGCTGGTGTACGCGCCGCATTTCACGCGGCTGCCGGAGATACGGCGGCAGGCAGAGGCGTTTTCCGACGAAGAGCTGACCGTGTTCCCGGCCAGGGAGATATTCACGGGGACCTGGCAACAGCGCCGGCACGTGCTCGCCATCGGCCTCGACGACCCGGTGCCGGACTTCATCACGCTCGACGGTGCGATGCGGGAACTCGACCGCCAGGGGGCGGCCGTCCTCGTCCCCCATCCGGGCTTTCTCAACGTGAGCATGGGGCTGGAAGACATCGAAGCGTACGAGGGGACAATCGACGCGCTGGAAGTGTACAACCCCAAGCAGTTGTCACACCACCGGGACCGCGCGCAGTCGTTCGTCTCGGAAACCGGCCACGAGCCGTTCGTCTCGTCGTACGCGCACGTCCGTGGCACCGTCGGCGAGGCGTACGTGACCTTCGCCGAGGCGTTCGAGGACGTGACGGCGCTCAGCAGGGCGCTGAAAGACGGGTTGGAGCGGTCGCTGTTCCATCGTGACGGGGTCTCACACGACCTCCGGCGGGCGGTAGAGTGGGCGCACCTGGGACTCGAAAACACCTGGGGGAAGTTCGACCGGCTGATGCTCCAGGGCACCGAGCCGACACACCCCGACCACGTCGCCTACGACGGCCGGTTCGACGACGTGCGGGTGTACTAAAGGAAGACCGTGCTGTTCTCGACGACGAAGGTCCGGACCGTCGGCGGCAGGTACTGCGGGAGGACGTGGACCAGCAGGCCGACCGCGAGCAGTTCGAAGACGGTGATGGCGACCGTGACGGTTTCGGCGTGGTCGCTGGTGGTCGTCACGCCCGTCGGTGAGCCGTACTCCCGGTCCGAGATGGGATAGAACAGCGCGATGCCGCGGCGCGAGCCGAAGTAGTCCAGCACGTAGTGCGTGAGGACGCCGAGCCACACCCACTGGAGGTTGCCGCCGTGATACAGCGGATGGGCGAGGAAAATCACGAGGACGGGGATGTTGTGCAGGGTCTTGCGGTGTTTGCCGAAGGCGGTGTCGACGTCGGGGAACAGCGCGCCCAGGACGACGGGAAGGAACACTTCCGCGATTGTCGCGAAGGTCGTCACGTCGCCAGAGGGGTCGAGGACGTACCCCAGCCCGATGCTCAGGAGAACGGCGTTCAGGACGTGCCCGCGTTTGTTCATCTACCGAACCGTCCGTGTCCCGACTGAAAGGGCTTACTACTCCTGTAGGGCGGTTTCCAGGTCCCGGAGCGCCTGCGAGGCGATGGCCGCTTTGACCTCGCGGCGGCCGCCGTCGAACTCGTAGCGGGACACGGTCACGCCGGACGCGTTCGTCCCCCACGGCGCGGCCTCGGCGACGGCGATGTAGACCGTCCCGACGGGCGTCTCCGGCGTCCCGCCGCCGGGCCCGGCGACGCCGGTCGTGGCGACGCCCCAGTCGGTCCGGGCGGTGTCACGGACGCCCTGTGCCATCTCCGCGGCGACCGCCTCCGACACCGCGCCGTGGGCGTCGAGGGACTCCCGCGAGACGGCCAGTAGCTCCCGTTTGGCCTCGTAGGAGTAGGTGACCAGCGAGCGGTCGAAGTAGTCGCTGGAACCGGGCACGTCCGTTACCTTCGACCCGACGAGGCCGCCGGTACAGGACTCCGCGATAGCGACCGTCTGGTCGGCCTGTCGAAGGCGCTCGCCGACGCGCTTCTCGACCGGGTCCGCTGTGTCGTCTGCCATTGCCGGTCGTTGGCGGGACGGGCGAATAAGCGTTCAGGGAGGGGAGATGCTTTCAGTTCAGAGACACAACGGTGCGTATGAGCTATCAGACGACGCTCGGCTGGTCACTCGTTACCTCGGGGCTCGTGACGCTACTGCTCTGGGTCCTGCCCGGGTCGGACCTCCTGTGGGGGCTGCTGTTGCTGGCGCTCGGTGGCGTGACGCTGTACGTCCGCCAGTAGACAGAAAAGCAGACGGGGCCGGCGGCCGCAGGGTCCGTATGGACTACACGGAACCCCAGTTCTTCCGGGTCATGCAGTACGCGGCCCGGGCCGACCGGGACGTGGTGGACATGGTGTCGGGCAACCCCGACTGGGACCCACCGGAGGGGATCCGGGACGGGCTCAGGGACTACGCCGAGGCCCCGGCCGACGACTTCCAGTACCCGCCAAGCGTCGGCCTCACCGAACTCAGGGACGAAATCGCCGCTCGCAGGGGCGTCGACAGGAGCCGCGTGGTCGTCACGAACGGCGCGGGCGAGGCGAACCACCTTGCGATGACCGGCGGCCTTCACCACTTCGCCGGCGACGAAATCGTCCTGACGGACCCCGTCTACCCCTACTACGCCGGCCGGGCGAACTTCATCGGCGCGGACGTCTCGTTCGTCCCGGTCGACGAGACCAACCGGCTGGACCCCGCCGACGTGCGGGCGGCCGCGAGCGAGGAGACGGCCGTCATCGTCGTCAACTCCCCGAACAACCCCACCGGCGCGGTGTACGACGCCGACGCGATGGCCGAGTTCGCGGCCATCGCCGAGGAGTACGACGCCCTGCTGCTCAGCGACGAGGTGTACGACCACTTCGACTACGCGGGTCGGTTCAGTTCGGCGCTCGATACCAACTCGGACCACGTCGTCGCCACAAACTCTTTCTCGAAAACGATGGCGATAACGGGGTTCAGGGTCGGGTACGCCGTCTTCCCGCCCGAGGACGGCCCCACCGGTGCGCTCATCGAGCGGGCTCGCACCCAGCACATGCTCACGAACGTCACCGGGAGCCGGCCGGCACAGTACGCCGTTCTCCGGGCGCTGAAGACGACGGGCCCGGACTACTACGCCAGGTGCCGTCGTCGGCTCGAAGACCGGGTCGACGACTTCTGTGACGCGTTGGCCGAGGCCGGGGCCGAGTACAACCGCCCGGATGGCGGCTTCTACGTGATGGCGCGGTTCCCCGACTTCCCGGGCTCGTTCGAGAACGTGTACGAACTCGTCGACGAGGCCGGCGTCGCCGGGATGCCCGGCGAAGCCTTCGGCGAGTCCCGCAGCGACTGGATACGGTTCGCGCTCGTGACGCCCCGCGTCGACGAGGCGGCGGCGCGGCTGGCGGACTACTTCGAGTGAAAGAACGGTCTCGCGGCCCAGTCCAGCGACTCAGCCGAATATCAGGTCGACCGCGGTCGCCCGGTCGAGCAGGCCGTCGTCGTAGTACTCGGCTGTCTGGGCGGGGTGGGTCTCGTCGATGGCTCGCACCGTCTTGACGGTGTTGGCGAAGTTCTTGTAGGTCGCCTCGTCGACCATCTGGCCGTCGACGACGACCGCGCCGGTGCCCTCGCGCTTGGCCTCGTTGAACGACTCGATTTTGTGGAGGTCCCGCTCCAGTTCCTCTGTCGTCGGCATGTGGATGCGGTTGGCCTGCTCGGTCTGCTTTGGGTGGAGCGACCACGAGCCGTCGATGCCGATGGTCGCCTCGTGTTCGACCTGGTCGGCGTAGCCCTCGGCGTTGTAGTAGGTGACGCCGGCGCGCTCGTGGAACAGCTGGTCGAAGGGGCCGCCGATAGCGACGATGTCGGCCGCGCTCGTCTCGTTCGAGAGCGCCTCCAGCAGACCGTCCCAGCGGGGTCGCTCGCCATTGAGTGCGCGGCCGCCGAGTTCGGCCGTGTAGTCGACCGGCCCGAACACGACCCCGGAGAGCCGGGAGTCAGTCGCGTACTGACAGATTTCGCGGAGGTCCGAGCGGCCTGGGGCCGTCTCCAGGATGATGGCCATCTCCAGGCTCCCTTCGTCGAGGCCCGCGTCGCGCTCGGCGTCGGCGACGACCCCTGCGGCGTCGCGCACGTCGTCGAGGCGGCCGACCTTCGGGAAGACGAAACCGTCGATGTGTTCGCCGACCTCGTCGGCGAGACGTTCGACCTGCTCGACGCCGCGCTCGCAGGCGTCGGCGTCGTCGTAGGCCCACTCCACGCGCGGGAGGATGTCCCCGGCGAAGTCGGGCGCGTGGTCGGGCACGTGCTCGACGATGTTGTCGACGGCCTCGCCTTTCATCGACGGGGCCGTCCCGTCCTCGATGTCGGGGACGAGCCAGTCGGGGGCCTGAAAGCCCTCGCTCGTCAGCCCCGAGCGGAGGAACTTCGCGCTGTCGTCGTTCGGAATCGCGGCCGGTGCGGTCTGGAAGGTGCGGCAGAGTCGTGTCATGTGTCTCGCTGGATGAGTGCGGTTCGCCGGCCCGAGTAGACCGGGGTCTGGTCCTGGTTGAACGCGACGTGCTCGAAGGTGACCGCGCCGGCCCGCTCCGGTCCAGCCTCGGGGTCGGCGTCGAGGACGCGCGTGAAGCCGTAGACGGTGTCGCCGAGCGTGACGAAGTCGTGGAAGCGCTCGTCGGCGAACCGGTGCTCGCGGTAGGTCGCTTCGTCGGAGCGGGCGTGGGCCAGCGCAATCGAACGCGTCACGTCGCCGTACGCGACGATGTCGCCCGACGGCGAGTCGGCCATCTCGTCGCGGTTGTGGTGCTGGCGCGCGGTGTTGAGCGTCGCCAGCGGCAGGCCGGCGACGAGCTGGTCGTCCATCGTCCGCCCGCGCTCGTGGCGGTAGGCGACGGCGGCGTGCTCCTCGTGGGCGGCGTCGAGCGCCCGTCGGAAGTCCTCGAAGTGTTCGCCGTCGGGCGTGACGAGCGTATCGGGCAGCGTTGGACCGCCCTCGTCTTGCTCACCGACCGCGCCGCCGTCGGTCGCCGCCGGTTCACGTCGCGGAATCATGTTCGTCCGCTCGTAGGTCACCAGCGTCTCGCCCGTCTCGCGGTCGCGGCCCTCCGTCTCCCACGTCACGATGCCGTACTTCGGCCGCGACGAGGAGGTCCGGGTGTCGACCACGGTCGAGGTGACGGCGAGCGGCGTGCCCGCCGTCGCCGGGCGGTGAAAGCGCACGTCGTCGCGCCCGAGGAAGTATCCGCCCTTCTCCGAGAGGTCCTCGACGGTGATGCCCATGACGCAGGCCAGCAGGTAGTCCGGGTGGACGGGCACCGCATCGAAATCGCGCTCGCGGGCCGTGTCGGCCCGCCAGTACGCCGGGTCGTGGTTGAGCGTCTGGCCCATCCACTGCTCGCTGCCGTGCTGGGTGAGGGACAGGCCAGGGTCGTGGACGAGTTCGTCGCCCTCGGCGAAGAACTCGAAGAAGTGGCCCTTCTCCCTGGTCTCTGCGCGGTCGAGCAGGGCGCCGAACGTCTCGCCGTCCGAGAGGTCTATCGCCTCGAAGTCGGTCCAGTCAGTCATCGGCTGGCACCTCCCGGGCGGCGTCTCGTCTGGCAAGCGCCCGGCGCATCTCGTTCGTGACGACCATGAAGCCCTCGTCGAAGCCCATCCCGGGCTTTGCGAGCACCTGCGCGGCGTCGGTCGCCAGCGCGACGTGGGCGCAGGCCCGGGCCGAGGTGACCGTCTCGTTGCAGGTCCCGCCGAGATAGGCCCGGGTGTCCGTGCCGTCGCAGTACAGCACCGCCTCGGCCGAGCGCTGGATGCCGCCCAGATCCGGCGTCTTCACCTGGACCAGGTCAGCCGCGCCCGTGTCGACGAACGCTCGCACGTCCTCGAAGGTGTTGCACCACTCGTCGGCGACGATGTCCACCTCGACGCCCGCATCGGCCAGCCCCTCGCGGAGTTCGGCCATCTCGGCGATCTGGTCGGCGCGGCCGCCCGCGTCCATCGGCCCTTCCACCTGCAAGGGGTACGGCGCGGCGGCCTCCCGGAGCGTCTCGAAGTAGTCGGTCACTTCCGCCCGGTCGTACGGCGGGCCGAACACCTTGCCGAGGATGCCGTAGACGTCGACGTGGAAGCGCGGCGAGTACGAGTCGGGGCCGAGCGCGCCCGCCCGGTCCGAGAGCCACGCGAGGTACTCGCGCAGTCCCTCGCCGTCTTCGCCCACCTTTTCGACGCTGTTGAACAGCCCGTGTGGCAACACCGGCACGCCCTTGATGAGCATCTTCTCGGCGTTGATGCGGCGCTCGTCGCCCGATTGCCCGAACACCGGGACCGGCGAGGTCGCCGGTTCGGTGTCGTAGGCGTCTGCGAGCACGTCCGTCGGCGTCACGCCCTGGGCCCGCGCGGCGGCGTTCAACAGCGCCTGCGAGACGCCGTAGCGGACCGCCGTGTGCAGTCGGTCGCCGCCCGAGCGCTCGGGGTCCATCTCCTCGATGAGCGTCGCGTTCGCTCGGAACTCGGCCGCGTCCCGCCCGCGGAGGGCGTCGGCGACGGGGCCTTCCACAACCGGGCGGTACGCCTCGGCGCGGAACAGCGGGTCCCGGCCGCCGGCCCCGGAGTACTGGACCGCGGCGCAGTCGCCGGTCGCGACGGTGCCGTCCGCGAGTTCGAGTTCGACGATGAGCGCCTCGCCGGCCTCGCGGATGCGGTCGAACCCGTCGGTCACGGGCTGGCCGTCGTAGGCGAACCCGGACTGGGTCGCCCCGTCCTTGATGGCACGCTGGTCGTCGAAGAAGAAGCCCGACAGGCCCGGGACCGTCCGAACGTTTTCAATCCGCATCGCTGGCACCTCCAGCGGGGCCGTTGTCGCCGGTCGGCCTCCCGATGAGCTTCCCGTCGCTGATGGCGTCCACGTCGTCGGCGACCATCCGGAACGACTGGTCGCGTCCCTCGGTCTCGGCCCGTTCGCCCAGCCGCGCCGCGTGAATCTCCTTGATGTCGTCCGGGAGCGCGAGGTCCGCGAACTCGAAGATGCGGACCCGGCCGTCGTCGTCTCGCGCCGGCAGCACCGCGCCCTTCGCGGCGTCGCTCGGCGCGAAGGGGACGTCCAGCGCGCCGCTGTCGAAGGCGTTGATGACTCCCTGTGCAACGTCGCCGTCGCCGGCCTCGTAGATAGCGTCCATCAGGTGGCGCGTCTCCCGCTCGATGAGCGCCTGTTCCTCTTCGATACCCCCGAGGTCGATGTCCTGTTCTATCATCATATCGATGAGCTGTCTCGTCGTTCGCAGTCCGGCCGCGTTGGCCTCCTTCGTCGGCACGCCCTGGAACTCCTGGGCGGATTTCGTGATGACTTTGTCCGGCTGTGCGACGGCCGCCGTCGCGCCGCCGAGGCTGATGACGCCGTTGGCGCGGGCCTCGTCCGGCGGGAAGCCGCCCATCCACTCGTGGAAGACGGTGGTGACCGTCACCTCGTCGGGGAGGTACTCGTTGCCGAGCTTCCGCAGCGCGCGCAGCGCCGCCACGTCCTGGACGAGGTTCCCGACCTGTCCGTAGCCCAGCGTCAGCGAGCGGACGCCCTGCGTGGCGGCGAGCTGGCCCTCGACGAGCATCACCGCGATGGCGATGCTCGGGGGGACGAGCGTCCCCGTCAGCGGGCCGAACGGCTCGCGGTTGATGGTGACGCCCCGCTCGGTGTAGGCCCCACAGAGCCGGTCGACGAACTGCCAGTGCTCGATGGTCGTCGCCAGGTCGTGGCGCTTCGTGTACGGGATGTTGTACGAGATGGGGCCACCCTCGAAGCTCTGGAAGCCGCCGGCGAGGGTGACCATCGCGAGCAGGCGGGCGTCGGGCGTCCCGTGGCGCACCTCGACCGGCGCGTCGAGCGCGCGGATGAGCCGCCGGCAGTCCTCGACGCCGTGGTTCACCGCGGGAAAGCCGTTGAGTTCGTTCTCCTCGCTCCCGCGGGAGGCCGCCAGGCCCTCCTCGGCCTTCTCGTACTCGTTGTCGCGCGTGTACGAGTCGATGGTCGTCGGCAGGAGGTCCGCGCCGCCCTCGTCCTGCAGGTACCGCAGGAGGTCGATTTGCTCTTCGAGGCAGGGGACGCCCGCCCGCGGCTGGAGCAGCGGCTGGTCGGCCGACTCCAGCACCGTGGCGAACTGCTTCGAGGCCGGCAGCGACTCGTGGAAGGCGATAGCCTCCTCGAAGTCGACTTCCCGGCCCGTGTGCCAGTTGTCCCTGAGGTCGTTTGCGATGCGCTGTAGCTGGTCGTCGCTGAGTCGCTCGTCGGTCGGCATGGTCACCCGTCGACCCGTATCTGCTCCGCCTCTGTGGTCGTCAGCTGGAGGTCGTCGCGGAGCCTCGCGATTGCCTCCTCCGGGTCGGTTTCCGCGTCGAAGACGCGGTCGAAGCCCATCTCCCGGAAGGTCCGACGGGTCTCCTCGAAGTCGGACTGCCCGACGGCGAGGTTCCCGCCGACGTACGTGAGCACGTCGAGCCCGGCCGCGTCGAGTTCGTCGTGGAGCCCCTCGCAGTCCTGGCGGGCGTGCCCGTACAGCGAGGATACGAGTACAGCCTCGGCGTCGTGAGATTTCGCGGCGGAGACGAACTCGTCCTGTGAGGTCTGGACGCCGAGGTTGATGACCTCGAAGCCAGCGGACGAGAGCGCCTGCTCTAGAATCGTGATGCCGACGACGTGTGCGTCGGAGCCAATCACGCCGAGGATGACGGTCCGGGGCATGTACTACCCCGTCGTCGGCGGGCAGTGATAAACCTAATGGTCTTTCATGATAATACGTCCTTAAGGAATTTATAATGGTCGTTCAGGAAGGTTTATGCGGCCGCCCCCTCGTGGTTCCCTCATGGGTGCGCTTGACGACTTGCGTGTGCTCGACCTGACACAGGTCCTCGCCGGACCGTACTGTACGATGTTGCTCGCGGACATGGGCGCGGACGTGGTAAAGGTCGAACGCCCCGGCGGCGACCTCATCAGGTCGAACCCGCCGTTCGTGGCCGACGGCGACGAGGAGGCCTACGGGGGCTACTTCCAGAGCGTCAACCGGGGGAAGCGCTCGCTCGAACTGGACCTCGGCGCGGAGGGGGACCGCGAGGCGTTCCTCTCGCTTGTCGAGCGCGCGGACGTGGTAGTCGAGAACTTCAAAGCCGGCACCATGGAGAAGTTCGACTGCGGCTACGAGACGCTCCGGGAGCACAACCCGGAGCTCGTCTACTCCTCGATTCGGGGCTTCGGCGACCCGCGTACCGGTGAGACCCACCGGCAGGGCCAACCCTCGTTCGACCTCATCGCGCAGGCGCTGGGCGGCGTCATGGAGATAACTGGCCAGCCCGACGGCCCGCCGACGAAGGTCGGCCCCGGCGTCGGCGACCTCTTCACCGCGGCGCTGAACGCCGTCGGCATCCTCGCCGCCGTCCACCACCGCGAACGCACCGGCGAGGGCCAGTACGTCGACACCGCGATGTACGACTCGATGGTCTCGCTGTGCGAGCGGACGGTGTACCAGTACTCCTGTGACGGCGAGTCGCCGACCCGACAGGGCAACTCCCACCCGACGCTGTTCCCCTACGACTCCTTCGAGGGCGCGGACGGCCACGTCGTCATCGCGGCCTTCTCCGACGGCCACTGGGAGGCGCTGTGCGAGGCGATGGACCGGCCCGACCTCGCTGCCGACTACCCTGACGCCGGCAGCCGAATCAAGAACCGCGAGGCGCTGCGCGCCGAAATCGCGGCCTGGACAGAGACGGTGGAGACCGAGACCATGCTGGAGTTGCTCGAAGGCCGCGTGCCCGCCGCGCCGGTCCAGAACACCGCCGACATCTTCGCCGACCCACACATCCGCGACCGCGAGATGCTCGCCGAGGTGGACCAGCCGGGCGCGGACGACCGGATGACCATCGCCGGGAGTCCGATAAAGATGACCGAGACGATGCCCGAACCGGGCGGTCGCGCGCCGCTGCTGGACGAACACAGGGCGGAGCTGCTGGACGAGGCCGGCGTCGGCGCGGAGACCAATCCCGTCGAGAGCGACGACTGAGCGGCAACCTCCGGCAATTTTCACCACATCGGGGCAGGACCATTATCTATCATGAGCCGTAGAATAGGCTATGGTCGAAGTTCCAGATGCGCTCAGTACATTGTTCAGTGCCCGAGTAGAGACGGACGGTGACAGGTACGTCGTCGAAATCCCGAAAAGCGAGGTGGCCCATGGCGCGATTTCGCCGGGCGAGACCTACCGCGTGGGCCTGCTTTCCCAGGCCGATGCCGTCTCGTCACCGACGGCCGAGACACACGCGTCCGAACAGGACACCGACCCGGCGCGGGCCGACACCGGCGTCCCGAAGCCGCCGGTCGACGAGGGCGAAATCCGAAACGTGACCATCGAGTCCCTCGGCGACCAGGGCGACGGCATCGCCAAGGTCGAACGGGGGTACGTCGTCATCGTCCCCGACGGCGAACCGGGCGACTCGCCGACCGTCGAGATAGAGACCGTCCAGGAGAACGTCGCGTTCGCGACCGTCGTCGACGGCGACGGGCGAACAGCGTAACGGTACGTCTCAGCGGCCCGTACCGGCCGGGTAGGCAGTCGCTTCGGGTCCGGGAGGGCGGAGTCGTTCGACCGGCGAGGGTCTACTTGAATGGAATCTGTCGGACGCGGTAGAGGTCGAAGAACGACTAGTAATCACAGCATCACAAACGTTTATATGATTTAAATCCGGTATTTAAAACACTACATGGTCGACCCAAAAGAGAGCATTGACATCGAAAATGTCGTTGCTTCGACCGGTATCGGACAAGAACTCGACCTTGAGAGCGTCGCGATGGACCTGGAAGGGGCCGACTACGACCCCGAGCAGTTCCCGGGGCTGGTCTACCGGACACAGGACCCCAAATCCGCCGCGCTCATCTTCCGGTCGGGCAAAATCGTCTGTACGGGTGCGAAGTCGACGGACGACGTCCACCAGAGCCTGCGCATCGTCTTCGACAAGCTCCGCGACCTGAACATCCAGGTCGACGACGACCCGGAAATCGTCGTCCAGAACATCGTCAGTTCCGCGGACCTCGGCAGCTCCCTCAACCTAAACGCCATCGCCATCGGCCTCGGCCTCGAGAACATCGAGTACGAGCCCGAGCAGTTCCCGGGCCTCGTATACCGGCTCGACGAACCCGACGTAGTCGCGCTGCTTTTCGGTTCGGGGAAGCTCGTCGTCACCGGTGGGAAGCGAAAGGAGGACGCGGAGGAGGCCGTCGACACCATCGTCGAGCGGCTCTCCGACCTCGGCCTGCTGGACTAAGGGCGCGGTGCCAGTGACTGGGCAGCCGACAGTCACGCCCCGTTTTGCCGTTCGTCGCCGTCCTACCGCCGGGAGCGCACAGCGACGGGGCCGAACCCCGCGGTTCAAATACCAAGGCGACCAAGCCCGTTCCGATGGCAGACCCCGCCTCGACGGGCACGGAGTCCTGGCGCGAGTACTTCGGCTTCGACGAGCCCTACGAGAACCAGGCCGACGCGGTCGAGCGAGCTATCGAGGCGGGCAAGGCACGCGGCTTCCTCGCGATGGAGGGGCCCTGCGGGACCGGGAAGACGATGGCCGCGCTGACCGCCGGCGCGACGCTGGTCCGGGATACGGACCTCTACGAGCGGATGGTTATCGTCACCCCTGTCAAACAGCAACTCCAGCAGTTCGTCGACGACCTGCGGACGCTCAACGCCGGTATCGAGGAGCCCTTCGACGGCATCTCGCTGGTCGGCAAGCGCGACCTCTGTCCGTACGGCCGCGAGGGGCAGTTCCCGAACGACGTGGGGACACACGACCGCTGTGAGGACCTCAGGGAGGCGACGGCGCGGCTGGTCGAGGACGACGGCCGGTCTGACGGCGCGGCCGTCGCGGACGCCGCAATCGACGGTGAGGCCGACGACGACCAGTGGTGGGACCCCCGGAAGGGACAGGACCTCGCCGCGGCCGCCCGTCCCGAGGCCGCCGAGCAGGCGACGCTCGGCGAGGACACCCTCTCGACTGCGGGCGCGGCCTCGCCGTACCGGCCGAGCCAGCCGACCGCGCCGGAGTCGATGGCGGAGGGGTCCGACCCGCCGCTGTACTGTCCGTTCGAAGCCGACTGGTACGCCCGCAACAAGGGTTCGCCGGTCGACTTCTCGGCCGGGGAGGGGCACGTGGTGACGATGGACGACTACCTCCCGGCGGCGACGGAGCGCGGGACCTGCCCACATCGGGTGATGAGCGTGATGTTGAACGAGGCCGACGTCATCGTCGGGAACTACAACCACCTGTTCGACCCGGGCTCTCGCCCGCTGCTGTCGGGCGTGCTCGACGACCGGACGCTGGTCGTCGTCGACGAGGCCCACCGGCTCGAAGAGCGCGTGCGGGACCTCCTGTCGGACCGACTCGGCCGCCAGACCATCGTGCAGGCGCGCAACGACTGTAACACGCTGATTCAGCGCGCCCAGCAGAGCGCCGACCACAAGGCGCAGGTCCGCGAGGTGCTGTCCGCCCGGGAAGTCCCGCTTGACGCGGTCGACCAGGCCCGGAAGTTCTACGACGACCTGGTTCGGTGGCTCGACGACCGCGTCGAGGCGTTCCTGGACGCCGAACACGAAGGCTGGCGGGCGGACCCGTCGACCTTGCCCGACCACGACCGCGAAATCCCGCTTCGGGACCCCGACACGGTCGAACGGGACGAACTGACCGAGTGGGCCGAACGGAAGGGCTACGACGGCTCGCTCTGGCGGTCGCTGTCGCAGGTCGGGGCCGCCGTCGAGGACGCAATCGACCAGCTCGGGCTGACCCGCCAGCCGGTGTGTGCCGCCGTCGGCGTGCTGGCCGGGCAGTGGTGGGAGCGCGACCACGCCACCTTCCTCCGGGAAATCGAACTGGAGCACTCCCCCGCTCACGGACAGACGCTCGATTCCGACTATCAGGCCGTGTACACGCCTGGGCTGGTGTGTTACAACTGCATGCCTGCGACGGCCCTGCGGAACGTCTTCGACGACCTCGGGGGCGGCATCCTGATGAGCGCGACCCTGGAGCCACTGGACGTGTTCACCCGCGTGTCGGGCCTGGACTCGATGGCCGAGATGGGGTCGACGAGCCCGGACGAGGGGGCTGGCGACGGGCGACCGGTCCGGACGACCACGTACGACCTGCCGTTCCCCCCGGAGAACCGGGCGTCCTACCTCGTCGACGCGACGCCGTTTACCGCGCGCAACCGCGGCGACCCCGAGGCGATGCGGCCGCTGGGCGAGGGCTGGAACCCCACCCGCGACGAGTACGCACAGGCCCTGCGCGCGCTGGCCCGCTCGCCGGGCAACGTCATGGTGGCGATGCCGAACTACCGGGAGGCCCGCTGGGCCGGCGCGTACCTGCAAGAGGCCGTCGAGAACCCGGTCCTCGTCGACGAGTCGTCGAGCAACGAGGCGACCGAGCGGCTGAAACGGGAGTTCTTCGACGGCGACGGGACGGTCCTGGTCACGTCGACCCGCGGGACGCTCACGGAGGGCGTCGACTACGACGGCGAGAAGCTGTCGACCTGTGCGGTCGTCGGCGTACCGCTGGTGAACATCGGGTCGCCCCGCGTCCGGGGCGTCCAGCGGGCCTACGGCGACGCCTTCGGCGAGGACAACGCCTTCGAGTACGCTCTGACCGTCCCCGCCGTTCGGCGCGCACGCCAGGCCATCGGTCGCGTCATCCGCGGCGTCGACGAAGTCGGGGTCCGGGCGCTGGTCGGCCGCCGGTACACGCCGGACGCGCGCCACTCGGTGTACCCGTACCTGCCCGTCGGCGAGCGCGAGGAGTTCACCCGGATGACGCCGGACTTCCTCGCGGGCCAACTGGACGCCTTCTGGGCCGACCACCGGTAGCCTCCTGTTTATTAACCGGAAGATATCGTTGGCAGCGGAAGGCATATACATCGTGGAACGAGTGTACCTATAGATGCCCGAGTGTCAGAACTGCGGTGAGTTCGTAACCGAGCAGTACGTACGGGTTTTCACACCAGAAGCCGTCGAGGGTCACGGGCCCCGGGTCTGTCCGAACTGTGAGGACAAGCTCCGGGACGGCGCGGACGTCCGTGAAGCGCGGTCATCGCGGCAGTAGGGCGACTCCTTTTCGGGAAGTACTCAAGGCCGGACGAGCGTAGCTCTTGGCATGAGCGAACTCGACGTCGAAGCGGTCGAGGACATCGACGCACCCGCGGGAATCGACGCGGCGGAGTACGTCCTCTACGGGGGGAAAGGCGGCGTCGGCAAGACGACATGTGCCGCCGCCACGGCGCTGGCCTCCGCGCGGGACGACACGGCGACGCTCGTCGTCTCCACGGACCCCGCCCACTCGCTGTCGGACACGCTGGAGGCGGACATCCCGGCGACGCCGACCCGCATCCGCGAGGACGTGCCGCTGTACGCCGCGGAAATCGACCCCGAAGCCGCCGTCGGCGAGGGCCCGCTGGGCGTCGAGGAGGACGCGCTGGGCGGCGTCGGCGAACTGCTCGGGGGCGACGGGATGTTCGGCGGCGCGGCGGGCGCAGGCCAGACCGATGACCCCATCGGCGGCGAGGACGGACTCCTCGGCGGGTCGATGCCCGGGGCGGACGAGGCCGCGGCGCTCCGACTCCTGCTGGACTACGTCGACGACGACCGCTTCGACCGCGTCGTCATCGACACCGCGCCGACCGGCCACACCCTCCGCCTGCTCGAACTCCCTGAGACGATGGACTCGATGGTCGGGAAGGTGCTACAGCTCCGCGAGCGCTTCTCCGGGATGATGGACAACCTCACCGGAATGTTCGGCGACGACAACGACGTCGACGCCGAGGCCGGCATCGAGGACCTGCGGGAGCTGTCGGACCGAATCGAGCACCTGCGGTCGATTCTGCAGGACCCCCGGAAGACGGACTTCCGAATCGTGATGGTGCCCGAGGAGCTCTCGGTCGTCGAGTCCGAGCGCCTGCTCGCCCAGCTCGGCGAGTTCGACATCCCGGTCAGCACCGTCGTCGTCAACCGGGTGATGCAGGACCCGAGCGAGGTGCTGGGCGAGGACGTTGCCATCGCCGGTCCGAACCACGACGACTGCGAGTTCTGCGCGCGGCGCTGGCAGGTCCAGCAGGACGCGCTGGCCCGGTCACAGGACATGTTCCGCGGCCACGACGTGCGCCGGGTTCCGCTGTTTGCCGAGGAGGTGCGGGGTGAGCGGCTGCTGTCGGTCGTGGCGGCCTGTCTCGACTGATACGGACTGGTGTCGCGGGCGGCGGTTAGCTCGTCAGTTTCCGAATCACGCCGAAGGCCGCGTCGCGCCACCGCGCCGGCAGGTAATCGAGCATGAGCAACAGCTGTGCGCCCTGCCCGACGGGATACCGCGGCTCGGGGTCGCTGGCGTTGGCGGCGTCACGAATCGTCAGCGCGACCGTCCCGGGCGTGACCGACAGTGCGTCCTGAATGCCGACGAGGCTCGAATCCTCGTGGGCACGGTACAGCCAGTCGTAGGCTCCCGTCTTGTTCAGGTCGTCGAGTTCCTCGTCGGCGCGGTCGTCGAAGCTGCTCTCGACCGGTCCCGGTTCGACCAGCACCACGTCGATGCCGAACTCCTCGACTTCCATCCGGAGCGCGTCGCTGAGTCCCTCCAACGCGAACTTCGAGGCCGCGTAGCTCCCCTGGTTCGGGAACGCGATGCGGCCCGCGACGCTGGAGACGTTGACGATAGTACCGTTCTCGCGGGCCCGCATGTGCGGGAGGGCCTCGCGGATGAGCCGGTGTGGCCCGTAGAGGTTCACGTCGAACTGCTCGTGGAGCGACGCCGTCGACACGTCCTCGACCGCGCCGAACTGCGGGTAGCCGGCGTTGTTCACCAGGCAGTCCAGCCGTCCCTCGGCGTCGACGAGCGCCTCGACGACCCGTTCGCATTCACGGGGGTTGGTCACGTCGAGTTCAGCGGTCCGGCATCCCTCGTCACCGAGGTCGTCGATATCCGATTCCTCGCGGGCGGTCGCCCAGACAGTCCAGTCGTCGGCCAGGAACGCCTCGGCGCTCGCCCGTCCGATGCCCGAGGACGCTCCGGTAATCAGCACCGTCTTCGCCATGTGTTGGCCGGGAGAACACACCCCGGGAAGTTAACTGTCGGTTATCCCGACGACGTCACGGTCGCCTTCGCCTCGTCGGCGTAGCTGTCGGCCAGCCGGGTCGGCTCGGGGAGTTTGTAGCCGTCGGCGGTGGCCTCGACGATATCGGCCGCGGTGTCCGCGCTGACGCGGTGGCCGGGGCTGACGAGGAGCGGATTGACGTACCGGTTCGGCGAGTCGTACTGGCGCGTCTGGACCGCGTGCCCGATGGTCGTCCCGTTTGAGCAGGTCTCGACGCTGTCGTCGGCCGCGATGGGAATCCGCGTCCCCTCCGGATACGTCTCGTCGAGGGATTGCTCGGGCGTGCCACAGAGGAGGCTCTTGGCGACCCCGACGGCCGGCACGTCGAGCGTGACGCCGACGTGCGTCGCCAGTCCGGCCTCCCGGAAGTGGATGCGGCCGCTGCCGTCGACCAGCACCACGTCGGGGTCGGTCTCCAGTTCCGCGAACGCGGCCAGAATCGCACCGCCCTCGCGGAACGACAGCAAGCCGGGGATGTACGGGATTTCGGTCCGCTCGACGGCGCTGACCCGCTCGACGACCTCGCCGTCACGCAGGACGACGATGGCCGAGACGGCCTTGTCCCCGACGAAGGCCTGGTCGACGCCGGCGACGAGGGGCGGGTCCGCCTGGTCGTCAGTGCTGGCGCTCAGTGTCGTCTGGTCGTCGTCCGGTGCATTCCCGGCGGACGCGATGGCCGCCGGCGAGAAATCCAGATCGTCCTCGAATCGCGCGGCCTCGGCGATTTCCCGCTGTAGCGCCTCCATCTCCGCCTGCGAGAGCGACGGGTCAGGGACGAACTCGGGGCGAACCGGCTCCATGGTCACGGGCGACGCCGTCCCGGACCGCCGGGACCGCCCGGACCACCGGGGCCGCCGCCACCGCCGAACTGTATCTGCCCGGGCATTCGGGCTTTCCCCTTGATTTTCTGGCCGTACCAGAGGCCGATGACGAGGCCGATGAGGTGGGCGAGGTGAGCGACGTTCCCGCCCAGCAGCCCGGCTCCCATCGGATTGAGCGACCCGAAGATGCTCAGCAGGAAGTAGAAGCCGGTAATCGCCCAGATTGGAACCGGTATCAGGAAGTACAGGTACACGCGGAGGTCGGGTTTCAGGACCGTCAGGAACGCCATGATGGCCAGTGCCGCGCCGCTGGCCCCGAGAACGCCGGCCGAGGTTCCCTGGACCGTCTGAATCGCTATCTGTCCGAGTCCCGCCAGCGCACCGGAGACGAGGAAGAAGACCGCGAACTTCTTCGAGCCGATTTGCTGCTCGACGATTCGCCCGAAGAAGTAGATGATAATCCCGTTCCCGAAGATGTGATAGAACCCGAAGGGGGCGTGCGAGAACACCGACGTGACCCAGGTCCAGACGTACTCGGGGTTGTCCGGATGGAGGATGAACAGCGTCTGGAACGCTTCGCGGCCGAGCGTGAGGATGACGACGTGTTCGAGGATGAAGACGATGCCCATAATCGCCAGGAAGAGGTGCGTTACGTTCCCCCGGAAGTACGCTAGCGGCCCGCCGGGCCCGGTGTCGATACCGAACCGGTCGGCGACGCCGCTGCTTCCCGAGGTCTGGCCGGTGTTTACGCTCTCGTCGAACCCGCTGTCGAACACGCCGCCCGGGTCGCCCCAGTTGTCTAGTCCGGGGCAGTCGTGGGCCTCGGGCAGTCTGTGCTCCGCACAGTAGGTTCCGCCACAGTGCCCACACTGGTACGGCATGTTCTCCTGCTTTCCACAGGCATCGCACTCCGACATTGCGCTACGGTAGGGGTCCGCCGTGGAAATGGATTGGGATTGTGGTCACCGCTCCGAGCGACGGCCGCGAGCCCGGGGCCGAGGGCCGGTCGAAAAAACAGGGAGACGCCACTGGCCCGGCCGCGGTTTACTCGGCGTCCTCGGGGTTGTTCTCGGCGTCACGAAGCACACCGATCCAGGCCGGTTCGCCGTCGTACTCGATTGAGCCGCCGGACACCTCGATGGTCCGTGTGTCGCCGTTCGCCCGCTGCCCCTCGAACTCCGAGTGGAACGAGTCGAGGTCGTCCGCGTCCGCCGCCCGGAGCGATTCGGGGAACCGGTCGCCGTTCCCCGCCGGCGTGAGAATCGTCGGGGATTCGCCGATGAGGGCACTCTGGTCGTGTCCGAAGATATCCGCTAGCTTCTGGTTCACGTAGACGAAGGTCCCGTCTTGGATGATGCAGACGCCCGCGAGTTCCTGTTCGACGAGCCGCTGATACCACGACAGGGCGTTCCAGAACCGCTGTTCGGTGCGGTGCTGTTCGATGGCGTTCTCGATTCGGTTGGCCAGTACCTCGTACGTGTCCGACCGACCGCCCTTCTGCATGTAGTCGGTAACGCCCGAGGCGATTGCTTCGCTCGCAATCTCCTCGCTTCCCTTGCCCGTAAACAGGATGAAGGGGATGTCCTGGTACTGCTCGCGGACGAGTTCGAGGAACTCCAGCCCGTCGGTGTTGGGCATGTCGTAATCGCTGACGATACAGTCGACCTGAGACGTCCGGAGGAAATCCAGCGCGGCGACGGCGCTGGTCCTCGTCACCACGTCGAAATCGTCGTTGATGCGTTCGAGATACACTTCGACCAGCTCCCCCACCTGCGGGTCGTCGTCGACGTGCAACACGGTCGATTGCTGGGATTGCTCGACTTTCGCCAGTGGAATCGGCACCTCGGTCTGCATCTCGTCGTGTGACTCCGCCGACTCAGTCCGGAGAAGGGGTGCATGTCGCGTCGCCGCGCGGCGGCTCCCGCTGATGGCGCGACTCGTGAGTGCGACCGTCGTCTCCTCGAAAGGCCACTGTTCCTCAGAACCCATCGTTTCCCCCGCCGTCGGTAGGACAGAACTCGGCCGCAACCGCCGTTCCAGTCACGCGGGCAGCGCTCGCCACACCCGCCGTCGACTCCCACCCGTCCGAGCCCTGGGGGGAGTCGGCAGGAAGCATATGTCTCGGATAGTCCTCAAGCAATTTCCTTTCAAACATCCATACCAAATCCTGGTTATTAGTTACATACCAGTCTACTAAACGCTACTGATGGGGGGTGTCGTCGTTCCCCCCTTGTATAGAGACGCTCCGCGTCTATGTTAGTCACACCCTAAACGAGTGTTTCCAGCGCTGCGTGCGTTAATTTTTGGATTTGTCTTTTAATTCTATACTTAATACAATATATAATATGTAGGTACTTTTCAAATAAATTTAATTATCCCCCACCCAACATCCAAGTCGTATCATGTCCGATACCACCATGCGCGAATACCTCGCAGAGCACCCGAAAATGGCCGGCGCGCTGTTTACCCTCCTGATGCTACTGTCACAGGCAGGGACTGCAGCGGCTAATAATAGTTCGTACTTCGGTCCGTAATCTCAAGGGCAGCCAAAGACTTCTGAACCAGTAACGACAGATTCGATAGAAGATTGCATGCTGATTTACTGTATAGCTTCGCTCAAATCGAGAGACCGACTCCAATGTAAGTTCTCTCCAATTTGCACTGGCACTTCCTGCATGAGTAGAAAGTCCTTCAATTCTGTTCTGTCAAGCATAATCGGGCCAATTTCGCCGGATGATAAATGATGATCAGAATAATTCTCGACCAGAGGCATGGTAATAGTTCCAAGCCCATCGACATCAGTTGGATACATATTCATGAATATTTCAAATTCCTTTTCTTGAGGGATTATCCTAATCATGTTCGGCGTTCCCCCATCTGACTGCGCAACTGTCACCCCGCCGTCACCAACCACGATATACTGTCCGCCGAGGATGCTCTCGTCGCGGGCGATGGTCAGCGCCGCCCGAAGCGGGAACCCGCAGTTCAGCAGTCGGGCGACCGACTCACCGATTCGGACCGCGCCGTCGTTGAGGACCTCGTTGAGCGTGACGATGCCGCCGATTGCGCCCTTCTCGACGAGTCCCAGGCCCTGATTGTAGGAGTTGCAGGCGTTCAGCAGGAACGTGTCGACGCCGACGGAATCGACCGTCGTCACGTCGAGTTTGCCGTCGCGGCAGACGAACCCGTCCTGTTCGGTGTGGCCGATGTAGTGGAAGAACTCCGCGTCGGTCGTGAGCACGGTCCGAAGTTCCGCCGTCGTCAGGTCGTCGTGCACCGTCACGTCGAACGGCAGGTCGTCGCGGGTGCCGTACACCTCGTCGACGAGCTGGCGCTCCTCGTCCATCCGGGCGTCGTTCTGGACGACGCGAATCGTGATGTCCTCGGCGTTCATATCGCGGTCGAGGCGGTGCTCGAACGCCGCTTTGGTCAGTTTGCTCGCGCCGATGGGAATGCTGTCACCTATCCAGGCCTGTTCGAGGGAGTCCTCGGCCTGTGGCTCGACGTAGTCCACGTCGGACGAGGCGGTGGCGGTGTCGGAACTCGCGGCGCGGGTGATGACGTCGTCGCGGGTGAACTCGGCTTCGACCTCCGCGGGGACGCTGGCCTGGTTCAGCCGCTGTTGCTGGTGTGTCCGGACGATAGCCAGGTCGTCGACGACGTACGGCAGCTGTTCCGCGTTCGCCGGCACCGGGTCGATGTGGGTCGTCAGCCGCCACTTCGGGATGTGGTCTTCGATGACGTCGTACGGGACCTCCAGGTAGGCGGCGACCTGCTCGGCGAGCGGTCGTCGATACAGCGACTCGAAGTCGAGGTCGACGTAGGGCTCGATAGCCGCCCGTTCGTGCAGGTCTATCTGGTGGAACCCCTCGGTGCGCGTGACACAGTCGAGGAAAAACAGGCGTTTGAGCGTGCGTCCGACCTCGGACTCGAAGCCCCGGGCGGTATCGAGCGAGTACGTAAATCCCGTGTCGGTCACGAGTCGCGGAGTGGCCGCGGGGACCAGCGAGGCGCCGAGGTAGTACGAGAGCGGCGCGGCGACGAAAATCGACGCGAGGTCCGGCGGAAGTTCGAGCGTGACGCCGGTGTCCGGGCGCTCGATATCTGCTGGGATGTCCAGGCTGTCGCCGACTTCGAGCGCCGGGGGATGCCCCCGGAGTGTCGGATAGGAGCGTTCGGGGTCGTGGGCCTTGAGCGCCGACCCGAACGTCTCGACCGCGGCCATCACGTCGGCCGGGTCCTCGGTCGTCGTGACGGTGGCCGCGGGCCGGTCGTGCTGGGACCGAGCGCCGATGAGCACGTCCGTCGGGGTATCGAACTCGATTCGGGTCCGGTCCGAGTCGACGGTGGCGGCTATCTGAGCGTCCTCGACACGCATGTACGTCTTTATCTGTGTCAGTGGGTCCAGCACGTAGTCGTCGGCCGGGAGCGTCTCCGACTCGAACTGCGCGACCTCGGCGGCTATCGCTCCGTCGTCGTCGCGGACGTACACCATGACGACAGTCGGGAGTTCGATGGCCTGGGTCCGTATCCGGACGGCGTCCCCGACGGGATACTGGAACACGTCGGTCGCGGCGTCCCTGAGCGCGACGGGGGCGGGCGTGTGTATCCGGTAGCGCTGGCGCTCTATCTGGTCGATGACCGCGAGCCCGGGTCGGTCGTCGAGCGGTTCGAAAGCTAGAGTCATACAATAAATCGAGGAGCAGTCGTACTCTCGTACGGTGGGGACGGCCGAGACGATAAAAAAGATATCGCCGATAGGGGTCCGACCCAGCCGGGCTGCTTGCGATGGTTTTCGAGGCGGGGTGGTTCCAGAGGGGAAGCGAGTCCGAGCGAGCCGGGTCCCGTCCGTGGGCGAAGCGAGTAAGGGGGTCCCGGTCTAACGCTGGGGTAGTGAAAGAGTTCGAGCGCAAACAGTTGCTGGAGCGCATCGAACGCGACAGCGCGACCGTCGGCGCGGACATCCCCGACCGGATAACCGTCCAGGGCGAGGAGATAGAACTCCGGTCGTTCGTCTTCGAAATCAAGCGTCGGGAGACGGTTCCGCGGGGCGAGCGCGAGCGCGTCGAGCAGGCCAAGAAGAACCTGCGGCGCGAGCGCCTCCAGCGAAAGCAACGCATCGAGGACAACGAGGTGAGCTACGAGCGCGGCGAGGAGCTCGCCACGGCCATCATCGGCATCGACCGGGCGCTCAACGCCCTCGAACAGCTCGGCGCGGCGAACATCGAACAGGAAGCCCAGGCACAGGAGGCCGCCGACAGGAAGCGCTGGATGAAGTTCCTCCAGAAGGCACTGGGCCACGAGGACGCTGACTCCGGCACCGGTCGTGCCGGGCGGAGCTACTGACATGAGCCGGAACGACGACATCGCGGCGCTGCTCGAAGAGTTCGCCGACCTACTGGACGCGAAAGGCGTGGAGTACAAGCCCCGGGCCTACCGCCGGGCGGCCGAGAACATCAGGGACTACCCCGGGGCCATCGAAGGGCTTGCCGCCGAGGGCAAGGACAGCGTCGGGGAGATAGACGGCGTCGGCGACGCCATCTCCGCGAAGGTGGTCGAGTACTTCGAGACCGGCGAAATAGAGGAGCTGACCGAACTCCGCGAGGAGTTGCCCGTCGAGATGGACGCGCTCACCGCGGTCGAGGGCGTGGGACCGAAGTCCGTCGGCTCGCTGTACGAGGCGCTGGGCATCACCACCCTCGACGAACTGGAGGCGGCGGCCGAGGCCGGCGAGATACGAGATGTCTCGGGCTTCGGCGCGAAGACGGAGCAGAACATCCTCGACAACATCGACTTCGCCCGCGAGGCCCACGAGCGGTCGCTGCTGGGCGAGGCCCGACCACACGGCGACCGGGTTCGGGAGTACATGGCCGCCGGTGACGCCGTCGAGGAGTGCGCGCTCGGGGGCTCGATTCGGCGCTGGCGGCCGACCATCGGCGACGTGGACGTGCTCGTCGGGAGCACCGACCCTGACGCCGTCGTCGAGCGGTTCGCCGACTGGGACGGGCTCGACCGGGTCATCGAGTCCGGCGAGACGAAGGCGAGCGCCTACGCGGACGACGTGCGGGTCGACCTGCGGGTGGTCGACCCCGTCGAGTTCGGCGCGGCGCTGCAGTACTTCACCGGGAGCAAGGACCACAACGTGGCGGTCCGCAACCGCGCTATCGAGCAGGACCTGAAGGTAAACGAGTACGGGGTTTTTGATGTGGCGGGCGTCGAGGACGACGACCAGCGGGCCGGCGAACTGGTGGCCAGCGAAACCGAGGACGCGGTGTACGCCGCCCTGGGCATGGACTGGGTCCCGCCGGAACTCCGCGAGAACCGCGGCGAGGTGGCGGCCGCGGCCGACGGGTCGCTCCCGGACCTGCTGGCAGAGGGCGAGGTCCGGGGTGACCTCCACACGCACACGGACTGGTCGGACGGCCGCAACACTGTCGCGGAGATGGTCGCCGGCGCGGCCGAGTTCGGCCACGACTACCTCGCCGTCACCGACCACGCGACCGGACCGGGGATGGTCGGCGGCGTCGGCGTCTCCGACGAGGAACTCCGCGAGCAGATAGCCGAGGTCGAATCGGTCGCGGCAGACGCCGACGTCGACGTGTTCACTGGCGTCGAGGCCAACATCGCCGCGGACGGCAGCGTCTCCGTCGCCGACGACCTGCTCGCCGACCTCGACGTGGTCGTCGCCTCGCCACACGCCGCGCTCGACGGCGACGGCACGGACCGCCTCGTCGCGGCCGCACGGCACCCCGACGTGAACGTCATCGGCCACCCGACGGGGCGCTATCTCAACCGCCGGGAGGGGCTGGACGTCGACGTCGAGCGCCTCGCGACCGTCGCCGCCGACAACGACACGGCGCTGGAAATCAACGCCAACCCGGCACGGCTGGACCTCGGCGGCGGCGCGGTCAAGCAGGCTATCGAGGCCGGGGCGACAATCGCCATCAACACGGACGCACACAGCCCGGGCGACCTCGAACTCCTGCGCTACGGCGTCCACACGGCGCGGCGAGGGTGGGCCGAGACGGCGGACGTGCTGAACACCCGCGACGCCGAGGGAGTCCGCGAGTTCCTCGATGTCTGAGGAGACCCCGCGCAACCACCTCGCGCTCGACGCGATGCTCGGCAAGCTCGCCACCTACCTGCGGATGTGTGGCTACGACACGGCCTACGCGTTGGACCGGGACGCCGAGGCCGACGACGACCTCCTCGCGCTGGCCGACGGAGAGGACCGGCTGCTGATTACCAGGGACCGCGACCTCGCCGCCCGCGCACCCGACAGTCTGCTCGTCCACGAGCGGGAGATACAGGGCCAGTTGCGGGAACTCGCCGATGCCGGTGTCCAACTCTCGCTCGCAGACGAGCCGCACCACTGTGGCGTCTGCAACGGGCCGGTCGAAGAAGTCGCGCCGGCGGAACCGACGCCGGAGTACGCGCCGAGTGCGGGCGACGAGACGGTCTGGCGCTGCACCGACTGCGGACAACACTTCTGGAAGGGGAGCCACTGGGCGTCGGTCCGGGCGACGCTCGCGGACCTGTAACCTCGGTCGCTACAGTTCCTCGGCTACGGCGACGGCCTCGTCGGTCGTCCCCTCGACGACCACACCGGTCGTGACCTCGCCGTCGGTCCAGTAGACGACCGTCCTGTCGTCGCGCGCGATTGCGGTGGCGTCGCGCCCGTCGACCTGCACCGCCGTCCCGTTCTCGACACCCTCCAGATAGCTCGACGCGCCGGTCGCGGTCAGGACCGTCACGTTCTCGCCGTCAGCGTCGTACCGCTGAACGACGGCCGTACTCTCCGGCCGGCTGATGTACCGGGCTTCCTCGAAGGTCCCGTTCTCGTAGGCCGGCAGGTCCAGGTCCGTCCCGGACTGGGCTGCGTCGAAGGAGTCGTAGGTCTCTGTGGTCGTGACGGCGACCCGGTCGGCCGGCGGCGCGAACTGGCTGTCGTCGATGCTGACGTTGAAGTTCGTTTCCGCGACGACGACCGTCGTCCGGTTCGTCCCGTCGTCGGTGGTCAGTTTGTGGACGCGGTAGTCCTCGGTGTCGACCCACAGCGTCGTGTTCGGCGCATCGACGCTCTCGTTCGTCGGTTCGAGGTCGAGGACGTACGCCGACTCGCCGTCGACCTCAGAAATCCCCTGGAGCGTCGCGGTGACGTTCCCCTCGGGAACTGGGTCCGTGGTGTCGTTCACCGCCGTCATCTCGGGCAGTTCGCGGCCGTAGGACTCGTTTTCCCCGACCGCCCAGACGACGGTTCCGTTCGTCCCCACCTCGTAGGACCGGTTCGGCGTCGTGACGGCGGCCCACGCCTTGTCCGGTTCGGCGGCGGCGTACTCCACCGTGGCGGTCTTCGAGGCCGAGTCGTTCTCGACGGTCACCGTCGCCGTCCCCGTCACCGTCTCGGCCGCGTCGTAGCGCTGCGCCGTTCTGTCGAGCACTTCGTCGCCGGACGGTTGCCCCACCTGGTCGAGGCCGGACACGCCGGCGACCGCCCCAGCCGCGAGCAGCCCGATGGTGACAAACGCCGCGGCGATAGCCAGTCTCCGACCGGTATCGGCTGTCATTGTCCGGCCTTAGGACTGGAGTGGTAAGTGGGTTCCTCCTGTCAGCGCTCGGACCACTCCCGGCGACAGGGGGGCGGGCGAACCCCTCATTGCCGTCCAGTCCATACACGGGGCCGTGAGCGAGTCAGCGAACACGACCGTCCGCGTCGAGGGCGTCAGCAAACAGTACGACCTCGGCGGGACGGTGACGGCGCTGGACGACGTGAGCCTGGACCTGGCGGCCGGGTCGTACACGGCGGTGATGGGGCCGAGCGGCTCCGGCAAGAGTACCCTGCTGAACCTCATCGGCGGGCTCGACACGCCGTCGTCGGGCCGGGTCGTCGTCAACGGACAGGACGTGTCGGCGGCCAGCGAGGCCGAGCGGGCCGACATCCGCGGGACAGAGGTGGGGTTCGTCTTCCAGACGTTCAACCTCATGCCGCGGCTCTCCGCGGTGGAGAACGTCGCCCTGCCGCTCGTCTTCGACGGCTGGGACCGTGCCCGTCGTCGCGAGCGGGCGGCGTCGCTGCTCTCGGAGGTGGGACTGGCCGACCGCACCGACCACGTCCCCGCGGAACTCAGCGGCGGCCAGCGCCAGCGGGTCGCCATCGCCCGCGCGCTGTCGACCGACCCCGCATTGATTCTCGCCGACGAGCCCACCGGCAACGTCGACACCGACACCGGCGCGCGAATCCTGGACCTGTTCGACGACCTGCACGCGGCGGGCAACACGTTCCTGCTCGTGACCCACGAGCGCCACGTCGCCGAGCGGGCCGAGCGCATCCTCCACGTCGAGGACGGCCACGTCCGGTCCGTCGAGGACGTCTCCGGGGGCGAGCAGTGATGGACGCCGGCGAGAGCGTGCGCATCACGCTCCGGTCTATCAGTGCCCACAAGCTCCGGGCGGCGCTGACGGTCGTCGGCGTCGTCATCGGCATCGCGTCGGTCATCACCTTCGCCACGTTCGGGGCCAGCGTCGAGGCCGAAATCGTCGGCGACATCGAGACCTCGAACGCGGGCAACATCTACGTGTTCGGGACGCCCGCCGGCGACGACGACTTCGACCGGACGCTCCAGCCGGTGTTTACCGAGCACGATATTCAGCAGTTAGCGGGGATTGCGGGAGTCCAGGCAGTGCTCCCGCGTGGCATCGTCCGGACCCAGTCGATACGACACGGGAACCGAACGCTGGCCAGACAGCAGGTCACGGCGGTGCGACCGGCCAGCATCGACGACGGCGTCCTCGTCGAGGGCCGCTCCTTCGAGGCCGACGAGTCGGCGGTCGTCGTCAACGAGCGCATGGCCGGGTCGTTCGCCGAGAACCTCACGGCCGGCGAGCGGCTCACGATGACGCTGCCCGACGGCAGTGCCCGGAACGTCACCGTCGTCGGCGTCGTCAACGGCACCCGCGGCGAGGTGCCGGTCAGCGACTTCGCCCGCCAGCCGCGGGTGTACGTCCCCATCGACCCGTTCTACGACTCGGTCGTCGAGAGCCCGTCGGCGGGCGTGCGGCAGCGCGCGTACCCGCAGGTGACGCTCGTCGTCGACCCGCGAGCGATTCCGGAGACGCAGTCGGCGATTCAGACGTATCTCTCCGGCGAGTCCGACGCGCGGTCGCTGTCGGCCGACGACACGGAACTGGTCGCTCGTTCGGGCAACGACTTCGTCGAGGAGATAAGCGACGTCATCGAGCGCATCACGCGCTTCGTCACCGGCATCGCCGTCATCGCGCTGGTCGTGGGCGCTATCGGCATCGCCAACGTGATGCTCGTCAGCGTCACCGAACGGACCCGCGAAATCGGCATCATGAAAGCCGTCGGCGCGCGCAACCGCGACGTGATGCAAGTGTTCCTCGTCGAGGCCGCCCTGCTCGGCGCGGTCGGGTCGCTGCTCGGCGTCCCACTGGGACTGGTCGTCGGCTACGGCGCGACCCGGTACGCCGAGGTGACGTTCTCGCTCGCGCCGCTGTGGATGGCACTTGCAGTCGGCGTCGGCGTCCTCGTCGGCGTCGTCGCCGGCCTCTACCCGGCGTGGCGGGCGGCGCGGGTCGACCCCATCGACGCGCTCAGGCACGAGTGAGCCGGATTCAGAACACCGAAATACGTGGTCGCCGTACCGCCGTCCGATGACTCTCTCGGATGAGGCCCGCGAACGGCTCGCCGACATCGTCGAACTCCAGCCGACGAAAAACGGCGAGTTACAGGAGCGCTGGGACATGGACAGCGGGAGCGAAGTCCACCAGTACCTCGAAGCCGAACTCAAGGAGTACTACTACCGCAACGACAACAGTCTCATCTGTGCGACGCCGGAGGCGACGACGCTCATCGACGGGGAGGACTCCGAGCGGATTCAGACGGTGACGGTCACCCTGCTCCAGCAGGCTATCGTCGACGTCATCGCCGGCCCAGACGAGGAGAGCCAGAGCGTCGTGTCGGTGTTGCACGCGCTGCGCGAGGTCGGTGAGGACCGCGATACCGACGAGGTCCGGTCCGCGCTCCGCAGCCTCGCCGACAAGGGCATCGTCGAGACGGTCGAGAAGACCGTGCCGACGTTCAGGCTGGCCGTCCCGCGCGACGAACTGGACATCGAACTGTCCGAGGAGTGAGGGCGGCTGCGTCGCTACTCTGACAGCCCCGGCCGCCGGCGGCGTCGCCGCCGCGCCAGCAACCGTCGTATCGCCTGCCCCGGCCCGCCGTCGAGCGGCCAGCCCCCCGACCGCCACGCCGGCGGCTCCGGCTCGAAGGACGGGCACTGGCCCCGACACTCCGCCGCCGTGGGCAGACGCTCTTTCGCCGCACAGTAGGGGTAAACACCGGTTTCGTCGGCCCTGAGCTGGAAGTGTCGGCAGTCCGGGCGCATCGTGTCCGCGTACGCGCGCCAGCCGTCGGCGTAGGCCCGCTCAGCGATGGCGAGCCGCCGCTCGCGCTTCCAGTCGGGGTCCGCGTACTCGAACCGCGCCGCGCTGGTGTCGTCGGCCGGTCGGTCGAGGATGCGCGTCCCGGGGTCCTCGACCGACAGCGACCGCGGTTGCCAGACCGCCTCGGCCGTCCCGGACTCGGGGTCGACGGTCAACACGCCGGCGGCCGCGGGCAGGTCCGCCAGCAGAATCGGCTCCACGCGCTCGTCGGTCGCCGCCGTCGCCACCCACACCTCGTCGGCCAGCGACAGGGCGATGTCCCGCTCCAGTTGCGGGACGAGGTTCCTGGCCGCGCTGGCCGTCAGGTCGGGCTTGTTCTCGATGGCGACGACGCGGCGAAGCCAGTCCGGATAGGGGCGAACCCGACGAATCTGGATGCGGTTGCCCCGCTTGCGCGTCTCGACGGCTCCCCGGTCGGCCGCTTCGTGAATAGACTCCCGGACGTACCGCCACGGATACCCCGGGTCCGGCAGCGCGTCGCGGTAGTAGGTCCAGTCGGCCGGCGCGTGCCGGAGGACGTGCAGGAGGTCCGAGTCGAACGCGTCCGCACCGAAGGCCGCTCGCTGGCGGAGCCCGTCGGGGTCACACTCCAAGACGATGGTGTCCCAGCGGCGGTGTTTCGTCCCGAACTGCCTGGCGACGAGCACCGCCGCGTCGTCGGGCGGCGACCACGCTCGCTCGGCCCACTGGCAGACGGACAGTTCGAAGGCGAACTCTGAGTCGGGGGCCACAGGCAGTCGTTGTCGGCTTCGGACCAAAACCCTTCCTTCCGACGCCACAGCCCCGTCCGGGCCGGCGGTCCGGGCAATCGTTTCGTTCGGTGACACAACCCGATTATTTATGTGATAGCTTCAGAAATAAATCGTCGGTTACGAATGACACGGCTACAGCCCGGAGACAGTCCAGCCGCGATTGCCCTCGACACAGCGTCCCAGCCGACAGGCGACGCCGCGTTCAGCGCCCTCGGCGGAGGGCCGGTATGAGCGCCGCCGCCCGGAGCGACGGGATTTTCGACCAGTACACGACGATACAGTGGATTGCGGCGGTCGTCGTCGCGCTGTTGACGTTCCCCATCGGAATCGCCGTGCCGGCCTACTTCTACATCAAGACATCCAACGGCACCGCCCGAGAGCAGGGGGCCTGGGAGGCGTGGGCGGTCATCCTCGTTGGTATCCTCGGCATCATCGCGGTCGAACTCGCCGGGGAAACGGGCGCGAAAATCGCCATCGCGCTGGCACTCATAGGGATTCCGATTCTCCTCCTCCTCTTCGCTGCCGTCGTCGGGAGCTTCGTAATCGGCATGGGTAACGCGACGGCAGCGGCGCTGCTGGCCGGCGTCGCGGTCTGAGGACCGGACCGGTTACTCTTCCTCGTCCTCGCGCTCGTCCAGGAACTCGTGTGCCTGCTCGAGTATCTCGCGGGGGCCGTCCTGCGTGACGGTGTTGATGGCCTGTTCGTAGTCGCGCCACTGCAGGTCGCGGTGTTCTGTGGACAGTTCGGCTGACGCTTCGAACGACTTCGCGACGAACAGGTGGACCGTCTTGTGGATGGTGTTGCCGTTCGCCTCGAACACGTAGTCGTAGTCTTCGCGGAACCCGTCTAAAAGCCGGAAATCGCCGATTCCGGCCTCCTCTTTCACTTCGCGTATGGCGGTCTGCTGGAGTTCTTCCTCGCCCTCGACGCCGCCCTTGGGGAACTCCCAATCGCCGGGTCGGCTCTTGAGCAGGAGGTACTCCCGCCGGCCACGCGTATCGCGAAAGAGGATGGCTCCCGCGCTCGTGGCCTCTATCATTACCCGATTTTATGACACCGCTACTTAAGAGAATATCGGAGACGCAACGGAAACAGATGACCTTTTGTCACTCGCGGCAGAGTGTCCGTCCATGCCCTTTGTCACGACGCTTACGTTCACCAGCGGGGACCGACATCGCCTCGACGACGTCGTCACGGAAATCAAGGCGAACGCCGAGCAGAAGGGGGTCGAACTGAAAGGCCCGCATCCGAAACAGCCACAGGAGCTACGCATCCCGCAGTCGAAGTCGCTGGGGCCGGGCGGCGGCCGATTCGAGTCCTGGACCCACACCGTCTACACCCGGACGATAGAGATAGTCGGCTACGAGGAGTTCGCTCGGACCGTCACCCAGCGGACGTTCCCGGACGCCATCCACGTCGAGGCCGGCGTCGAACAGCGGACGCAGGTCGGCAGCGGGTCGTAGGGCCGTCGCCCGCGTCCGGAGAGTGTTATAAGTAATTGTGCCCCGTTTCGTCGGCATGAACGAGTCCCAGCAGGAGCGGCTCCGGTCCTTCCGACGCGACCTACACAGCTATCCCGAACCCGCGTGGCGGGAGTTCTACACCACCAGTCGCATCGTCGACGAACTGGAACGCATCGGCGTCGACCGGTTGCATATCGGTCAGGAGGTCGTCGAGGCCGACGCGCGGATGGCGGTCCCCGACGACGAGGAACTCGACGCCTGGCGGGCGAAGGCCCGCGACGCCGATGCCCGCGAGGACGTGCTGGAGGCCGCAGACGGTGGATTCACCGGTGCGCTGGCCGTCGTCGAACGGGGCGAGGGACCGACCGTCGCGCTCCGGGTCGACATCGACGCGCTCCCGATACACGAGGCCGACAGCGCCGCACACGCCCCGGCAGCGGCGGGGTTCCGCTCGGGCAACGAGGGGTACATGCACGCCTGCGGGCACGACGCTCACGCGACAATCGGCCTCGGCGTGCTGGAGGCGGTGAAAGCCAGCGACTTCCGGGGGACGTTCAAACTCGTCGTCCAGCCCGCCGAGGAGGTCATCGGCGGCGGGAAGGCCGTCGCCGAGAGCGGTCACCTCGACGACGTGGACCACCTGCTGGCTATCCACATCGGCCTCGACCACCCGACCGGCGAAATCGTCGCCGGCGTCGGGGGTTTCCTCGCCGTGCGGCAGTTCGAGGCGACGTTCACCGGCGAGTCGGCCCACGCCGGCGGCCATCCCGCACAGGGACGGGACGCCGTCCAAGCGCTCGCCACCGCGGTCCAGAACCTCCACGCGATTCGTCGGCACGGCGACGGCGCGACGCGGGTCAACGCCGGGGTCGTCGAGGGTGGGACGGCGACCAACATCGTTCCCGAGGCGGCGACGCTGCAAGGGGAGGTCCGCGGCGAGACGACCGCGCTCAAGGAGTACATGAGCGAGCGCGCGGACACCGTCATGGCGTCGGCCGCCGAGATGCACGACTGCGAGGTCGCCGTCGAGACGACAGCGGAAGCCCCGAGCGCGGTCAGCGACGAGGCGCTCGCGGACGTGGTCTACGACGCGGCGGGGGCGGTCACCGGCATCACCAGCCGGCTCCGGACCGACGACCTCGGCGGGAGCGAGGACGCGACCTACCTGATGGACCGCGTCCAGGCCCACGGCGGGACGGCGACGTTCGTCGGTATCGGCACCGACCACCCCGGCGGCCACCACACGCCGACGTTCGACGTCGACGAGGACTCGCTGGCCATCGGCGTCGGCGTCGTGGGCGAGGCGGTCCGCCGCCTGGGCGAGTGAGCTAGGGCGCTTCCCAACCCGCGAGTCGGATGGACCGGTCGCTGTCCGGCGACTGCCAGTTCAGCGTGACCGTCGCGTCCGAGAGGTCCAGCGACCCCCTGGAAAACGTCACCTGTGTCCCGGCCGTTATCTCCGACCCAGCCGCCGGTGCGCCACCGAGACTCGTGAACGCGTGCTGTCCGTTGGCGGTCGACGCCCCGCTGACGGTGACGTACAGGTTCCCGGCCCGAATCGGGTCCCCGCTCCGGTGCTCGATTGTCAGGCTGTCGGGGCTCCCGGCCTCGTATTCGAACGTGAACGCCGCCTGCGGCGTGTTTCCGCCGAGCCCCTCGGAGCCGATGTCGAGGAAGAAGGTGGCTGCCGTCGCCGCCAGCAGCACCGTTATTGCGACCATCAAGATGACGCCCACTATCGGTGAGACCCCGCTGTCGTCGGACTGAATCCCGTTCCCTGGCATGATTGACCCCCACACGGGCGGCGGTCGACGGACTGTCCCCACCCAGGTTCCCCCGGTCGACCGCCCCGATGTGACTTCAATTAGTCATCATGTCGTTAAAGTATAAAGCTTGTTGTACTGTCGTACAGTTCACGTGTTCTTCGATTACTGTCCAGTTACCGGACGGAGCCCCGTCTCACTGCTGCCGAAACGAGTCGGAACCGGCGAGTCAGTACTTCGGCTCCGCGCCGGTGACCTCGTAGATGTCGTCCATGATGGCGTCCCGCTCGCGTTGCCAGGCCTCGAAGCCGCCGCGGTCACTCGGGTACGACTCGTAGTGGTCGAGCAGCCGGTCGGCGGCCTTCTTCGTCTGGTAGAGGTCCCGGATGGTCCCCAGGTGGCCGATGCTCTTGACGGCCATCTTGAGTTTGAGCCCGAGGCCGATACTGGTCGAGCCGCCGTACAGCGCCTCGGCGAGCTTCTCGCCGGGGAGCGCGGCCAGCAGCGCCATCAGGTCGTCGACGTCGTAGGCGGTGGTGAAGATGTTGTACACGTCGAGCGCCGCGTACCGGGCCCCGAAGTGGTCCATCACGCGCTCGTTGTACTCCCAGAGCGCGGCTTCGTCGTCCGTCCGGCCGGTTTCGATGGCCTCGATGGCCTGTTCGGCGGCGTAAGTCCCGGCGTACGCCGCCCCGGCGATGCCGCCACCGGTGGTCGGGTTGACGTGGCCGGCGGCGTCGCCGACGGCCATGAACCCAGGGGCGACCGCGGAGTCGTACGGCCGGCGCGTCGGCAGGGCGGCACCGAGCTTGTCCTGGACCGTCGCGCCCTCGAACTCGCTTCGACCCCGGAGGTCGCGTTTGAGGTCGTCGACCAGTTCCATCGGTTCCTCGTTCATCTGGAAGCCGAGGCCGGCGTTGATTTCCGTGTCCGTGCGCGGGAAGTACCATAGGTAGCCGGCGGAGCGCTCGGTCGGCTTGAACACGAGCGCGTCGTCCCACTCGACGGGCTCGTCGACCTCGATTATCTCCCGATAGGCCGAGCAGAACTGCGAGTACCGGACGTTCGTGTCGAAGGTCGCGTCTTCGAGGTCGGCCTTGTCCTGGAGGATAGACAGCGCGCCGGCCCCGTCGATGACCATGTCGCCCTCGTAGGTGACGGGGTCGCCCTTGCGCATGGCTCTCACGCCGGTCACCCGGCCGCTGTCGTCCTGTCGCACGTCCTGGACGACAGTGTCGTAGTGGAACTCCACCCCGCTGTCGGCCGCGCCCTCGATGAGGCACCGCCCGTACTCCCAGCGGTCGATGACGGCGAGTTCGCCCGGCACGGGGATTTCGAGGACGGTGTCTTCCTGGGGAATCTCGAACCGGCCGTGGTCGACGCCCGTGTTGGTAAAGGCCGGTTCGAGCTGGGACTTCGGAATCGCCTCGGGGAAGTCGCTGGCTCCCTTCAGCGCGTCCCCGCAGGCGATGTGGCCGGCCTCGGTCTCGTCTTTGCGCTCGACGACGACGACGTCGTAGCCCGCGTCCGCAATCGTCGCGGCGGCGTAGCAGCCGGATGTCCCGGCCCCGACGACGACAACGTCCACGGACACGGTCCGTGTGGTCGCCGACGCTCCGTCGGCGTTGCCGCCCTGGTGTGTGGTCATGCACTCCCGTCCTGGCCGGAGAGAGAAAATTATTCCGACTATCCGTCTGACGGACCGCTGTCCCCGTTTCCCGCGAGGCCACCGGCCGACAGCGGTCAGTGCGGCATCGACCGACACCGCTCGGCACTGCTCCGGACGGCGGTGATAAAGAGTTTTGCTGGGGGGTGTCAAAGGGCCGAGCATGACCGAGTACACGGTGACGTTCGTGGGGACGGGCGAGGAAATCACCGTCTCCGAGAAGGAGACGATTCTCTCGCGGTGTATCGAGGAGGGTATCGCCCAGGAGTACTCCTGCCGCGTCGGGATGTGTCTGGCCTGTTCGGCGGAGATAATCGAGGGGTCGGTCACCCAGCCCGCCGCCCGCGGACTGACCGACCGTGAACGGGAGGACTACGCGCTGACCTGCATGGCGCGGCCCCAGTCGGACTTGAAACTCGACCGCGGGAAGTACCCCCCCAGCATCGAAGGGGACATCGGCGCGGAGGACGGCGACCCCACACCCGCGGACGACTGAGTAGGCACTGAATACTGCTCCTGTCCGACCTGCTAGAAGGTCTGTAAATACCTTTAACACTGAGCTCGAGTATCCCCTGATATAGAGCGGTGAGACCGCGAATGAAGGACAGGTCATATAAGCAAGTGGCCCCTATAGGGAAGTGACTACAGCGTCAGCGGACGGCCTTCGACGACTGACACACGCTTCCCCAACCATGACCAGCCGCGTATACAGACTTCACTCGACACTTGAACTGCCGCTAGAAGATGCCTACGATTTCTTCGAGGACCCGGACCTGCCTCCCGAAATCGCAGACATCGACATCACTCGTCGGAACAATACGCTCATCGTCAGTGCCGTCGCCAAGGACGACTCGATGAGCAAGTACACCCCGACGGCCCAGCTCAAGGCCAGCGTCACGGAGAACCGGGTGTACGAAGAGGACCCCGACGAGATGGGACCGCCCGGAGCGGCGAGCACCGGCAGCTCCGGCGGCGGCCCGCAGTGGGGCGCGCTCGAAGAGGAAGAAGAAGAAATCGAGTCCGAACTCGTCGAGTACGCCTGCTTCAAGGGCGACCGCGAGACGGTACTCCAGAACACCGCGCTCCAGTACGCGATGTTCGAGGTCCTGTGTGACGTAGCAAAAGTCGCCGAGAAAGGGACATTGACCGCGATTGCAGCGGTCGACGAGGAACTCGAAGCCGTCCGCATCGTCGATGGGGAAGAGCGACCCGCCGCGATAAACGTCGCGGAAGAACCCCGCGACGGCGAGGAAGAAGAGGGCGTCAACTGGCGCGACAACGAGTTCATCTCGTAACGCACCAGCTCCAGTCGCGGATTCGTTTTCTCCGGCCGTCACGACACGTCCAGCGGAAGCACCGGAACGCTACGCCGTGAGCCCCGAGAGGTCGGCGTCGGTGAACTGCGACGCGATTTCGACCGTGAGGTTCGCCTCGATGTAGGCCGCAATCACGATGAGGACGGCAGCCGTCCCGAGCAGCCAGCCGGCTTCCCGGATGTCCTGCCCGGTGACGAGTTCGTCCGCGCGGCCGCGGATGTACTGAATTGTGTGCCACCCGAACCGGAGCCCGACGGCGGCGACGATGAGCAACGCGGGGATTTCGACGAGGCCGTGCGGCACGATGAGCGCGGCGACGACGACGGGGGAGACCTGCTTGAGCGCGATACCGACGACGACGCCGACGAGCAGACCGTTCAGGACGAGCGACAGGACCGTCATGGTCCCGAGCGAGACAGCGCCGAGCGCCATCACGAGCAACGCGCCGAGGTTGTTGACCGTCAGCGAGAGGGTCGTTATCTCGGCCGGCACGAAGGGGCTTTCGCCAGTCGTCCCCGGGTTCTGGAGCCAGGCGGCGGGTACCTGACTGCCGAGTCCGTATCCGAGCACGGCACTGGCAAGCAGTATCAGCGCGGCTACGGGGACATAGCGCAACAGCCAGCGGTGAAAGAGGCGGGTCGGAAGGCCGGGGCGGTCGTCCATACCACGCCGTTCGCGCCGGCAACAGAAAACCCGAGTGCCCGGGCGCGGCCGCCACCGATTTGCCACCGCATGACACACCTGTCGACTATCCAAAAAGTACTTGGCACTCGTAATTATATCTCATTACACTATGTCCGAATCAGCAGAGTTCCCGGACTATCTGGACGTCGACTACACCGACGGGGAAGGCGAGGACCCCGCGGAGTACCCGACGGTCAACCACAAGATAGAGAAGGCCATCGAGGTCACGAAGACCGGCCTCGAACAGTACGAGAACCCCGTCGTGATGTGGACCGGCGGCAAGGACTCGACGCTGACGCTGTACTTCGTCAAGGAGGTCGCCGAGCGCTTCGACCTCGAAGTCCCCCCGGTCGTGTTCATCGACCACTACCAGCACTTCGACGAACTCATCGAGTTCGTCGAGCACTGGGCCGACGAGTGGGACCTCGACGTCATCTGGGCCCGCAACGAGGACGTGGGCAACTACGTCGACGAGCACGGGCTCGAACCGGGCGACGACATCCCCGTCGACGAACTCTCCGAGCACAACCAGCACCACATCCGGAACATCCTCGAGTACGAGGAGGACACGTTCCCGTTCCTGCTCGACACGTACGTCGGCAACCACCTCCTGAAGACGGTGGCGCTCAACGACACCATCGAGGAACACGACGTCGACGGTATCCTGTCGGGCATCCGCTGGGACGAGCAGGAGTCCCGCGCCGACGAGACGTTCTTCTCGCCGCGCCACGACCCGGACATCTACCCGCCGCACGACCGCATCCAGTCGATTCTCCAGTTCGCGGAGGCAGACGTGTGGGAGGCCTTCTGGAACTTCGTCGTCCCGGACACGGTCGAGGGCTACCCGGACGACGGCTACGTCCCACAGGGCCAGGACGACCTGCCCGAGGGCATCGAGAAGGAGGACGTGCCGGTCTCGCCGAAGTACTTCGCCGGGTTCCGCTCGCTCGGGAGCGAGGTCAGCACGGACAAGTCCGCCGAAGAGCCCGCCTGGCTACAGGACATGGAGAACACGACCGAGCGCGCCGGCCGCGCCCAGGACAAGGAGGACCTGATGGAGCGCCTGCGCGACCTCGGCTACATGTAACCGGCGGTACCGCTGTTTTCACATCCGTCGCTTTTTCCAGGTACGAACCGAGACCACAGCCAGCCGTCCCGACCGGATGTTATTGCTGTAACACTTCGACAGGAGTCGATGTCGGTCCCGACGACAGCGCCACCGGGACCCGTGTGGCCACGGACGCGGTGTCGTCGTGTCGATTGTGACACACGCTGGAGTGGCGACAGGCGACGGTTACCAGCCGTCTCGGGACCTTGTTCATCCTTGTTGAACGGTGTAATTATTCGTCCAGCAATCAGGAAACCCGCTCAGAAAGCGCTGTATTCTCCGCTACGGGGCCGTACAGCCGACTTAGACAATTGTCGAGAAAAGGTTTAGGTACTGTCGAACAAAACGGACAGGTGAATGAGTTCAGACCAGTACAACTGTCCGAACTGCGGGGCGAAACTGAGCTACCAGACGACCAAGCACAACGGCTGTTCGAACTGCGGGTTCGTCCCGCCACACGGCGCCGAGTGAGACAGGGCGGGTCGGGATGACGGTCGGCCTGTCGTGCGTGTGGCTCCGACATCTATTTTCCTCGCGTCGGCGTACTCGCGGTCTGTGACGGACCGCACAGACCGGGGCGTTCTCGCCGGCGTCATCTTCGCCGTCCTGCTCGCGCAGGTCCTGCTGTATCCGGGCGTCGACAGGCTCGTCGGGACGCTGGGAGCCGCGACGGACCTGAACGCGAGCATGTGGTTCCTGGCCGCCGAGTTCGGCGCGTTCGTCGTCTTCGCCGGCGTGTGGGGCGTCCTCAGCGATGCGACGGGGCGGCGCACGCCCTTCATCGTCGGCGGGGCGGGCGCGAGCGCGGTGCTGTATGCCCTCCTCGCGTGGCTCCCCGGCGCTGTCTCGCTGCCGTTCGCCGGCGTGCTGGTCCTTCGGGCGCTCCAGGGGGGTGCCACCATCGCAGCGTTCTCGCTCGCGATGACGATGCTGATGGACCTCGGCGGCGGCCACGGCAAGAACATGGGCGCGGCGGGCATCGCAATCGGGAGCGGTACGGCGCTTGGCGCGCCGCTCGGCGGCCAGCTGTACGAGATTCAGACGACGCTCCCGCTGTACGCCGCGAGCGCGCTGTCGCTCGTCGTCGCGGTGGCCGCCCTGTTCGTGACCGACCGCGCGCCGTCGGACGAGCGGGCGGGGCTGGCGGCGACCGTCGCCGGTCTCAGACGGCGGCCGTCGCTGGGCGTCCCGTACGCCTTCGGGTTCATCGACCGGCTCACCGCGGGCTTTTTCGCGCTCGTCGGCACGCTGTATTTCAGGGAGACGTTCGAGCTTGGCCCCGGCGAAACCGGCGTCATGCTGGCGCTGTTCTTCGCGCCCTTCGCCCTCCTGCAGTACCCGTTCGGCGTGCTCTCGGACCGCATCGGCCGCACCGTGCCAATCGTCGCCGGGTCGGTGCTGTACGGGCTCACCGTCATCGGCGTCGGGCAGGCCCCGTCGGTCACCGTCGCCGGCGCGGGGATGGTGCTGACCGGCGTCATCGGCGCGCTGATGGCCCCCGCGACGATGGCGCTCGTCTCGGACCTCGCCGGCGAGACGGAGCGCGGGACCGCGATGGCTGGGTTCAACATCTTCGGCAGCGTCGGCTTCCTCGCCGGCATCCTCGTCGGCGGCACCGTCGCGGGCACCTTCGGCTATCCGGCCGCGTTCCTCGTCGCCGGCGGGACGGAGGTCGTCCTCGCGGTGCTGGCGCTCCCCGGACTGTTACGGCTCGACGACCCAGGTGGGGACGCCGTCGGAGGCTGACTACGACGCCTCCCGGACGGCCTCCACCGCCTCGGGGTTCTCGATGCTGGACATGTCGCCCAGTTCCTCGCCGCGGTAGGCGCCGGCGATGGCCCGCCTGAGTATCTTCCCGCTCTGGGTCTTGGGGAACTCGTCGACGAACAGCACGTCCCGGGGGCGGAACGGCTTGCCGAGTTCCTCGCCGACGGCCGCGCGAATCGACTCCCGGAGGTCGTCGGAGGCGTCGAAGCCGGGTTCGAGGACGACGTAGAGAACGACGGCGGTCCCGGTGGTGTCGTCCGGCGCGCCGACGGCCGCGGCCTGATTGACCGCGGCGTGCTCCATCGCCGCCCCCTCGACCTCCGCCGGACCGACCTTCCGCCCGGCGACGTTGAGCACGTCGTCGGCCCGCCCATGGAGGAACCACAGGCCGTCCTCGTCCTTCTGGGCCCAGTCGCCGTGGTTCCACACGTCGTCCCAGGTCGACCAGTACTCCTCGATGTACCGCTCGTCGCCGCTCCACAGCGACTTCGTCATCGACGGGCAGGAGTCCCGCGCCACGAGATACCCCCGCTCGTGGGCGTCGGCAACGGAGTTCCCCTCGGCGTCGACGATATCGACATCCATCCCGAGCCCGGGGCCGCCGAGCGTGCAGGGCTTGAGCGACTGTATCGGCATCGGCATGAGAAAGCAGCCCATGATTTCGGTCCCCCCAGAGATGTTGATTATCGGGCACTCGCCGTTGCCCACGTGCTCGTAGAACCACAGCCAGCTCTCGGGGTCCCAGGGCTCTCCGGTCGACCCCAGCAGGCGGAGACTGGAGCGGTCGTGGCCCGCCAGCCACTCGTCGCCCTGCTTTCTGAGCGCCCGAATCGCGGTCGGCGAGACGCCGAAAGTGGTGATGTCGTGGCGGTCTATCATCGCCCAGAAGCGGTCCGGGTCGGGGTAGTCCGGCGCGCCCTCGTACATGAAGACGGTGCCGCCGAGGGCGTGGTTCCCCAGCAGCGTCCACGGCCCCATCATCCAGCCGATGTCGCTCACCCAGAAGAAGCGGTCGCTGGGTTTGTGGTCGAAGCCGAAGTAAATCTCCTTGGCCGCCTGGAGGAGCGCGCCGGCGTGCGTGTGGACGATGCCTTTCGGTTTCCCGGTCGTCCCCGAGGAGTACAGGAGCATCGACTCCTGGTCGCTCGGGAGTTCTTTCGCGGCGTACTCGTCGGCGGCGGCCCCGACGGCCTCGTCCCACCACTCGTCGCGACGGGTCCAGCGAATCGTCTCGTCGGGGTCGTCGGCGACGCCGAGGCGGTCGTAGACGACGGTGTGTTCGACCGGGACCGCGCCGAGTTCGTCGCCGGCCTGCCTGATGGCCTCGTCGGCGGTGCCCTTGAGGTGGACGCCGGAGCCCCGTCGGTAGAAGCCGTCGCCGGTGAACAGGACGGAACACTCGGCATCCGCGATGCGGGTCGCCGTCGCGTCGACGCCGAACCCGGAGAAGATGGGGACGGCGATGGCCCCGACTTTGAGACAGCCATAGAGGATGGACGCGACCTCGGGTATCATCGGCATGTACAGGCCGACGGTGTCGCCGGTGCCGACGCCGACCGAGTCCAGGTAGTTCGCCACTTTGCTGGCCTGCCGGTTCAGTTCGTGGTACGTGACCTCCCGGGTGTCGCCGGGTTCGCCCTCCCAGATGAGCGCGACCGTGTTGCGGGTGGGACTGTCCCGCGCCGCGTGGCGGTCGACCGCGTTGTGGGCGGCGTTGATGGTCCCGCCGACGTACCAGTCCGTGAACTGCGGTCCCGCGCTACCGTCCCGGACCGCGTCGTACGCCTCGAAGAACTCGACGTCGAGATACTCCGGGAGCGTGTCCCAGAACCACTCGACGCCGGAATCGGGCTCCTCGGGCAGGTCCGTGGTCGTTCGCTCGACGAGTTCGGCGTAGTCGTCGATGTCGTAGGTCTGCATGAACTCCCAGACGTTCGTCGACTCGACGAACGAACGGCTCGGGTCGTGAACGATGGTGTCGTGGTCTTGCTCACTCATTGTGCGTGTGTCCCGTCGGTCACTCGGCGGTCGGTACGCCCACGGACGGCGGAGCGGCGTGTGCGGACCCCAACCGGCGGTCGCGGCTCGACCCCGCACCGTCTACGTGGCATGGTACTGTGGCTCATGTTCACGTGCTAATTTCTCGTTCGTAGGTCTTTGTCGTTCCGCCGTCAGTCACGCCGCAAACCCTTTTCACTGCGGGAGCCAACGTTCGGCTATGTACGTCCGGGATGCCAAAAACAGGGAGGAGGTCTGGCTGCTGGACCGTATCGAGGAGATGGGGCTGGACGAGACGGCCTTCAGGTCCCGGGACTACGTCGTCGCCATCGACGAGAAGAGCCACGAGAAGGCGGGCTTCGGCCGTATCCGCATTCACAAGGGCGGCGACGAGCCCGTCTGCGAACTGACCAGCATCGGCGTCCTGCCCGACTGGCGCAACCAGGGCGTGGGCGCACACGTCATCGAGCGGCTGGTCGAGTACGCGGGCGACGAGGGGTTCGACACCGTCTACTCGCTGACCAGCGCCTCCGAGTATCTCGCGCAGTTCGGCTTCGAGCGCATCGAGCCCGCGCAGCTACCCGGCCCGCTCCGGGACCGGCTGGCAACCAAACAGGAGAACATCCAGCCGGACGCGGTGCCGCTCCGGGTGGCCGTCGACCGCTTCCAGGTGCCCGGACGCCTCCGCACGCGGTTCAAGCAGGCCAGTGCCGGCGAGCCCGAGGACACCGAGCCGGAGGAGGGACCGGAGGACTTCGGCATCGACCCCGACGAGGCGACCTACAAGTACGACACGGGCGACTGACTATCGGACGTCGACGACCTCGACGTCGAACACGAGCGTCTTGCCCGCCAGTTCGTGGTTGAAATCGACCTCGACGGCGTCGTCCCGGACCGCCGTCACGTCCCCGTGGAGGCCGTTCTCGGCCTCGACGTGGAGCCCGACCGCCGGGTCCTTCCCGACCATCCCCTCGAACGTCTCGGGGTCGTACTCGCGGACGCGGTCGGCCTGGAACTCGCCGTAGGCCTTTTCGGGGGGCACTGTGACGGTGGCCTCCTCGCCGGCGGCCAGTCCGACCAGCGCCTCGTCGAGGCCCTCGATTATCTCCCCGGCACCGACGGTGAAGGAAAGCGGCGCGTACTCGCTCGCGTCGACGCCCTGTGCCTCGATGAGTCCGTGCTCCCTGGCGACCTCGGGACGTGACGTATCGAAGACGGTCCCGTCCTCGAAGCGGCCGACGTACTCGATGGTGACGCTGTCACCCGGTTCGATTGGCATACCCCCGGTAGTCGGCGACGACATAAACCCGCCTCGGACCGACTCGTGGCCGCCCCACCGCGAGCTGGATATTAAAAACCGTGAAGGATTTGGGAACCCTTAAGCCACCGCCGTCCGACAGTCCGCCCATGTTTGACCCCGACGAGCTGGCGGAGATACGGGAGTCGAAGACCCAGTGGGAGGAAGACGACGTCCAGCCCACCGTCGACCGCTTCGGCGAGCGCAAGGAGACGTTCACGACGGACACGGAGGGCCACGGGGTGGACCGCCTGTACACGCCCGCCGACGTTGCTGACCTCGACTACGAGGACGACCTGGGGTTCCCTGGCCAGGAGCCCTACACTCGCGGCGTCTACCCGACCGGGTATCGGGGCCGCCTCTGGACGATGCGCCAGTACGCCGGGATGGGGACCGCGACCGAGACAAACGAGCGGTTCCACTACCTGCTCGACCAGGGCCAGACCGGGCTCTCGATGGCGTTCGACCTGCCGACGCAGATGGGCTACGACTCCGACCACGCGATGGCCGCCGGCGAGGTCGGCAAGACCGGCGTCGCCATCGACTCGCTGGACGACATGGAGACGGTCTTCGACGGCATCCCGCTGGACGAAGTCTCGACCAGCATGACCATCAACGCGCCCGCCTCCGTCCTGCTGGCGATGTACATCGCCGTCGGGGACAAGCAGGGCGTCGACCGCGAGGAACTGCGCGGGACCATCCAGAACGACGTGCTCAAGGAGTACATCGCCCGCAATACGTTCATCTACCCGCCGGAGCCGTCGATGCGGCTCATTACCGACATCTTCGAGTTCTGCGCCGCCGAGACGCCGAAGTTCAACACCATCTCAATCTCGGGGTATCACATCCGCGAGGCCGGGTCGACGGCCGCCCAGGAAATCGCGTTCACGCTCGGTGACGGTATCGAGTACGTCGAGGCCGCCATCGAGGCCGGGCTGGACGTCGACGAGTTCGCGCCCCAGTTGTCCTTCTTTTTCGCCTCCTACAACAACATCTTCGAGGAGGTGGCGAAGTTCCGGGCCGCTCGCCGTCTCTGGGCGAAAATCATGGACGAGCGCTTCGACGCCCAGAATCCCAAGTCCAAGCAGCTGAAGTTCCACACCCAGACCGCCGGGTCGACGCTGACCGCCCAACAGATAGAGAACAACGTCGTTCGCGTCTCCTACCAGGCGCTCGCGGCAGTCCTGGGCGGCACCCAGAGCCTCCACACCAACGGCAAGGACGAGGCCATCGGCCTGCCGACGGAGCAATCGGTCAGGACCGCGTTGCGGACCCAGCAGATTCTGGCCCACGAGTCCGGCGCGGCCGACACCATCGACCCGCTGGCCGGGAGCTACTACGTCGAGTCGCTGACCGACGAACTCGAAGCCGAGGCCCGCGACCTCATCGAGGAGGTCGACGAACGCGGCGGGATGCGCCGGGCCATCGAGGAGCAGTGGGTCCAGCGCCAGATTCAGGACGTGGCCTTCGAGCGCCAGCGCGAGCAGGAGGAGGGCGAGCGTATCATCGTCGGCGTCAACGAGTACCAGGTCGAAGAGGAGGGCGAGCAGGACATCGAGGAGGTCGACGAGGCCGTCGAGCAGGCCCAGCAGGACAACGTCGCCGCCGTCCGGGAGGAGCGCGACGAGGAAGCAGTCGCGGCGAAACTGAACGCGCTCCGGGGGGCCGCCGAAGGAGATGAGAACGTCATGCCCTACATCATCGACGCGGTGAAGGCCTACGCCACGACCGGGGAGGTGTGTGACGTGCTCCGGGACGTGTTCGGCGAGTACCAGCCCGGTTCGTCGCTGTAGGTCGATTTCGAATCCGAAGTGAAGCGGCGGTATCGCCTTCGTTTCGAAGTAGCAATCGGCATGAACGATGGCCGAGTAGTTCCAGCTATGGCACGCTATCGTGACCACGGGAGGTCCGCATGAGCGCACAGTCGTCCGACCGCCGGCTCGTCGTGGTCCTGCTCGCAGTCCTCGGCGCACTCGTCGTACTACCGTTGCTCACGATGGGGCTGGGCATGATGGGCGGCGGGATGTACGGCGGCGGGATGTACGGCGGCGGGATGTACGGCGGCGGGATGTGGGGCGGCGGCCACATGTGGGACGGACAGATGGGGCCCGGCGGCGGGACCGCCCCCGGCTGGGTGTTCCTGGTCGGCGCGCTGCTGCAGGTGCTGTTCCTTGCTGCCCTCGTCGGCGTCGGGTACCTCTTCTACCGGGCCGTGACCGGGGCCGCGAGCGGCGGTCGCGACGACGCCATCGCCGAACTGCGCCGGGCCTACGCGAGAGGGGACCTGGACGACGAAGAGTTCGAGCGGCGACGCGAGCGATTGGAACGGGAGTAGGTCGGGTGCGGTCGCCCTGTCACGGAGGTATATACCGCACGCGGTCGAAGCCCCCCGACATGCGCTTCGACCACGCCGGCATCGCAACCGACGACGCCGACCCGCTCGCGGAACTGTTCGCCGAGGCCTTCGGGACGCCGGTCGTCCACGAGGAGACCTTCGACGGCCTGCAGGTGACGTTCCTGGAGATGGGCGACGGCTACTTTGAACTGCTGGAGCCGCTGCCCGACGCTGACGGCGCGATTCCGCGGTACCTCGACGCGAACGGGCCGGGCATCCACCACGTCGCGCTGGAGACCGACGACCTCTCCGCCGCGCTGGAGACGGTCGCCGACTGCGGCATCGACCGCATCGACGAGGAGCCCCGACCGGGCGCGTGGGGCCACGACGTGGCGTTCCTCCATCCGAAGTCGACCGGCGGCGTGCTCGTGGAACTGGTCGAGCACTGACCGACCGTCGCATCACTCGTCGTCCAGAAACGCCGCGAACCGCTCCCGGGCCCCCGGCGTCAGCCGCTCGGGCGGCTCCGCGAACCACGCCGCGCCGACGAGTTCCGACTCGTCTACGTCCAGCGCCCCTCGCTTGTACGCCGCTTCGAGGTAGATATCGAGCGTGTGTACCGACCCCTGGGCGTCGGTGTCGGGATAGTACATCGAGTGGACGACCTCCGCGACGCCGGTGACCGTACAGCGGATACCGGTCTGTTCGTTGACCCGCCGGACGGCGGTGCCCTGCACCGACTCGTACTCGTCGCCCTTGCCGCCGCCCGGCAGCGCCCACATGTCGGCCCCGCGGCCCAGCACCAGCAGGACGCGGTCGCGGGTGTCGCCGGCCGCCTGGTCGGGTATCTGGTCGCTCAGCGCCGGGAAGTCGGTGCCCTCGCGGGTGACGAACGCGACGCTGTTCCCGGAGTAGCCGGTGCCACGCGTCGCGGCGAACACGTCGGCGTATTCCTCGGGCGACAGTTCGAACCGCTCCTCGGTGACGGGCACCTCGTCGTAGGACGCTTCCAGGCTCGAAATCCGCCGCTCGACGTTCGTCTGATTGATTTTTTCGGTGAGGTTCGCCTCCCCAGGCCCCGTGTCGTCGCCAGTCATACGGGGTGATGCTGCGGGGCACCGATAAGTGCCGCGGTCCGACCGATGGAAAAGAACTTGTATTTTGCTTGTCTGGTCCCGGACATGAAAGCGATTGTCCTCGCGGGCGGATACGCGACCCGGCTCTGGCCAGTCACCAAGCACCGGCCCAAGATGCTGCTCCCTGTCGGCGACACGACCGTCATCGACCGAATTCTCGGGGAGTTAGAGGCGGACAATCGCATCTCCGACGTGTTCGTCAGCACGAACGAGCGCTTCGCCGAGGACTTCCGGGACCACATCGCCGCGAGCGGATTCGAAAAGGCGTCCCTGACAGTCGAAGAAACGGCCGAGGAAGACGAGAAGTTCGGCGTCGTCGGCGCGCTCGCCCAGCTGGTCGACCGGGAGGGCCTCGGCGACGAACCCCTGTTAGTCATCGCCGGCGACAACCTCATGGGCTTCGACATCGGCGAGTTCATCGACTACTTCGAGCAGTACGGCGACCCCACGCTGGCCGCCTACGACGTCGGGTCCCGCGAGAAGGCCAAGTCCTACGGCCTCGTCGAACTCGACGGCGAGCGCGTCGTCGACTTCCAGGAGAAGCCGGACGACCCCAACAGCACGCTCGTCTCCATCGCCTGCTACGCGTTCCCCGCCGACGCGATTCGCTTCGAGGAGTACCTCGAGGACGGGAACAACCCCGACGAACCCGGCTGGTTCATCCAGTGGCTCGTCGACGACGGCCCGGTCCGGGCGTTCGCGTTCGACGACGCCTGGTACGACATCGGGACGCCCGAGAGCTACCTGGAGGCCGTCGCGTGGGAACTGGACGGCGAGAACGTCGTCGCCGAGGACGCCACCGTCGAGAACACGACGCTGGGCGAGAACGTCCACGTCCTCTCGGGGGCCGAAATCGTCGACTCCAGCCTCGACCGGACCATCGTGTTCCCGGACACGACCATCCGCGACTCGGACATCCGCGGGTCGATTATCGACCGCGACACGCGGGTCGAAGGCCTGGACCTGTCCGGCGCGCTCATCGGCGCACACACGAAGTTGACCGACGGCAGCTGACTCGGTGGATTACGCCAGCCACGCGTCTTCGATGTCGAGCGTTCCTCGGCTGCCGTCGTACCTTTTTCATCGTCGGGTGACCTCGGCCGGCGGCCTGCGGGCACCACTCGATGAAAAATCTACGCGAAAAAGCCGGTCGCTCGTTCGCACCGCTCACTCCCGACCGGTCCGACGGCACCTCACGCCAGCCACGCGTCTTCGATGTCGAGCGTTCCTCGACTGCCGTCCCACTCCGTCTCGTACGCCAGTTCTATCCGGCGGTCCATGTGTGGGCCGTCGGTGACCAGCGTCTCGAACTCGCCGCCCTCCCCGAGGATGTGGACGCCGTACTCGTCGTTGAGCGCCTCCAGTTCGTCGAGCGCGTCGGCGTCGAGCGTCCGCCCCAGCCATGACTCGTCGAGGCCGTACGCGGCCACGCGGATAACCCGTATCTCGAAGCCGGCGTCGAGCATCGCGTCGGCGAGGTCCCGGGGGTTCTCCTGCCAGAGCGGCGCGAACACGTTTGCTTCGAGGCGTTCGGCCATCGACTCGATGCGGGTGGTCTGGTACTCGCTCTCGACCGCGCCGGCGGTGACGCCGCCGATGCCGCCGTCAAGTTCGGCGTCGAGTTCACCCAGTGCGGCCTCCAGCGGTTCGAGTTCGGCGTCGCCCTGTGCGCCCGAATCGGGCACGTCGTCGGCGTCGAAGTCGTCCGGTTCGACCTCGACCAGCGGGATGCCGATGCTCTCGGCGGCGAGGCCGGCCAGTCGGGTCGCCGGCACGTGATACATGTACGAGTCGCCCTCCGGGTGCACCGTCACCAGTCGCTCGACGGGGTAGCCCCGTTCCAGTGCCCGGTACAGCGCCCACGAGGAGTCCTTGCCGCCGGAGAACAGCGAAACCCACGCGCCGTCTGTCATGGCCACCGGTAGCCGGCGGGGGCGTAAATCGCTGTCTATTCCACCAGTTCGTCCTCGATGTCGGTGTGGCTGACGTAGGTCGCCACCCGGACGCCGACGAGGCTGATGAGGATGCCCGCGAGGATGAACATGGCGAGGCGGGTCCCGGCTTCCAGCGTGAACCCCTGTATCTGGACGACGCCGAGGTCGGTCGGCCGGACGCGGAACGGCGCGAACACGCCGCGGCGTTCCAGAAAGTAGGCGGAAAAGCCGCGAACGACGAGGCCGACCGCGACCGCACCGAACGGGAGGTTCACGTACGCGCTCCGGACCCCTTCTCGCTGGATGAGTTCGTCGAGCAGGCGGCCGAGCGAGGCGGCCAGCGCCGCACCGGTCAGCCACGGGACGGAGGCGAAGGCAAAGCGGTTCGCGAGCAAGAAGGGACTGATGTCGCCGGCAGCGGAGACGCCCAGCACGCCGGCGAAGACGCCGACGAGCGAGAGGCCGGCGGCGACGACGTAGGTCACGAGCGACACCTGTCCAGAGTAGAGGGCTTCCCGGGTCTGGCCGGGGAGCCGCGAGAGGTAGGTGTCGATGCCCAGTCCCTTGTAGATGAGGAACACGCCGACGGCGGCGGCGATAGCGCCGACGGCGATGGTCGGGCTGGTGACGACGAGCAACAGCGGGAACGCGAGCATGATGACCCCGACGGGGACCAGCACCGTCTTGCGCAGTTCCTCGTCGGCCAGGAACTGCTTGAGCAGGTAGTACGTCGACTCGATGTCCCGGGCCTGGCGGACGACGACCCGGTCGACGGCGTCGACCTTGACGCGGCTCTCGATGATGGGGACCAGCCGCTCGTCGTCGGCGCTGTCGACGACGACGACCGCGGAGTCGGGGTGGTGTTCGCCGACCAGGTCGTCTATCTGGCGGGCGATTTCCCGGTCGGAGCCGACGCTGTCGCTCCCGCCGCCGACGACGGCGAGGACCGGTTCGGAGCCGTCGGCTTCGAGTTCGTCGGCGACCGCGAGCCCCTCCAGAAGGCAGTTGACCCGGCTGTCCTCCGGGTCGATGACCCCCGTCTGCGTGATGAGTTCCTCGACCGCGTCGCGGCCGACGACGGGACACGCCGCTGTGGCCGGCCCGTCCCTGTCGATACACACCACCAGCGTACTCACACTACGGCGAAGGCGGTCCCCGAATAAAAAACCTCCCGAGCCGTCGCTTCGGCACGCGGTTTCGTCGTACTCCCACCTCGTCGTTGAGTGGTCTCACCTCCTCGCCTGCACACCGGTTTCCCACTCTCGGGCGCCCTCCGCGGTTCTAGAGCAGTGCTGTGTCACGGGCCCACGAGAATACCTCGCTCGACAACCCGCCGAAACTGGTCCCGGAACCGACGCCGGTAGGTGGGCCCGGTCCCACAGTCGATAGGTGTATAGTTATCGGATACGTGTAAGAAACTATTGAGAATGGTCCACCGACTAATCAATCGGTTTCCAACGCCGGCGAGAGAGCCGGTATATATTATCGCTATTGATGGTCAGAGTGGAGCCGGTATCCGACAGCGGTTCGAGCGCAGTGAACTGTCGAACCCGATAGAGATGGTCTCCCCCGAGTCGATTTCGGGGCTGGAGACAGCGACTGCCGCCGGCGTCGTCTGTCTCTGTGCCGCCGGGCAGTCGGGCCGCGACGCCGGGGGTGACGAGCACAGCGGGACCGGGCGAACCGGCGTCAGTTCGGTCGTCGGGGACGTCGTCTCGGCCGAGGTCGACTGTCCGGTCTTCGCCGTCGGCGAGCGCGTGGACGTCGCCGCCGCCTACGACGCCGGGGCGTTCGACGTCGTCCCGCTGGATTTCACGGAGCACGCGGGGACGGTCGTGGACAAGGTCGCGCAGGCGCTCAGCCGCACACAGAACGAACGGCTCCTGTCCGGTGTGGTCGACGAGGCCGCCGACGGGATACTGCTCCACGACCCGGACACCGGGGAAATCCTCGCCAGCAACGACCGGTTCTACGGGATGCTCGGAATGGACCCGGCGACGCGGGACCTCACGTTAGAAGACATCACCGGGCACGACAGCGAGTTCACGAGAGACAGGGCGGTTTCGCTGGTACGGCAGGCCGCCGACGGGACGCCGACGACGTTCGAGTGGCGGGACCCAACCAACGAGGGCCGGGACATCTGGGTGGAGGTGAAACTCGAATCGGCGCGACTGGCTGGCCGAGAGTACGTCGTTGCCGCCGTGCGCGACATCGAACAGCGGAAGGAGCGCGAGCGGGAACTCCAGGAGAGCCGGGCACGGCTCCGGCGGTTGCACGAGATTACGGCCGACCCGGAGATGGACCTCGACGAGCGGGTGCAGGAACTCCTCGCGTTCGGCGCGTCCGCACTCGATATGTCGGTCGGTTTCCTCTCCCGTATCGACGAAGCGGCGGGCGATTTCGAGGTCGTCGAAGCGGCGGGCGACCACCCGCTCATCCAGGCGGGAGCGGAGAGCGACCTCGGGGAGACGTACTGTCGGAAGGTCGTCGAGGGGGAGTCCCTTGTCGCCATCGACGACGCCGAAACCGCGGGGATGACAGACGACCCGGCGTACGAGAAGTTCGGGCTCGGCTGTTACCTCGGCGCGGAAATCGTGGTCGACGGCGACCGCTACGGGACCCTGTGTTTCGCCGACGAGTCCCCTCGACGGGAGCCGTTCTCCGAGACCGAGCAGGCACTCATCGACCACATGGCGCAGTGGTTGCGCCAGGAACTGCAACAGCGGGAGTACGTCCGCGAAATCAGGGCGTCACAGGAGCGGGAGCAGCGCGTCATCGAACGGGTCGACGACGCGTTCTTCGCTCTCGACACCGAGTGGCGGGTGCAGTACGTCAACGACGCGGGCGCGGCGGTGCTCCGCGACGCGATGGACGCGGAGTACGCCAGGGACGACCTCATCGGACGGCACCTCTGGGAGGAGATACCGGACGCAGTCGAGACGGCGTTCTACGACCGGTACCACGAGGCGTTGGACGAACAGCGGTCGGTGTCGTTCGAGGAGTACTACGAACCGCTGGACGTGTGGTTCGACGTCCGCGCCTATCCGGACGAAGACGGGCTCTCCGTGTACTTCACCGACGTCACCGAACGGAAGGAGCGCGAGCAGGAACTGGAGCGCTACGAGACGATTCTCGAATCACTGGACGACGCCGTCTACGCCATCGAAGCCGACGGCACGTTCACGTACGTCAACCGACAGTACGCGTCGATGAAAGGCGTCGACCGCGAGCGGCTGCTCGGGACGAACATCTACGACTGGGTCGACGACGAGACGGCGGCCCGGGCCGACGCGGTCCGGCGACAGGTCGAGGACGGCGAGCGCGACGTGGGCGTCCTGGAGTACGAGTTCCAGTCGGTCGACGGGGAGACGACGCCCGTCGAGATGCGGTTCGCCCCGGTGGGGGAGCCGGGCGGGAGTAACAGGCGCGTCGGCGTCATCCGGGACATCAGCGAGCGGAGGGAACGCGAACGGGAACTGTACATCAAGCAGCGAGCGCTGGAGGAGGCGTCGATTCCGCTGACGCTGAGCGACCCGTCGAAGGAGGACAATCCGCTGGTGTACGTCAACAAGTCGTTCGAAGAGCTGACGGGGTACGATGCGACAACGGCGACCGGCCGTAACTGTCGGTTCCTGCAGGGGCCGGACACAGACCAGGAGACCGTCGACGAAATCCGGGCGAAAATCGAGGCGGAGGAGGACGTCTCGACCGAGATTCGAAACTACCGGGCCGACGGCAGCGAGTTCTGGAACTGGCTCAGTGTCACACCGATTTACGACGAAGACGGAACGCTGCTTCGCTACCTCGGGAGCCAACGGGACGTGAGCGACCGCCGTCGGAACCGACGGATTCGCAAGGAGCTGTTGTCGACGACCAACAAGTTGCTGAACGCGGAGTCGCGGGAGCGGCTCGCGGAAATCATCTCCGAGGCGACGGCGTCGGTTCTGGGCTACGACCTGAACGCCGTGTACCTCCGGAGCGACGAACCGCAGGACTCGCAACTCACCGCTGTCGCGTGGCCGGACCGCATCGAGCGACTCTACGACGGCGCGCTCTCGCCCGACCCGGCCGGGCCGGTCAGAGAAGCGTTCGAAACCGGCGAGCCGGTCATCTGGACCGCCACCGACGACGAGAGGGCCGGCGTGACCGAGCGGTACAATCCGGTGTCGTCGATGCTGGTCCTTCCGCTCGGGGACCACGGGGTCCTCGCGGTCGGGAGCACGGACCGGGGGACGTTCGGCGAGGCCGAGAAGAACCGCGCGCGATTGCTCACGGTGAACGCGACCACGGCCTTCGACCAGGTGGAGCGCAGACAGGAGCTCGAACGGTACGAGACGGTCTTCGAGACGGTCCGCGACAAGCTCTACGTCATCGACAACGACGGGTACATCGAGATGGTGAGCCAGCCCCTCGCAGAGGCGGCGGGCTACGACGCGGATGAACTCCGCGGCCACCACGTCTCGAAGGTGTTGACCGAGGAGACAGTCGACGACGGTGATGCACGCATCCTCGACCTCCTGGTGACGCCCGACGCCGTGAGCAGTACCTACGAGGGCGTACTGACCTGCCGGGACGGCGAGCGGGTCCCCGTCGAAATCGAGCTGTCACTGCTCCCCTACGACGACCGGTTCCAGGGGACGGTCGGAGCCGTCCGCGACATCAGCGAACGACGCGAGCGCGAAGAGGAGCTCCGCGTCGTCCGGCGGGCGCTGGACGAGGCCGGTATCGGCCTGGTGATGTACAACGGCGCCGGCCGCTTCGAATACGTCAACGACCACTACGCGCGACTGCTGGGCCGGACGCGGGACGACATCGAGGGCGCGCACGTCCGGGAGACGTTCGGGGAACTGGAGCAGGAGACGTTCTCCGCGTACCGGGAGTCGTTCATCCTGGGGGAGACGCGAACCGACGAGACGGAGCATTACCGCGGCGACGGGTCGACGGTCCCCGTGGAGACGGTCACCACAGCGGTCGAAGTCGACGGGACCGAACACCACATCCAGACCGTCCGGAAGATAACGGAGCGACGGGAGCGGCGGCAACAGACCGAGGTCCTACAGCGGCTCATCCGACACAACCTCCGGAACGACCTGACAGTGATTCTCGGCCACTCCGAGATGCTGGCGGAGACCCTCGACGGGACGAACGCGGGGGCGGCCGAGACAATCAACGGGGCGGCGAGCCGGCTGCAGGGCCTCACGGCGACGGCCCGGCGGGCACAGGAAATCATCGGCCGCGAGATAGTGCGGAAACCCGTCGACGTCGTGCCACTCCTCGAAGACGAGATTTCGAGGCTCCAGTCCGAGTCCGAGGTGACTGTCGAGACCGACCTGCCGGAGACACGCTTCATCCTCGCCGACACCCCGCTTCGGCAGGCGTTCCGGCAGTTGCTCACGAACGCCGTCGAACACAACGACAGCGCGCGGCCGACCCTCTGGGTCCGGATTCGGGCCGCTACGGACCGGGCCGGCTGGGTCGACATCGAAATCGCCGACGACGGCCCCGGCATTCCCGACCACGAAGTGGCGACGCTGACGGCCGGCGAGGAGACGTCGCTGCAGCACAGCAGCGGCATCGGACTGTGGATTATCAAGTGGGTCGTCACGCGCTACGGGGGCGACCTGGAGTTCGAGACGCGGGACCGGGGCGGAAGTCTGGTCCGAATCAAGCTCCCCGTCGCGGACCGGCAGGCCGAGGCCACGGTCGACAAATCGTCGGCGGACGTCGACAGATGAGACGCCGGTCGAGCCCTCCGGGTGCGGCCGGCCGGGAGCGCGCTGTCGCCACGGTTTTGTGTTCGGGCCGGAGTTGACCCCGTATGTCGCTCCGGGATACCGTCGATTACACCGCCGTGCTCCTCGTTCTCGCCGGACTCCTCTTCTGTGTCCCGCTCGTGGACATGTGGCAAGACGTTACGGCCGGCGGAAAGTCACCCCTGTCGACGCTCCTGGAGAACTCGATAGTCATGGCGCTGTCGGGCGGGTTCGTCTGGCTGAGTCTCTGGCTCTCCCGGAACGACTGGGAGCGGGAGTACAGCCAGCTCGTGGCGCGCTGGTCCATCCTCGGGACGGGCTGTGTCGCGCTGGCCTACGGCTGGGTGCTGGGGTTCCAGGTCGTCTTCCAGAACGATTTGAAGCCCTACGTCATCGCCGGGGACGGCATCATCATCGGCGGACTCGTCCTGTTTATCGCAGGCATCTACAACGCGCGGAGCAAGCGCGAAAGCGCGGCCCGGGCCGTCGAGCGGGACCGGTTCTCGGCCCTCTTCGACAACACGTCCGACGCGATGATGGCCGTCGAGTCGGCGACCGACGGGGCGGTAATCGCCGCCGTCAACGAGCCGTTCCAGCGGGCGTTCGGGGGCCGGACCGTGGGGTTTGTCGGACAGCCCGTCGTCGAGACGGTTTCCGAGTGGCTCCTCGCCCCGGAGCCGGCGGAGCAGGCGGCCGAGACACCGCCGTCGACCCGACTGGAGACAGTCATCGGGGAGCCGGACGAACAGGCGGAGCTCCGCGCAGCGACGGCGGACGGCCCCCGGGACTATCTCGTCACTTACGTCCCAGTCGGGGCCGGTCCGGACCAACACGACGAGGCCACGGGGTTCGTCATGTTCACGGACATCACTGCACAGAAGAAGCGCGAACGGCAGTTCGAGACCGTGAGCCGGGGGGCGGAGGGCCTGCTGAACGCGCGCTCGGTCGAGGGCGTCGTGGCTTCGACCCGGACGCTCATCGGCGAACTGTTCGATACGCTCGCCGTCGGCGTGTGGGAGTACGAGCCGGAGTCGGGAGCCTACCGACCGATTATGCTCACCGTCGGCGAGGGCGATAGCCGCCAAATCGAGGGTGTCCCGCCGGTGCCGGCCGCGGAACCGGGACGGGCCAGCGACGAGGCGGTCGGCCCGGACGGCGACGGCGCAGGTCCGGAAATCGACGTGGACGCGGTCGGCGAGGCGCTCTCGTCGGCCGGGATTCAGACGCACAGCACGTCGGTCAGGGACCTGCCCGGTACCCACGTGCTCACCGTCAGCCGGCCCGGGCCGGAGCTTTCGGACACCGAGCGGCATCTGCTCGACCTCCTCGTGGCGAACACGCGAGCGGCGATACACCGCGTCGAACGGGAGGAGGCGCTCACGCGCCGAAACGACCAGCTGGAGTTCGTCAACAGCCTGCTGCGACACGACATCCAGAACTCGATGACGATTATCAGGGCCCGCGGGCAGGCCCTCTCGGAGTCGCTCTCGGGACAGGACGCGGAGTACGCCCGGACGGTCGTGGAGCAAAGCGACGACGTCATCGACCTCATCGGACAGTTCCGGGTCCTGCTCGACGCCCTGACTGCGGTCGGCGCGGAAAACACGGAACCGGTATCGCTCTCGTCGGTGCTCGAAGAGCGAGTGGACACGCTCGAAACCACGTATCCCGACGTCACGGTCGAGACCGACATCCCGGAGGGCGTCACGGTCGAGGCAGACGAAATGCTCGGCAACGTCCTCGGCAACGTCCTGGACAACGCCGTCGAACACAACGATAGGGCCGAGCCCAGTCTCGAAGTGTCGGTAACCGTGCGGGACGACACGACCGCCGTTCGGGTCGCGGACGACGGGCCGGGCGTCCCCGACGCCGAGAAGGAGACGGTCTTCCGGCGCGGCAATCGCGGTCTCAAGGACGCCGACATCGGCTCGGGCTTCGGGCTCTTCTTCGTCGACACGATGCTGGAAAAGTACGGCGGCCAGGTCGCAGTCACCGACAACGAACCGCGGGGGGCCGTGTTCACGCTCTCGTTCCAGACCGCCGACTGACACGCCGCGTGTTCCCGACTGTTATTTACGTCCGGGGGCTGATTGGTGCGATAGAGACGCTTGGTCACGGACATGACGACGGAACAGGACCCGGTCGTGCTGGTCGTCGACGACGACGAAAAGCTCTTAGAGACCTACGAGATGTGGCTCGCTGCGGACTACGACCTCCGGACGGCCGCGAGCGGGGAGGAGGCGCTCGAGAAACTCGACGAGGCCGTACAGGTAGTGTTACTCGACCGGCTGATGCCGGGGCTGTCGGGGGACGAGGTGCTCGACCGAATCCGGGCGTCCGGCGTCGAGTGTCAGGTGGCGATGGTGACCGCCGTCGAACCGGACTTCGACATCGTGGACATGCCGTTCGACGCGTACGTGCCGAAGGCGCTGGACCGCGAGACGGTGAGAGAGACGGTCGACCGGCTCGTCGCGCGCGCCCGGTACGACGGGACGCTCCAGGAACACTACGCCGTCGCGGAAAAGCTATCCACTATCGAGAGCCGGAAGTCAGACGCCGAAATGGCCGAGAACCAGGACTATCAGGAGCTCCTGGAGCGGTTCGACGAACTCGACGAGCGGCTGTCGACGCGGGCGTCGAACCTCGACCGTGAGGACATCGTGAGCGGTATCGGCGACGTACCGGACGTCGACGTTTCCGGGACGGACGAGAGGGATTCACAGGGGGACTCTGCATGACAGACACTACTGACGAGCGGCCGTATCGGCTTCTCAATACGCTGGACGACCTCGAAATCCCGGCCGGGACGAGCATCCTCGTCACCGCGTCGGAGCCGGCCGGAACGGAGTTCCTGTTGCGACTGCTCGCAGAAGGCCGTCGGGAGGACGAGAACCTGCTCGTGCTGACGACGGATACGCCGGCCGGGGACATCACGGCCGACATCGCGGCGGCGGCGGGCGACGGCGGCGACCACGACGGCAACACCCGGATTATCGACTGCCAGACCGAGTCCATCGCCGTCGAGGACGATGCCGTGGTCACCCAGGACGTCAACACCCCACGCAATCTCACCGACATCGGTATCGGATTCAAGGACGCGTTCGACGACTTCGACGCCGCCGAAATAGACCGCACCCGGTTCGGCCTGGTCTCGCTCTCGGTCATCCTCTCGTACGTCGACCAGGAGACCGTCTACCGGTTCTGTCAGACCCTCACCCGGGGCGTCGACCAGGAGAACGCGCTCGGGCTCTTCCTGCTCAACATCGACGCACACGACGACGGAACGATTAACACGCTGCGACGGGCCTTCGACGGCGTCATGACGCTTGACTCGACGGACGGGGAACTGTCCGTTCGCCTGTCCGGCATAGACGGGATAGCGGAGGACTGGCTGACAGTCGACGAGTAAGCGGTCCGAGGCCGGGAGACTATCGCCGGAACGAGAGCCCCTCGACGTCGCCGTCGACGACGCCGGCGACGCCGGCACCGAGCGCGTACGCGACCGCCTGTGCGCCACCGCGGAGTTTGCCCGCCAGCCCGCGCTCCGGTTCGTACTCCTTGACCGTCACCGGTTCGCCGAGCCGTTGCTCCAGGCTCGCCTCGACCTCGTCTCGCGTCCCGAGCCGGTCGACGAGCCCGCGCGCCTCCGCCTCCTCGCCGAGGAAGACGCGTGCCTCGGTGTCTTTGAGCGTCTCGACGTCCATCTCGCGGCCCTCGGCCACGGTGTCGACGAACTGGTCGTAGTAGTCGTCGACGATGCCCTGGAGGTACTCGCGCTCGTCCTCGGACAGTTCCTTCAGCGGAACGCCGGCGTCCTTGTACTCCCCGGCCGTGAACTGCTCGTAGGAGAGGCCGAGCCGGTCGGCAAGCTCCTTGGCGTTGACCCGCGAGCCGACGACGCCGATTGAGCCGACGATAGAGCCCTCCCGTGCCCACAGCTCGTCGCAGCCGGCGGCGATGTCGTAGCCGCCGCTCGCGCACACGTCAGTCGCGTAGGCGATGGTCGGGCCGTCGAACGCCTCGGCGGCGATGCGGATGTCCTCGCTGGGGACGATTTCGCCGCCCGGCGTGTTGAGCTTCAGGAGCAGCGCCTCCGAGCCGCGGTCGCCGTCGGCGCGTTCTATCTGCTCGACGATATCGTCGGCGGACGCGCCGACCGGCGGACTGGTGATGCCGCCGCCACCGTCGCGGCTAATCGGCCCCTCGACGGCGACCTCCGCGACGTTGTGTGCCGGCAACAGCGACCCGGCGACGTTGCTGCCGATGCGCAACGCCCCGAGGAGGAGGGCAAGCAGCAACAGGACGCCGAGCAGTTCCGCCAGGTCGTCCGGGACCACGACGAACAGGAACCACCCCGCAACAGCCGCGAGGACGCCGATACCCGCGACCAGGAGCCCGCGGACGATGTCGTCTGCGTCCGCCATTACTGATACATCCCGAGCGGCCGGGCGCTCGTGCTCTCCTCCTGGTTCTCCTGGAGCTGCTGTGCGAGCTGGGCCTTTGCCCGGCCGATTTCCTCGGCCTGCTCAACCAGCGCCTCCGTGTCGATCTCGAAGTCGGTCAGCGGACTGATACCCGTCCGGAGGAGCGCCCGCGCCGCCTCCGGGTCTGGGAACCGCTGGTCAGCCTCGACGACGAGCGCGATGCTGGTCAGGCCAACCCGCTGTGACTCGTGGACCAGCGCGCCGGTGGGGCCGGTAATCGCGCCGTTCTCGGAGGGTGGCTCGACGTTCGCGTCCTGCAACATCGCCGCCCCGTCGCCGGTCGAGACGCCGTACACGTCGGGAACGCCGTCTTTCTCGGCGGGGCGGCCGCTGAGGAATATCGGCGTCACGTCGTTCGCCTCGAACCAGCTCACCATACAGCCGGCGAACTCCTTCGCACCGGACGGGGAGACGGGCGCGTCGCTCTGGAGGACGAGCAGGTCACGGTCCGCGTCCGCGTACAGGCGGACTGGCGGGCGAACCTCCGGGTCGTCCGTCCCGTACACGGCGATTTCAGGCAACCCCTCGCAGTGGGCCGACGCGTAGTACGCCATCCCGTACGCGTCGACGAGGTGGTCGGCGGCTATCTTGCCGACCAGACCGACCCCCGGTAGTCCTTCGACCAGTGTCGGCGAATCGAGCGAAATGTCGTCGCGGTGGACCTGTACGTGTGCCATACCTCAGGTATCGGCCGCCGACGGCTTGAAAGCCATGGGCCACGGGCGTCCGAAACCCACAAACCGGCCGCAAGCGAACGCCGGACAATGGAACCACTCGACCGCTACCGTCCCATCGTCGACGACTTCGAGGCGTTCATCGACGCGTGTGAACGCCCGTTACCGTCGGCCGTTCGGGTCAACACCATCAAAGCAACCGTCGAGCGGGTCCGGACAGCGCTCGCCGACGCGGGCATCGCCCACACTCCCGTCGACTGGCACGACGGTCTGTTCGTCCTGCCGGAGGACTCCCCCGGCGCGAACTGGCCGTACTTCCACGGCTGGATTCACGGCCAGGAAGAGGTGTCGGCGATTCCGGCGACCGTACTGGACCCCCGTCCCGGCGAGCGGGTCTGGGACGCCTGTGCCGCGCCGGGCAGCAAGACGACCCAACTCGCCGCCCTGATGGACGACACCGGCGAGGTCGTCGCGACCGACAACAACCTCGGCCGCATCTCGGCGCTGCGGACGAACACCGAGCGGCTGGGCGCGACGACGGTGGCCGTCACCCACGAGGACGGCCGCAACCACTCGCTCAAGCCCTTCGGCGGCGAGGGGTACGACCGCGCGCTCGTGGACGTCCCCTGCTCCTGTGAGGGGACAGTCCGCAAGAACCCGGACACGCTGGAGGACTGGTCGCTCTCCCACGTCGAGGGCATCTCCGGCGTCCAGAAGGGCGTCCTCAAACGCGCCGTCGAGGTGACCGAGGCCGGCGGCACCGTCGTCTACTCCACCTGCACGTTCGCGCCGGAGGAAAACGAGGCCGTGCTGGACTACGTGCTAGACGAGGCGGCCTGTGACATCGTCGAGTACGACCTCCCGCTCGACCACGCTCCGGGCGTCACCGAGTGGCAGGACGAGACCTACGACCCGAGCGTCGCCGACGCCAAGCGAATCTACCCCCACCACAACGACACGGGCGGGTTCTTCTGTGCGAAACTGGAGGTGCGAGCGGAATGAGCGACCAGAGTACGGAGTTCACGCGGCTCCCCGAGTCAGACGACGAGCGCGAGGACCCCGAGCGGGCGACTCGCGAGGAGGTCCTCGACTTCTGGCAGGACCGCTTTGGTGTGCCGCCGGAGACCTTCGAGGAGCGCACATTCTGGGAACGGGGAGCCGGCAAACTGTGGCTGTACAGTGGGACTCCGCCGTCGCCGGTGGACACCGAAGGGCTGGGGATGACGTTCCTGCGGACGCGCCAGGAGCACTGGAAGCCGACGCTGGAGGCCGTCCAGCGGTTCGGCGACCGCGCCTCGAAGAACGTCATCCACCTCGGAGAGGAGGCCGCTCGGGCGTTCGTCGCCGGCGAGGACCGGGAACTCGACTGGGACGGCGACTGGGGGTACCTCGTCGTCACCCACGACCTCGCCGGCGAGACCGAACCGGTCGGCGTCGGCCTGTACGTCTACGGCGAACTCCGGTCACAGGTCCCGAAGGGTCGCCGTCGAGACGTCTGAGTTCACCGTCCGTGCCGGTACGGTCACCCGCTGGGCGACTGTGCGGCCGCCGCGCCCTGCATCGCGTACAACTCCGCGTACGTCCCGCCGTCGTCGAGGAGTTCGGCGTGGCTCCCCCGTTCCGTGACCTGCCCGTCCTCGACGGTGTAGATTCGGTCGGCGTTGGAGACGGTCGAGAGCCGGTGGGCGTGCGCACACGACTCGGTAACACAGTGCAGACCAAGCGGCTGCGAAACCTCGCGTTCACGACCGATTTACACGAGATACTCGACAGTTTCGAGACACACGGTGTGCGCGGGCTTCCGTTCAAGGGTCCGGCGCTGTCCGCCGCTGCCTACGGCGACGCGACGGTGCGTGAGTACAACGACCTGGACCTGCTCGTCCATCCGGACGACATCCCCACCGCCGCGGATATTCTGGAAGAGCGGGGCTACGAGTGGCGCGAGGACACACCGCGACTGGACGACGCCGCGCTGCTTGGCGGTCCCGTGACGAAGTCTATCGTGCACGAGTACGAGATGCGAGGGCCGGAGTTCGAAGCGGAGCTCCGCTGGCGGGTGGGCGACGCCGAGCGCCCCTTCTGCTCACCGTTCGGTGACCTCTGGGACCGCCGCGACACGGTCGCGGTCGGCGGCCAGCCGCTCCCGGCGCTTGCACCGTCGGACCGGCTCCTCGCGCTGGCGTTCCACGGAACCAAGCACCGCTGGTATCTCCTGAAGTGGCTCTGTGATTTCGTCGCCGCGCTGGAGTCGGCGACAGTCGACTGGACCCGCGTGTTCACCCGGGCGCGGGACGGTGGCGTCGAGCGGAAACTGTTGCTCGGGGCTGCACTCGCTCGCGACGTCTTCGACTACGACCTCCCAGCACCGGTATCGGCCCGCCTTCGCACGGACGACCGCGCCACCGAGCTAGCGGAGACTGCCATCGAGTCGCTGGTCAGTGAGGAGCTACGGGCACCCACACGGCTCGAGACCGTACGGTTCTACATAGCCTCCAGCGACTCGCTGACCGCGCTGGTGCCGTTTCTGCTCCGGTACTCGGCGCTGCATCCGACCTATTCGGAGTACCGGTTTTGCCCGCTCCCCGGTCCGTTGCACCCGCTGTACTACGTCATCTGGCCGCTCCGCACCCTCCTCGAAACGACATCGGGCCGTCGACAGCGGGCCGAGGGACCGGGCGACGGCCCGGCATGACGCCGAGTCGCTCCCCTCTGTCCACGGACGACTGCCCGCATGCGAAGCGGCCGCCCTGCTGTGTCCGACGGGCCACTCACTCCCGTGGTTCGATAGTCCCGCCACCGAGCCCCTCCCAGGCGACCCGATAGCCCAGTCGTGCGAGCGCCGCGCTGTCGTCCGCGATACCGCGGTCGGCCAGTCTGTCACTGGCCGTTTCGTAGTCCATCCCGGGCTGGATGTCCGCGGCCAGTTCCTCCAGCACCGCAGGGGCGACGAGGGTGCGGCCGACCTGTTCGTGGGCCGGGAAAGCGACGCCCTCCAACGCGTCCTCGCTGACGCCGTACTCGCCGGCGAGGTCGGCGAGCGAGACGACCGGGGCGTCGGGCCGGAGTTCGTCGGGGATGGCCGCGGCGCTCTCGCGCACCAGCCGTTCCTCGTAGGGCCGTAGCGCGTCCCGCACGGCTTTCACGCTGACCGTCCCGGCGTACGGAATCGCCCTGGCGTCCGTCGCGTCGATTTCCTCGCCGACGCCGAGGGACTCGTCGACGGCGACAAGCAGCTCCACGTCCTCCAGCGCGTCGAGGCGAGCGAGCTTCTTCTCGACGTACTCCGGCGTCCAGAACCCCATAATCTCGAAGAAGACGCGGAAGGGGGCCTCGTCCGCCCCGTCGGCCCCGCGCCCGGTCTCCCGAACCCCCGTGTCAGCCCCGGGTCGCCAGTCGAAGGCGAAGTCCGGGATGACGACGTGTTCGCCTGCGGCCAGAGGCTCCGGCTCGCGGACGAGGTCCCAGTCGAGGTCCAATGCGGCGAACCGGCCCGCGAAGTCCGCTTCGACGCCGCTGTCGTAGCTCACCTCCGTTACCGGGTCGACGCCCGGGACGGAGACGTCCCCGTCCGAGAGGGTGAGTTCCCGCTCGGTGCCCCGGTCGTCGATGGTCGCGGTCAGTTCCCACTCGCTCGCAGCTGCCACCGTGCGCAGGAGGCGGGCGAACCGGGTGCCGTACCGCCGCGTGTTCGAGAACAGCGCGTCCGGCCCCGTGACGACGACCTCCCGACCCGTCTCGGTCCGGCGAATCTCGTACAGCAGCCGGAGGCGTTTGACCGCCGAGACGAGCGCCTTCGGGTCCGACGACCGGACCCGGACCTCGGTCGCGTCGAACAGCGCCGTCTGCGCCAGCGAGAGGTTGTACTGGGTCCGCAGTTCGGCCGGCCCCCAGCGGGAGTCGATGTCGGCAAGCACCTGCCGGGACTCCCGGTCGGCGTACAGCGCGTCGGCCAGCGCCGCGGCGTCCGTGCCGAAGTGGGCGGCCGCCTCGGCGAGGGCCTGCTCGCGCTCGGCTTCGCTCACGACGCCGATGTCCGCGGCGGCTTCGAACACCCGGCGACGGGCGCGGACGGGGTCGACCGGGGCCCGCGTCTCGAAGGTGGCTTCCCGCTCGACGAGCTTCGCCAACCCGCGGACGAGCTTGAAATCGTCGGCCTCCCGCTCCAGGTCCGCGAGCGCGGCCGCCAGCGTCTCGCGGGGCTCGCCGACGTGACCCTGGTAGATGCCGAGCACGCGGGCCGTGAGCCGCTCCGCATCGGCGTCGGCGAACTGCAGGTGATAGCCGCCGCCGGCCCGCGAGACGCGCAGGAGGTCTTTCGTCAGCACACGCGCATCTCCGCGGCGGAGCGACAAAAACACGGGGAGTCGCGGCGGCACGCCCACCAGTGGGCGGGCGGCGTCACCCCGCCCTGTCCTCGAACGTGACTTCGACGGCGGCGTCGCTCTCGATGGCCCGGCTGATGGCTCGTTCGAGGTCAGCGACGAGGGCCGGATACGCCCGGTCGGCGGGTCGGCTGACCGTGACGGCGACCTCCCGGTCCAGCTGGTAGACCGAGACGCCGCCGAATCGGGTCCGCACCGACTGGAGTCGGAGTCGCTCGTAAGACGCCTCGGACAGCACGTCCGTGACTGCATCGTTGACGGACGTTTCGACCTGCATCTGCTGGGCGGTGACCGTCCCGGCACCGGCGAACGCGACCAGCAGCGCCAGGGCGGCGACGACGGTCGGCGCGTAGGTTCGGACCGTCTCGACTGGGGTGCGGTCGGTCGCCCAGTCCACCGGCCGGAATCCGAGTCCCCAGAGGACGAGAAAGCCGGTGAGGTTGATGGACGCGACGTTGACCAGCAGGAGGATGCCCGCCCCGAGCGCGACGGCCGGCAGTTCCCACGCGATACCGACGCCGACGGCCGCGGCGGCGGGGATGAGCGCGGCGGCTATCATCACGCCGACGAGCGAGACCGGTAGCGCCGTCGCCAGCCCGAAGGCTCCGGCGGCCCCCGCACAGAGCCCGACGGCCAGCGAGAGAAAGCCCGGCGAGATGCGCTGGGCGATCTGCTGGACCGTCGTGACGCGGAGCTGTCCGGGGACGAACCCGCTGTGGCGGATGAACAGGCCGAACAGGGACGCGCTTCCGATGGCGACGGCGAGCCCGAGCAGTTGGTCCCGGACGCCGTCAACGATGAGCCGGCGGTCGCTGAGCGTCGTCCCGACGCTGGCGATGAGCGCGGAACCGACCTGCGGTGCGATGACCATCGAGCCGACGACGATTGCCGGCGAATCCAGCACCAGGCCCGCCGTCGCGACGATTGCACTCAGCACCGTCATCCCGTAGTAGGTCCCCTGTCCGGGGTTCATGCCGACTGCGCGACCGCGGAGCTCGTCGTGGGAGATGCGGTCCTCGTGCTGGCGGGCGGAGTCCGACTGGTCCGGTCGGGCAGTCTCGGCGTTCCCGACGACGGTGTACCGGTCGGCGTCGAGCCCGGTCGCTTCGAGGTCGTCTAGGACCTCGTCGACGGCCTCCGGCGGGAGCGGAAACTGCAACAGCCAGGCCGTCCCGTCGTCGCTCGCCTCTTCGGTCCGGACGTAGCTGATGTCCCGGTCGGCCAGCACGTCGCGGACGCCGTCGAGGTTGTCGTCCGGGACGCGGATGTGTATCAGCCGCACTCGGAATCACTCTGTGACATCGCGTCTCTCTGGGTCTCGGCGGACGGGAGCATAGTTATCGAGGGGATAAGCGTGCGGCCAGACCCCGCCGACCGCGCACTGCTGGCTATCTGCGTCGCCTGGCGACCCGCTCCTCGGCGGTCCCCTCGGTCACGAGTTCGTACAGCAGGGCCCGCCTGCCGTCGGCTTTCGGCCGGAGAATCCGGCCGAGCCGCTGGGTAAACTCCCGCTCGGAGCCACTGCCCGAGAGGACGACGGCGACGTTCGCGTCGGGCACGTCCACCCCCTCGTCGAGGACGTTCGCCGTCACGACCCGCGAGTACGTCCCGTCGCGGAACCGCTCTAATATCTCCCGGCGCTCGCTCGCGCCGGTCTCGTGGGTGATTGCGGGAATCAGGAACCGCTCGGAGAGGCGGTATACGAGGTCGGTGTGAGCGGTGAAGACGATGATTCGGTCCCCGCGGTGGCGGTCCAGAATCGTCGCCAGCCGGTCGACCTTCCGCTGGGCGTTCATCATCACCTCGCGGGCGCGCTGTTTCGCCAGCAGCGCCTCTCGGGCCGCCGGGTCCGACCCCGAGCGCTTGACCAGTTCCTGGTAGTCGCTGCCCGACCGCAGTTGGATGCCCGACTGTTCGAGATAGTCGGTGAACGTCCCCTGGTGGGCCTCGTAGCGCTCGCGCTCGTCGGGCGTGAGCGACACCTCGATGCGCTTGATGTCGTAGTCCGCGAGGTGGTCGCCGGCCAAGTCGTCGACGCCGACCCGCTGGACGAGCGGCCCGACGAGGTCCTCGACGACTTCGTGCGCGCCGTCCGGTCGCTCGAACGTCGCCGTCAGCCCGAGCCTGGCCGGCGCGGCGAGCAGGCGGGCGATGTCGCGGTACCCCTCCCCGCCGAGGTGGTGGACCTCGTCGAAGACGACGAGCCCGAACCGGTCGCCGAGTTCGTCGGCCCGCAGGTACGCCGAGTCGTAGGTCGACACGGTGATGTCTTCGATTCGCTGCTCGCCCCCGCCCATGCGGCCGACCGGGCGGTCGAACTCCCGCTGGAGTTCGCGTTGCCACTGCTCCAGCAGGTCGATGGTCGGGACCACGACCAGCGTCGGCGTCCCGAGCGCGACCATCGCCGCGATGCCGATGACGGTCTTGCCGCTCCCAGTCGGCAGTTCCAGACACCCCCTGTCGCCGGCGTCGCGCCAGGCGTCCAGCGCCACCTGCTGGTACGTCCGGAGGTCGTACGCCGTCGAGAGCGACAGCGACGGGAGCGCGAAGACGGCGTCGTCGTAGGCCACGCCCCGCTCGCCGAGCGCCGCCACGAGGTCGGCGTACCGGTAGGCCGGCGCTCGTCCCGTCTGGGACCGTCGGTCGTACTCGACGCCGGGCAGGTCCGCCGGCGGGCCCCCCGTCACGCGGACGGTCCCCGACTCGTACGTCAACTCCAGCACGCCCCGAGGTTCGGCGGTCCGCCCGATAACGCTTTCGCGGACCGCAGGCTGAGGCCCCCGGACGGTTCCGTTCAGCGAACGAACGGGACGCTACCGAGTGAAACAACAGTACCGTTTACGTCCTCTCGCACCGTCTACTCCGAACATGGACGACGCGCGAACGCCACTGCTTGCCCTGTTTCTGTCGGTAGTGCTGACCATCGCCGTCCTCCCGGCGAGTGCGGCCGGCGTACAGACGACACAGGAGACCGTCACCGTCGCCAAGGACGGCAGTGCCGACTACCGGTCGATACAGGCCGCCGTCGACGCCGCCGACAGCGGTGATACTGTCGAGGTCCGACCGGGCACCTACTACGAAGAAGTCCGAATCAACGAGAGCATCACCCTCGTCGCACCCGACCGAGCGATACTCGACGGGTCGCGGTTCGCCAACGGGACCGGCGTGACGGTGACCGACGCCGCCGCCCCGACCGTCACCGGCTTCACCGTCCGGAACTACCGTCTCGGCGTCGCCGCCAACGAAGCTACCGGCGACTGGACGGTCACCGAAACGACCGTCATCGCCGCCGACGTCGGCGTCTACGCACCGAACGCGACCGGGAACTGGACCGTCGCCGACGTCGCCGTCGCCCGGACCACCTACAGCGGCGTGTTCGCCCGCGGAACCACCGGCGACTGGACGATTCGTGACACCCGCTTCGTCGACGTCGGCGGCGACGGCGCAGACGTCCGTCGGTCGACTGGGGACTGGACGGTCACGGGGGTCGTCGTCGACCGCGCCGGCGCTGACGGCGTCGACGCGTCCGGGACGAGCGGCGACTGGACCGTCCGGAACACGGATGTCCGGCGGAGCGGCACCGGCGTCAAAGCTATCGACAGCGACGGCGACTGGACGGTGACCGACCTGACCGTCACCCGGAGCGACACCGGCCTCGTGACCGCGTCCTCCGGCGGCGCGTGGACGGTCACCGACGCCACGCTCGACACCCGGGACGTCGGCGTCTTCGCCGCCCGAACGACCGGTGCGTGGTCGATTCGAAACGCGACCATCGAGAGCGGGCACCAGGGCATCCACGCGGTCACGACGAACGCGTCCTGGACCGTCAGCGACGCGACGATTACCGTGACTGCGGAGCGAAACGCCGTCGGTGTCGACGCCCGCTCCGCGAGCGAAGGCTGGTCGCTCGAAGACGTCAGCATCGACAGCCCCGGTATCGATGTCGCGGAGTGACGATTACGTGGCGACCCCCCGTCTCGGACTCCCAACCCCGCCGCCAAAACGAAGGCCTTAATTAAAGCACCCCCCTCTCCCGAAGTGCGGGACCGTGGGGTAGCGGTATCCTCGGCGCATGGGGTGCGTCGGACCTGAGTTCGAATCTCGGCGGTCCCATACTCTGTTTTATCAGATGCCGACACCTGTACGCTTAGGTGTGCGAGCGTTCAGATTCCTTCGACGATTCGTCTGGAATTAAGTCGTTCTTTAAATACCTCTGAGAACCATAATAAGTCTGTCAAGAAGCTACGGCTTCTGATCGAAATTCGGCGTCGTCAGCAGTGGCCGTATCCACCCTGTGCGTTCGTCCCTGCAAGCCGACTCGTTGAGGACGGTGCGACTGATTCAGAGGTGCGTCGTGCAGTCCAAGAAGTCGACGACGAACTCGTGCGAGGTGGTTCCGATGAGTGACGCGGAGAGTCACGTAGAGCCTGCTGAGGAAAGCGACGAGAGTGAGATACCGAACTCCGGCCCCAGTCCGGCACAACGTGGTTCGACCCCTGAGAACCTACCTGAGGAACACAGGCCGAACCTCCCACACGTCGCGGACGGCGAGAGTACCGATTGGTCTCAGTACACGGCCTATCGGTGCGCCCACTGTCACGACAACTGCATCAACAAGATCGACTCGGACTACGCCCGGGCGAGAGAGTGCCGCCACTGCTACGCAGTTCCGGTACTCGACCGACACAGCGTCGACGACCCGGCGCTTGATCGGTAACTCCTCTGTCCGACGATGTGCCGAGGAGAGGACAGGGGAGTACCCGCCGTAGGTAGCCGACCCACCGTCCGACCAACCCAGTTTGTCGGCGGCTTGACCCCACAGGTTCGCGTTCCGGGAGAGGAAACCCCCCTTGCGGGGGTTGACTCGACCTCGCAGCTGCGCGTCTCTGCCAGCCCCCACAGGCCACCGAAAGCGAGGGCGCGGGAGAGCTGGCACGCCCGGCAGCGCAGCGGAGCGAGCAGCCCGGACCGGGCCGCGAGCGCCAATCGCGGCCCGCACCTGCTCGACCAGCCGGCAGCGACCCCTTGCGGGTCGACCCGGAAGCCCGAGCGTTTCCCCCGAACCCGGCGGGTGAGGGGAATCGTTACCGCGTTCACCTGTCCGACCAATGCCGTTTCTGCCCCCGCGGGGTCCCACGCATGAACAGCCGCGTGGAGCCGCCGGGACACCTGGGCGGTCTCGACCTCGCGGACAGATGTAACACTCCCGTCTTAGCAGACCTCCTGGAAGAGCGCGACCTCCTCGGCCACGGCCAGTTGCTCGATGGAACACTGACCGAACGCGACGAAGATCGTGTACGCATTGCGAAGTTCATTGCGGCGCATCCGGAAGGTACGCCGCTGTCTCACGTCGTTTCGTACGCAGTGAAGGGAGTGTCGCCTGAGACGTGCGAGCGCGTCGACGGTTCGGACCCGGACTACCAGTTTGCATACCGCTTCATCGACGACCTTGTAACCGATGACGACCCGTACGTGCGGAAATCCCGGTCGTCAGGCGTTCTTTTCGTGACCCCGACACTGCGGCTTCTTGACTTGATTACAGAAGGCATTACTCAAACAACCCAGACAGAGGGCCTGACGTATGATCGTGAGTTCCTGCGTAATTACCTCTCTCGCGTCGATTCTGTAGATGATGACCTGCGGGAGCTACTGAAGGACGGTTTTACATCCTACCTGAACCGCATCAAGGATTACAAACTGCTGTTCGATGTCCACTTTGTAGACCGGCGCGGCGGCGAGTCAACACAGCGGATGACGAAGGACTACAAAACCCGGTTCAACGACCAAGGCCGCGTCTCCAAGCAGTTTGCCCGGTTTAATGATGCGCTGGAATACGGCTACGAGAACGCTGAGAACGCCGTGCTGGTGACGCTGACGACCGACCCGAAGCGCCAAGACTCGCTGCTTGATGGAATAGATTCGATAAACGAGAACTTCAACCGGCTGTTGTCGTATTTCGACTCGGACCCGTCGACGAAAGCCAATACCCGCGACCCGGATGTTCCCGGCTGGCGTCCCGATCTCGATAGTGAGGTCACCGGGCGACCGCGTGACCGACCGGACTACATCAAGGCGCTGGAGTTCACTGAGAAAGGATACCCGCACCTGCATGTGCTGTTCTTCGACGTGCCGACCCGCCAGCAAGACGGACTGCCGTGGCTGTGCGATAAACCGGAAGTAGCCGCGAAATGGGCCGACTACGGCCAAGGCGAGATCGTCGACGTATACCCGCTGACGTACCGCGACGACCTCGACGAGCTGGAACCAGAGTTCCAGAGCGACGAGGGCTTCGTCGACTGGTATCGCTTCGGTGACCACGATCACGGCGAAGAGTGGGTCCGAGAACGGACCCGTTCGCACGAGTTGATCGAGTTCGGCGACGACGGCCACGAAATGGAGTCAACCGCTGGTGCGTATCTCGGCAAGTACCTGAGCGCGACGTTCGGCTCGCTGCTTGACGCGACGGAGTCCTTTGAGCAGAGCGACGACGACCGAGAGACGTACGCTGACAAAGCGGCGACGTGGAAGCTCGCGCTGTACTGGGCGACGAACCGTCGGTTCTGGTCTTGTTCGGTTTCGATTACGGAAGGAATCGACCCGAACGATCACCTGCAAGACCCGGACGTGCGCGAAGCCGTCCGCTGGTGTTCGCTCGACTCCGTACAAGCCGCGAGCGAGAGCGAGATACGAAACGACCTCGCGCGTCGGCAGTGGGACGATCTCGACGATCTCGACGCTGCCGTAGAGCGCGCAATTTCCGATGTCGAACAGCCGCAGGTACGTTCAACGTTGCCTGAAGAGGCTACTTTCAGGTGTGTTGTTGACTACATCGGTGCCTATGCGTATTGGGACCTGCCGGATGATGCAACGGCAGACAGATTACAAGAATTTGAAGCCGTTGAGAGCTGTTCTGTAGTTAATGATAGACATTCAACCAATACTCATGATAAAATTCACCCAATTCTGGATGTGTGGAATTAGCTTGTCCCGATTTTTTATATAGAGCTAGCATCAATAATTGTTTAATGAATGAATCTACCTTTCATTATGATGGATACTTGGTATTTACTCCAGTTTTGATTAGGACGAAGAATATTCCTGCAACAAATATACCAAATATCGATGAGATCATATCACAACTACCTGAATTCCATTCTGGAGATCCATCAGCACCCGCTGAAGGGTTTGAAGAAATGAAGATTAGAAAATATATAGAAAATGATAATAAATTATCAGGGGCCATCAAAAGAGAATTAAAGGATTTGACTGCTGTCACATATAATGTCGAATCTTATCATGAAGAAACAGCATTTGTTGATCAAGAACGCAGGGAAGTCTATGTTCGAGAAGTAGAATCTGCTGAAGTGTATTTTTTTGATTCGAATATTGCGTTACTCAGAGGTAAGCAGTCGATTGTAAATCAAGCCATTAGTGCAATTCAGAGAGTGCATTCAGAAGAGATACTAATTGAGAATATCGAATTCACACCTGATTTCATGTCACACATATATGAAGAATTCAATGACGTATTTTCCGATAATATAATTCAGCCAAACGAGATTTCAGAAGTACAGTTTGAGGGGTTTGACAATATTTCCACGATGAAGATCTATTCCGGTGATTTGAAATCAGAACTGACCAACCGATATCAGAATATGTCAGAAGGGCAGATAAACTATATCACCGTGAAATATTATATTGACAATATAGACACAGCCATCCAAATTCAAAGTGATCGACTTCATGTGAAGGCGTCGGAGGGAGCCATATCAAGAATGACTGATTTGGCAAGAATGATTTATTCTATCTACTTTTGTAAGAGAATTTCCAATATTGCAGTAGAGTATGAGGGAGTCCAAACACGATAACCATGTCCCCTCGAATTATAGAATCTGTAATTACGAAATCACACAATCCAACATGGGGAAAAATAGCAGTTGGAACAGCAGGTCTTTCAGCTGTTGTTGGGTTAATATTGACAGAAACAGCTGCGCAAATAGTAACATTTTCAGTCGCAATTTTAGCGTTTATTATACCAATTATTATTCGCAAAACACAGAGTGGGATCAAGATAACTTGTCTTCAAACACGACCTCCCAACTCTGTAGAGAATCATCATAACGGACGATTTAGAGTATCCCACGGAATTGGCCACTTAGAAACGTATTTTGATATCCCAGATTGGGCCACAGAGTTTGATATATCTATAGAAAGTGATCCGGCAATTGACATTGTTCCTTGGGATAATAAACCCGATTCTGTCAGATTGGAGGGGAACCACCTCAAATCTGATCAAGATCTTAATGGATTCCCGATTACTCTCAAAATAGTGGGCGAACCGGATGAGATTGCAGAAGGAGAATATAAGTTAGAGTTCAAAGATATGAAGACTAAAAAGACAATAAAACGAATAGAATTAAAAGGAGATCCAGATCCTCCTGAAGATTTGGATACTGAGCAAATTGAACCGGAAGAAGCTGAAGAATGGGGTGTAGCCCAGTGACTTCAGTTTGTATTTTTGAATTTAGCCTTCTCAGTCGTTTGCTCGTTTTTTCCCCCTTTCTGAAAGCCACCAAACTAACACTTTACCGCCTCTCTTCGAGCATATAAATCCCTCTTCTTCCAGTTCCCGTAATCGAGGTAGAGTCCCTTGGTTTGAAAATCCGATAAGATTTGCGACTTCTCCAGTAAAAAGCACCGGATCAGAAGATTTCTCGAACACTCGTAATATCTCAATGTCGTCAATTGTTTCTTTACGTCCACCAGCCATATTTAATCCTATTTGTGAAACATAGCTGTTCAAAATATATCTGTGTTAGGGTCTTGAAGACAGTTAGTTTAGTAGAAACAACTAAGTTCACTCAATGTTATGCCCTGAGTAGGAAGCCACAGTAACTGAGAATTTAGCGGACCCGGTGCTGCAACACCGGCCCGCTGTGGCTCCCGTGGACCAAGCACGGAAGCATGTTGGCAGACACAACCGCGAGGATTAAACCCCTCGCTCGACCCCGCCGGAGGTTATCCGGCAGTCGTGTTAGTTTCTCAAGAGTGGATTCAGAAAGCCGGATAAACGCAGTAATCAGTGGGCCTAACCCCACGGTTCCACTTTCACCCAACCGAGACGGTCCGGTTTATACGTGCAATCAGCAGTCAGGAGTGGATGACTGCCCCGTCAAATCTGAAATCGGATTCGCTCGTCCGCCCTCGAAACAGAACCGGATGCCCCATCCGAGAGGGACACCGATGAGTGACGATCTCCAACCGCTTGCCCCGCGGCAAGCACTGGAGATGTGGATAGACCGGCAGAAAGCCGAGAAAGCCGACGAGACGGTTCAGAGCTACTACTACCGTGTTCGGCAGTTTGTCGACTGGCTCGACGAAGAGGGCATCGACAACCTGAACGACCTCACCGGGCGCGACGTGTTCCGATACGACTCCGACCGGCGTGCTGACGGGCTAACGAAGAACGCCCTGAACACGCAACTCGGGACGATCAAACTGTTTCTGGACTTCTGCGTCGACGTAGAAGCAGTCCCGCCGGTACTGCCCGCGAAAGTCGACGTGCCGACCCTCTCGAAGGCAGAACGAGCGAACGAGGAGAAACTGACGGCGAACCGTGCCGAGACGATTCTGCACAAACTGGAACAGTTCGACTACGCCAGCCGCGACCACATGCTGTTCGCGCTGGCGTGGCATACTGGTGCTCGACTCGGTGCGCTTCGTGCGCTCGACCTGGACGACTGCTACCTGACCGACGACGATCTCGACCGACTGGCCCACCGGGACGGACTCACCGACGAGGAACTCGAACAGTTCGACGTTCCGTTCGTCTACTTCTGCCACCGGCCTGAGACGGATACGCCGCTGAAGAATCAGGAGGATGGTGAGCGGCCGGTTGGCCTGTCCGAAGAGATCGGGCAGCTGCTCGAAGACTACATCGAGGTGACCCGCGTCGAGGTCGAGGACGAACACGGGCGCAAGCCGTTGTTCTCTAGCAAGCGCGGAACCGGTCGGATGTCGAAGGGCGCGATTCGCTCGCGTTTCAATATCATCACCCAGCCGTGCCGTTTCGGGACGTGCCCGCACGACCGCGATACGGAGACCTGCGAGGCGCTGGAACACGGCTACGAATCGCGTTGCCCGTCGGCCCGTTCTCCACATCGGATTCGGACAGGTTCGATTACGCATCACCGTGATGAAGGCTGGCCGCCGGAGGTGCTGGCCGAGCGTGTGAACGCGACCCCGGAGGTCATTCGGACGCACTACGACCAGCCGGACCTTCTGAAGCGGATGGAATCGCGCCGTAGCTACATCGACTAACCGCAGTTCACAGAGTACCCATGAGTCACAACCACGCGTACCCACGGATGAACAGCTCTAGAGACGAATCGCGGCACTCGGCGGTCCCACTTCATCTTTCCTCAGATTCCGACACCTGTACGCTTAGGTGTGCGAACGGCCAACTTCCTTCGAGTGTTCGGCTGAAATTTAGTCGCTCTTTAAATACCTTCGAAGTATATACTACTGCCAAGAAACGCACCTTTTCACCGGACTACGTCAGCGGTCTCTGGGGTGGTCGTTCGGGCAAGCAGGGACCCGCAGACAGTTATAGCGACATTTAGCCGACAGTAGCGAACGCTTTCCTTGGCAAACCCATACACACACGTTCTTATTCTCGATGGACTACGCACAGCTATGTGTGTACTGGCACACATACTCAGGGACGAATCGTCGCATAGAGGGCCAGCCGTCGCGGTAGGGGCTTCGATAACCTGCAGGTTCGTGTCGAGCTACACGTAACCGCCCTGTTCTCGATTCCGTGTCCGGCGCGTGACTGCCCCAACGTGGCGGCGTCTGGGGCGACGACGGGCGAGACCGATTTCCTCTACACTTTTGTGACGCCGATAGCAATCGGGGGGTATGGGAAAGGCAAACGACGTAGACTACGCTGACCTGCACGACCCGAACGCGGAGTACACCATGCGGGAGCTCTCCGCGGAGACGATGGGCGTCACTGCGAAGCGCGGCGGCGGCCGCGACGTGGAGATTACAGACGTACAGACCACGATGGTCGACGGGAACTTCCCGTGGACGCTCGTTCGCATCTACACGGACGCGGGCATCGTCGGCACGGGCGAGGCCTACTGGGGCGCGGGCGTTCCGGAACTCATCGAGCGGATGAAGCCGTTCGTCGTCGGCGAGAACCCCCTGGATATCGACCGCCTCTACGAGCACCTCATCCAGAAGATGTCCGGCGAGGGGAGCGTCGAGGGCGTGACCGTCACGGCTATCGCCGGCATCGAGGTTGCGCTGCACGACCTCGCGGGCAAGATACTCGAAGTGCCGGCCTACCAGCTGCTGGGCGGCAAGTACCGCGACGAGATGCGCGTGTACTGTGACTGCCACACCGAGGAGGAGGCCGACCCCGAGGCCTGCGCAGACGAGGCCCGCCGCGTCGTCGACGAACTGGGCTACGACGCCCTGAAGTTCGACCTCGACGTGCCCAGCGGCCTGGAGAAAGACCGCTCGAACCGCCACCTCCGCCCGGGCGAAATCCGACACAAGGCCGAAATCGTCGAGCGGGTCACCGAGGAAGTCAAGGACGAGGCCGACGTGGCCTTCGACTGTCACTGGACCTTCTCGGGCAGTTCCGGCAAGCGCCTCGCCGAGGCCATCGAGGAGTACGACGTGTGGTGGCTCGAAGACCCCGTCCCGCCGGAGAACCTCGAAGTCCAGGAAGAGGTCACGAAGTCGACGAACACGCCGATAACCGTCGGCGAGAACCGCTATCGCGTCACTGAGGAGCGACGCCTCATCGAGAACCAGGCCGTCGACATGGTCGCGCCGGACATGCCGAAGGTCGGCGGCATGCGCGAGACGCGGAAGGTCGCCGACGTGGCGAACCAGTACTACATCCCGGTGGCGATGCACAACGTCTCCTCGCCGATTGCGACGATGGCCAGCGCTCACGTCGGGGCCGCGGTCCCGAACTCGCTCGCCGTCGAGTACCACTCCTACGAACTCGGCTGGTGGGAGGACCTCGTCGAGGAGGACGTCATCGAGGACGGCTACATCGAGATTCCGGAAGAACCGGGGCTCGGGCTCACCCTCGACCTCGACGCCGTCGCGGACCACGTCGTCGAGGGCGACTGGGTCTTCGACGAAGCGTAACGGCGGTCCACCTTCTGGTGTTGATTGGACCGGGCGACGTGGTGGTCGCCCGGGGCGACGCGGCGGTGCGGTATCGAACTCTCCTCGCAGTTCCGTTTCGGAGCGATGTCCGACGGTGGCCCCGTCAGACAGAGCGGGGTCAGTCTCCGAACCGGTCGACGACCGCACCCCTGTCGATTTTGTCCGGGCCGCTTGTCGGCATCGTCTCGACGAACGCGATTTCGCGGGGGTGTTTGTACCGGGCCAGGCGGCCGTCGAGGAACGCTCGCAATTCCGCGAGCGTCAGCGGCCCGTCGCCGCCGTCGTCCGATGCGGCGGTCGCGGGTTCGACGACGGCCTTCCCGACCTGGCCCCACGTGTCGTCGGGGACCGGAATCACGACGACCTCGCCGACGGCGGGGTGGTCGGCGATGGCGTCCTCGACCTCCGCGGGGTAGACGTTCTCGCCGCCGCTGACGAACATGTGCTTGGTGCGCCCCTCGATGTAGAAGTAGCCGTCGGCGTCGACGCGGGCGAGGTCGCCGGTCGACACCCAGCCGTCGCCGAACGTCTCGGCGGTGGCCTCGGGGTCGTCGAGGTACCGGTCGGCGGCGTGGGGCGAGCGCAACTGGAGTTCGCCGACCGCCCCGCGTTCCACCGTCGGAGGGTCGGCGTCCGTATCGTCGCCGACTGCCACGACCCGCGCGTCGACGTGCATCGCCGGTTTGCCGACGGAATCGGCCTTCTCGCGGGGCCACCCCTCGGGCATCGCGAAGTTGTTCGGGCCGCACTCGGTGAGGCCGTAGCCCTGCGAGAGGTCGACGCCGCGGTCCCACCAGGCCTCCATCACGCTCTTGCGGCAGGGGCCACCGCCGGACTTGGCGAAGCGGAGCGTCGAGAGGTCCGTCTCCGGCCAGCGGTCGTGGTCGGCCATCAGCCGGAGCACGGCGGGGACGGCGACCAGCACCGTCCCGCCCTCCCGCTCGACGATGTCCAGCACGTCGCCGGGGTCGAACTCGCGGGCGATGACGACGGTGCCGCTCATATGCCACAGCGGGACGGTGAGAACGTTCCAGCCGCCGGTGTGGAACATCGGGAACACCATCGGCGTCACGTCGTCGGCCCGCAGGCCCCACGCCGTGATGGTGTTCAGGGAGTTCCAGACGACGCCGCGGTGGGTTATCTCCGTTTCCTTCGGCGTCCCGGTCGAGCCGCCGGTGTGGAGCAGGAGGTGCGTGTCGCCGGGGGCCGGGGCCGCCGTCTCGACGGGCGCGTCGTCCTCGGGGAGGGCCGAAGCGTAGGGCGTGCTGTCGAGCGTCGCGACCGAGGGCGCGCCGCCGGTGGCAAGATGGAGGAGGCGGGGAGCGGCCACGTCGGCGTTCTCCAGGGCGGTCGAGACAGTTTCGGCGAAAGGTGTCTCGACGACGAGGAGTTCGGGATCGACGCGGTCAAGGAGCACCGCGAGTTCGGGGGGTGCGAGGCGGTGGGACAGCGGGGCCAGCCGGCTGCCGGTCTTGCCGGTGGCGAAAAACAGGTCGACGACGGCGGGGCGGTTCCGCGAGACGACGGCGACGGTGTCGTCGCTGCCGACGCCGTCTTGCCGGAGCAGGCGAGCGGTCCGGTTCGCGCGCCGGTCCAGTTCGGCGTAGGTGAACCGCCGGCCGGTCGTCGCGTCCACCAGTCCCTCGCGGTCCGGGGTGAGTGCGGCCCGGCGGTCGCTCCAGGCACCGACCCACTCCTGTGGCGTGCGCTCAGACACCGTCGACGAACTCCCGAATCTGTGTGGTGACGCGCTCGTGCTCCTCGATGAACAGCAGGTGCGGGCCGCCGTGGACGGTGACGAAGTCGGCGTTGGGCAGCCCGCGGGCCAGCAGTTCCCCGTTCTCGTAGGGCACCACCTCGTCGGCGGTCCCGTGGATGACGAGGCACGGCTGCGTGATTTCACCGAGACGGTCCGACGCGTCGAACGCCTGGACCGCCGCGCCTTGCCACTCCAGTGCCCGGTCGCTGGCGTCGCTGTCGATGCGCCAGTCGACGATGCGTTCGATGAGGTCCTCGTGGGCGTCGATGAACGCGTCCGAGAGCGCCGGCCGCATCTTGTACCGCCGGAGTTCCCGCTCGCCGAGGCCCTCTGGCACGTCGAACATCCGCTGTTGGGTCTCCTCGGGAACCGGCTTGGCCTCCGGACCGCCCGGGGAGGTACACATGAGCGTCAGCGACTGCGCCCGGTCGTACTCCAGGGCGTACTGCTGGGCTATCATCCCGCCCATGCTGGCCCCGACGATGTGCGCCCGCCCGATGCCGGCGTCGTCGAGCACGGCCTCCAGGTCCCCGGCCATCTGGCTCATCGTGTACGGGCCGTCCGGCTCGTCCGAATCCCCGGTGCCGCGGTTGTCCCACACCACGGTCTGGTACTCGTCGACGAGCCCCTCCTGTTGCCACAGCCACATCCAGCGGCCGTACCCGATGCCCTCGACGAAGGCGACGGTCTCGGCGTCCGGCGGCCCGTCACGTTCGTAGGCGATGTCGACGCCGTCGTTGGTCGCGTATTGCATAGTGGGCAATTCTGGTTGGAAATCCTTCAAGTGGTCCGGTTTCGGGCTCATCGTGGTTCCGCCGCCGGCGTCGGTCGGGCGGTCCGGCGTCGGTTGCACGGTGTCGGTCGTCCCACGTCGGGAGCGTGCCGGCCGCGCCGGCCAGCCCGATGCCCAGCGTCAGGCCGAACGTCAGCAGTAGCCGTTTCCCGCGACCGGATTCTTCACGAACGTCTATCCCTGATACGCCGTTTCAATAGTGTTTTAGGGCTCGCTTCTGGAAAAGATGGTATGACTTTGCACGCCAGAGAGATAAACCAGGACGTACGGGAGCTGGGCGCACTCCTGGGAGAGGTACTCGAGGCACAGACGTCGACCGAGGCGTTCGAGACGGTCGAGACTATCCGGAACTCGTGTATCGACTACCGCCGCGGGGACGCCGAGACCAGGGACGAGGTCCACCGGGCGCTGAACCGGCTGAACCCGGAGACGCAGGACATCGTCGCACGCGCGTTCACCACCTATTTCGAACTTATCAATCTCGCCGAGGAACGCGAACGGGTCCGGGAAATCCGCGAGGGGAGCCAGGAGGGCGTCCTGGCCGACAGCGTCGAGGAGGCCGTCCGCGACCTGGCCGACCGGGGTGCGGCCCCCGAGGAGTTCGAGCAGGTGCTCGAAGACGTCCTCATCCAGCCGACGTTCACGGCCCACCCGACCGAAGCTCGTCGGAAGACGGTGAAAGCGAAGCTCCGGTCGGTCGCCCGCGACATCGAGCGGCTCGACGAACGGCGGCTCACCGACCGCGAGCGGAAGCGCATCGAGCGCGACCTCGACGCCGAGGTGACGAGCCTCTGGCAGACCCCGCAGGTCCGTGACCGCCGCCCGGAAGTCACCGACGAGGCGCTGAACGTCCAGTGGTACCTGGAGAACGTCCTCTTCGACGTCATCGACGAGGTGTACGACGAACTCGAAGCCACGCTCGACGACGTCTACGACGAGGACATCGACGTCGACACCCTCTACGAGTTCCGCTCGTGGGCCGGGTCCGACCGCGACGGCAACCCCTTCGTCACCACCGAGGTGACCGAGGAGACCCTGGAGCGCCAGCGCGAGACCGTCCTGCCGCTGTACCGCAACAAGCTCAAGGAACTCTCCGGCGTGCTCAGCCAGGACGCCTCGAACATCGCGACCGACGCGCTGTTCAACGAGCGACTGGACCGCCACAAGTCCCGGCTCCCCGGCGTCGCCACCGAGGCCGAGGAACGCTACCCCGACGAGCCCTACCGCCAGAAGCTCCGGCTGATGCGCGAGTCCGTCGTCCGGGTCAGCGACGTCCGGCAGGGCGGCTACGAGAACGAGGCGGAACTGCTGACGGACCTCCGGGTCATCGCCGACAGCCTCCGGGAGAACGACGCGGAGGTCATCGCCGAGGCCCACGTCGACCCGCTCGTCCGCAAGGTCGAGACGTTCGGCTTCAACCTCGCCAGCCTCGACCTGCGGGACCACCGGAAGATGCACACCGACGCCATCGCCGAGGCCGTCGACCGGCAGGGCATCGACTACGCGGCGATGGACGAGGACGAGCGCGTCGAGTTCCTGACCGAGGCCATCCTCCAGGACAACACCGTCATCGACATGGCGGACACCGAGGGGCTATCCGACGACGCGACGCGGGTCCTCGACCGGTTCCGCGCGACCGCCGACTGGCAAAACGAGTTCGGCATCGACGCCATCGACACCTACGCCATCTCCTGGTGTGAGGAGCCCAGCCACGTGCTCGAGGTGCTGTTCCTGGCCGACCAGGTCGACATCGTCGACCTCCCCGGCTACTGCGGGTTCGACATCGTCCCCCTGCTGGAGTCGGAGTACGCCCTCTCCGGCGCGCGACGTATCATGGGCACGCTGTTCGAGAACGAGGCCTACTCCCAAGCCCTGGAGGCCCGGGACAACGTCCAGGAAATCATGCTGGGCTACTCCGACTCGAACAAGGAGAACGGCTTCCTCGCCGCCAACTGGTCGCTGTACAACAACCAGAAGCGGCTCGCAGGCATCACGAACGACTACGACGTGGAGATGCGCCTGTTCCACGGCCGCGGCGGCTCCATCTCCCGCGGCGGCGGCCCGATGAACGACGCCATGCTGGCCCTGCCAAACGAAACCGTCACCGGCCAGATAAAGTTCACCGAGCAGGGCGAGGCTATCGCGGAGAAGTACGCCAACCACGACATCGCCGAGCGCAACCTCGAACAGATGCTCAACGCCCAGATTCGGGCGCGGAAAAACGCCATCGAGGAACCCGTCGAGGAGATTCCCGACGAGTGGGAGTCGGCGATGGAGACGGCGTCCGACGCGGCCCGCGAGGAGTATCAGGACCTCCTCGAAACGGACGGTTTCGTCGAGTTCTTCGAGCAGGCGACGCCCATCACCGTCATCGAGAACCTCAACATGGGCTCGCGACCGGCCTCGCGCAGCGAGGACCGCAGCGTCGAGGACCTCCGGGCTATCCCGTGGGTGTTCTCCTGGACGCAGGCCCGCTGTATCCTCCCCGGCTGGTACTCCATCTCGACCGGACTGGACGCCTACCTCGAGAACGGCGGCGACATGGAGACGCTGCAGGAGATGTACGAGAACTGGCCGTTCTTCCGGACGAAACTCGACAACGCGTCGCTGGCACTGGCCCGGACGGACCTCGAAATCGCCGAGGAGTACGCCGACCTCGTCGACCCCGACCTCCGCGAGCGCATCTTCCCGCGCATCGTCGAGGAGTACGAGGAGACCGTCGACAAGGTGCTCGAAATCACCGGCCAGGACGGCCTGCTCTCGCGCGACTGGCTGGAGGAGAACTTGGAGCGTCGGAACCCGTACGTCGACCCGCTGAACCTCCTGCAGGTCCGCCTGCTCAAGCAGTCCCACCGCACCGAAACCGAGCGCCGGACCCTGCGGCTGACCGTCCAGGGCATCGCGGCCGGGATGAAAAACACCGGGTGAGGCGTCGACGGATGTGCGGTGGCGATAGCCCCCATCGAAGGATTTAGGCGTCTTCCCTCGGAGTAGCCGATATGGGACTCGAAACTGTTCTTCTCGCAGTCGGGCCGAACGACGCCGACCGAATCGACGAACTCGCCGACGCCGTCCTCGACATCGCGGGGCCGGCCGGCGCGACCGTCGTCGTCGCACACGTATTCACCGACGACCAGTACGACGGCGTCGTCGACCGACTGGAGTTCGAATCGACCGGCGAGGCCAACCCGAACGAGGTCGCCGACCGTCACACGACCGTCCGGGAGCTTCTCAGCCGGTTCGAGGACGCCGGCCTGTCGACCGAGGTCCGCGGTGCCGTGGGCAACCACGGCGAGCAAATCGTCGACCTCGCCGAGGCGACGGCGGCCGACCTCATCGTCGTCGGCGGCCGCAAGCGCTCGCCGACCGGCAAGGCCGTCTTCGGCTCCACCGCACAGGAAGTCATGCTGAACGCGCCGTGTCCGGTCACGTTCGTCCGCGGCGAAGAGTAGGACGGTTCGTTCGTTACTCGACCAGCGCGGCTTCCAGCAGTTCCAGCGGGTGTCGAATCTCGTAGCCGCTGCCGTGCTCCATCTGCATCGCACAGGTCGGGCACTCTGTCATGCCGGTCTCGCCCGCGGCGTGGTCCATGTGCTCGAACATCTCCTCACCGATTGCCATGGACTTCTCGTACTTCTCCTCCTTCCAGCCGTAGGTGCCCGAGATACCGGAACAGGAGTCGCCCACGTCCTCGACGTCGACGCCGTCCAGGTCGCGGAACAGTTCGACGGCCTGGCGGTCAAGCCCCTGATTCCGTGAATGACACGGGGCGTGGTAGGCGAACTCCTCCGCGAGGTCGCCGTCGACCTCCGCCTCGCGGACCTCCTCGCGGAGGTCCTCGTGGATGCGCAGGTACTCGACGGCCTCGAAGGTGTTCTCCGCCACCTCATCGATGCCGTCGATGTCGAACAGCTCGGGGTACTCCTGGCGCAGCGCCATCGAACACGAGGTACAGGAGGCGATGGCGTGGTACCCCTCCTCGACGAGGTCCGCCATCGAGGAGACGTTCGTCTCGGCGTGGCGGCGGGCGTCGTCGAGCATGCCGTTGGCGAACATCGGCGTCCCCGAGCACTTCTGTTTGGGCGCGACGACTTCGTAGCCGAACGCCTCGTACACCCGCACCATCGCCTTGCCGACCTCCGGCGTGTTGTAGTTGGAGTAACAGCCGTGGAAGTACGCGACCTTCTTGTCGGCGTCCGCGGGGAGGCCACGTCGCTCCCGGGCGGCTCTGGCGTTCTCTCTGGACTGGGCCTGGCCGCCGCGGTCGGCCCACCACTCGCGGAAGGTCTGCGTCGCGAACTCGGGGAAGTCACGCTCGCTCGTGACGCCGAGCGTCTTCTCCATGAGCCAGCGGGCCGGCCCGAAGTTCATGGCGGCGTTGGCCAGCCGCGGGACCTTGCTCGCGAAGAACGCGGAAGTGCGGTAGTTCGCCAGGATGCGGTTGCGGACGTACTCGACGGAGAGCTTGTCCATCTGCTCGCTGACGTACTCCCCGCGGGCGGTGTTGTGCATCTGGCTGAGCGGGACGCCCGACGGGCAGGCGTTGTCACAGCGCATGCAGTTCGAGCAGTCCATCACCGAGTCGTCGACGTCGTGGTCGTCGTCGGACTGCTTGAGCCGCCACTGTTCGGGGCCCTGGAACTTCGGGCCGGGGAAGTCGTCGTCGACCTCCGCGACGGGGCAGTTCGTGTCGCAGGTCGAGCATTTGTAACAGGAGTCCGCGCCGGGCCGGAGGTCGAAGTCGTCGCTGTCGGGGAAGACGTCGACCGGTTCGAACTCCTCGCCTGTGTTCGGTGCTACCGGGTCAAACTCTGATGGGGATTCAGCGTCGCTCATCGTGCCTCCTGTGCGGCGCGCTGGCCCGCCGCGTAGCCTGTCGCAATCGAGACCCCGCTGCCGGACTTCTCGGCGGCGAAGTCGTAGCCGCCCAGCACGGAGCCGGCGGCCCGCAGGTTCTCGAACTCGCTGTGCTCGCTCGCGTCGAGTGGCCGCAGGTCGTCGTCGGTCGCCACGCCGTAGCGGGCGAACTCGTGGTCGCCGAACAGGTCGCCCTCGAACCAGTCGTAGCGGTCCGACGCGTGGGGGACGTGACAGTCGAAGACGGGCTCGTACACCCCCTCGCGGTCGGACTCGACGCCCTTGCCGACGAAGCCGCCGGTGGCGAGGACGTACTGGTCGGCGCTGTTGGGAATCTTCGCCCCGTTTTTCTCGATGAATACCCGCTCGATGCGGTCCTCGCCCTCGAAGTCGACGACGGGGTTGCCCGTCTCGATGCTGGCCCCGGCCTCGTCAAGCGCCGAGAACAGCGCGTCCTCTAGCCGGAGACCGGGCAGCGACGGCGGCCCCATCGGGACCTCGAACACGTCGACGCCGAGGCGGTCGCTCAGTTCGGCCCGTATCTCGCCGGGGTTGTCGTCGCCGAGAATCGCCGGGAAGCCGACCCGCTCCTCGTCCTCCAGAAGCGGGTTCACGCGCTGGGCCAGCGCCTCGCGGGCGGGGACCATTCGCCCGCGGACAGCCACCTCGCTGTCGGTGTCGAGGAGTTTGGCGTACCGCGTCACCTTCGCGTCCGCCCGCAGGTCGCCGGGGAACCGAATGGTCTCGCCGCGCACGTCGAAGGGAACGCCCGCCGCGTCGAGATGGGCGGCGACGTGGGGCGCGTCGAAGTCGACCATCTCCTCGATACCGACGAGCAGCGTGTCGCGGGCGTCACTGGCGAGGCCGGCGCTGGCTCCGGCCGGGTAGCGGGCGGTCGGTTTGACCGTCCCGCCGTGGGTCGGCAACAGTGCGTTCGCGTCCGTGTGTCCGCCCTCGTAGGTCGGGACCGCCTCGTCGAACAGCGACAGCGCCTCCCGGACCGTGTGGACGCCCACCTTCCGGTACGGGTGGGCGTCGGGCAGGGACGGGATGGCCTCGAACGGGTCGGTCAGGGGGCCGGCGCCGTCGGGCGTGTAGCCGAGCACGTCCACCAGCCCCGAGGCCTGCCGGAGCGTGCTCTGCTTGTACGAGACCAGCCGCACGTCGGCCCCCTCGCGGGCGGCCGCCAGCGCGCCGGTCAGTCCCGCGAGGCCGCCGCCGACGACGAGCACCTCCGACTCAATAGCCATCCGTCCCTCCGTCGGCGGCCACGTCCGCGCTGTCGACGCCGCCCGCCTGACTGCGGCCGGTGTCGAACGCCGAGAAGTCGACCGGCTCGCCGTCGGCCGGGTCACGGTCGCGGTTCTGCGTGGTGGCGTGCAGCGCGTAGTTCAGCGCCGCCTGCGAGAGCTGTTCGCCCCACAGCGCGTGGCGCTGGCCCTTCCAGCGCTCCTGGAGCAGCTCGTCCCAGGCCTCGCGGACGACGCTCTCGTCGTACGCCGTGTGGAGTTCGCTCGCCATTCGGTGCGAACAGAAGCCGCCCTGGCAGTTGCCCATCGAGGCGCGGGTGCGGATGCGGACGGCGTTGAGGTCCGAGCCCGAGCCCTCGATGGCGTCGTGAATCTCCGCGCGGGTGACGCCCTCGCACTCGCAGACGGTGGGGTTCGGGCCGTCGGTCTTGAGCACCTCGTCGGCCCGGGAGCCGAGTCGCTCGATGCTCCGTCGGCCGATGGGCGAGCGCAGACCGAACTCGTCCATGTAGTCCCGGAGCACGGAGAAGTCCTCGCTGCCGGGCAGGGGTACGTCAGCGGTGCGGCAGTCGGCGTCGATGCCGAACTTCCCGCAGACGTGGTCGCTTATCTGCTCGCCCATCATCCGGTAGGTGGTGAACTTGCCGCCGACGATGCTGGTCATGCCGGGCAGGTCGTCACGCTCGTCGTGGTCGAGCAAGAAGAAGTCCCGCGTGATGTCCGTCGGGTCCGTGCTACCCACGTCCGGCGGTTCGTACAGCGGGCGGACGCCCCAGAACGAGCGGATGGTGCGGGCGTCTTCGAGCATCGGAATCAGCTCCGAGAGGGTGTCTATCATCATGTCGACCTCCCACTGCTCCTCGGGGTAGTCCTCGGGGTCCTCCACCTCCTCGTCGGTCGTGCCGAGGATTGCGGTCGTCTCGTGGGGCACGACGATGTCGGCGTCGCCTTTCGGCCGACAGCGGTTGATGACGGTGTCGACCTGCCGGATGTTCATGATAGTCATCACGCCCTTGGAGGGGCGGACCTCGATGTCCAGGCCGGCCATGTCGCCGATGCGGCCGGCCCACGCGCCCGTCGCGTTCACGACGTAGTCGGCGCGGATTTCCTCGGTCCCGCCCTCGGTCCCGTGGACGCGCTTGCCGGGGCCGGAGTCGTGTTCCACCTCGATGCCGACGACCTCGCCGCTCTCGACGAGGAGGTCGGTCACTTTGGAATGAGTCTCGATGCGCGCGCCGTGTTCCTGTGCGCTCGCGGCGTTGGCGACCACCAGCCGGAACGGGTCGATGGCCCCGTCGGGGACGGAGATGGCCTTGTCGATGTCCTTCGCCAGGTGTGGCTCCATCGCGCGGGCCTCCTCGCCCGAGACGACCTCCGCGGGGATGCCACACTCCTCACAACCGCTGAGCTTCTGCTGGAAGTACTCCTCGGCGTCTTCCGGGCGCTTGACGAACAGGCCGCCCGTCATCTCGACGCAGTGGCTGGCGATGTCCCGCAGCACGCGGTTCTCCTCGATACACTCGGTCGCGCTGGCCTGGTCCGAGACGGCGTAGCGCCCGCCGCTGTGGAGCAGCCCGTGCATCCGACCGGTGGTCCCGTGGGTCAGGTTGCCCTGTTCCACGAGGGTCACGTCGAGGCCGCGCATCGCGAGGTCCCGCGCGATGCCCGCTCCAGTCGAGCCGCCCCCGATGACGGCGATGTGTGGTGTCGGTCCCATCTATCTCTCCGTGGGTTTGGAGCGCATACACTTCACTTTACCGTTGCTGGTGCTTGGACAGTAAATTTTCTATGTAATCATGAGGGATACGGAGCGGCGCTACTGTTGACTGTGAACGTGAGACACATTCATTCCTCCTGACTTATCTGCCCAGTGGGTGTGCGTATTTGAGCGAATGGCGACTCTAAAAACATATTTTCAACGAGAGAGACGAAAATAATTTTCTCGTTCAACGATGCCGGACTCAGAAAGATAGTTACTGACGGCACCGCGCTAACAGTAACTATCATATATTTTGATACTTGATTGCTGCCGAGAACGTGTTGGCCCTTCGGCCAGCGGGAGCGACCAATGAGTAAATGGAACCCATTCGATTCGGACGACGACCGGCCCGACGAGGGGCACACCGACGGCGGTGTCACGGAGGACCGAACCGACGCCGACGCGGCAGTACCGTCCTCTCGGGCGGAATCAGCGACTGATAGCCCGGCAGACGACCGCGAGCAGACGGAACTGGAGGCCCGGTGTGAGCGATTGACGGCGGAACTCGAACGCGAGCGGGCCGACCGGCGCGCGCTCGAAACCGCCGTCGACCACCTCACGGAGGTCGCCAGAGCGAACGCCGACGGCGACCTCACCGCCACGCCCGGACAGCCGCCGGCAGAGGCCGCCGAACCGCTCTATGACGCGTACGGCGAACTGCTCCGGGAGTGGACCGACACCGTCGACCGGATGGCGTCGTTCAGCGAGCAGGTGACCGCCGCGACGGCGCAGGTCGACGCCTTCGAACTCGCGACCGGGACGGCAGCCGACGCGGACGGAACCGTCGTCGAGTTCTGGCACGCGATGGGCGGCGAGAAGGCGTTGCTGCTGGAAGAGCTCGTCCGCGAGTTCGAATCACAGACCGACGGTATCAGCCTCGAACTGCGGTCGAAGAGGAGTTACCGCGGCACGCTCGACGCGACGCTCGCCGCCGCCGAGCGCGGTGACCCGCCGGCAATCGCACAGATATTCGAAATCGGGACTACGCGTGCGCGCGACAGTGGGCATTTCACGCCCGTCGAGGAACTCCTCCCGGCCGCCCACATCGACTCACTGCTGGACCCGGTGACGAACTACTACCGCTTCGACGGGCGGCTCTACGCGCTGCCGCTCAACGCGTCGAACCCGGTGATGGCCTACAACCGCGACGCGTTCAGGGCGGCGGGGCTTGACCCCGGTTCGCCGCCGGAAACCTTCGCTGCCGTCCAGCAGGCGGCCGAACGGCTCGTCGACCGGGATGCCGTCGAGACGGGAATCACATTCGCGAACTACTCGTGGTTCGTCGAGCAGTGGTGCGCCGAGGCCGACCAGTTCCTCGTGGACCGGGACAACGGACGGTCCGGGCCCCCGACGGAGAGCTATCTCGACGGCGCGTTCGCCCGCGACCTGTTCGAGTGGTGGCAGGGCCTCGACGCCGACGGGCTGTACCACGACCCCGGCATCGAGGCCAGGGGCGCGGCCCGGACCCACTTCTCCGAGGGCGACTCCGCGATGCTGATAGGGTCGACGCCGTCGCCGAGTTCCTCACCTGGCTCACCGAACCGGCCCAGCAGCGCCGGTGGCACCAGGAGACCGGCTATTTCCCGGTCCACGAGGAGACGATTCCACGGCTCCGGGCCGACGACTGGTTCGAGCACAACCCCCACTACAGGACCGCGTTCGACCAACTTATGGAGACACGGGACACCACGGCAACACGGGGCGCGCAGATAGGGCCGTTCGACACGGTCCGGACGGTCGTCGAGGACGCCGTCGACAGCATGGACGGTCCCGATTCCGTCCCTGCCACGCTCGAACGGCTCGACGAGCAGGTCGGAAAACAACTCGAAAGCTACTGTTCCGGCCGGTAACGCCGTCTTCACCCTTCTTTACTAGCTAAACATCACCATTAGTAATCTTTATAATGGTTCACTATGTTGTTTACTGTCAAGGTGGTAGCTTTCATAAACAAGCTACCCCCACCACGGAGAACACAACAATGGCAGACACATACGTTGGCGCGATAGACCAGGGAACGACCGGCACCCGCTTCATGGTATTCGACCACAGCGGCCAGGTCGTTGCGAACGCCTACGAGAAGCACGAACAGATATACCCGGAGCCCGGCTGGGTCGAGCACGACCCCGTCGAAATCTGGGAGAACACGCAGGAGGTCGTCACACAGGGGCTGGCCGACGCGGGCGTTGGTGCCGAACAGCTCGAGGCGCTGGGCATCACGAACCAGCGCGAGACGACGATTGTCTGGGACAAGGAGACCGGCAAGCCGGTCCACAACGCCCTGGTCTGGCAGGACCGCCGGACCACCGACCGCGTCGAAGAGATTCAGGAGGAGGACAAAGTCGAGTGGATTCGGGGCAAGACCGGTCTCGAGTGTGACGCCTACTTCTCGGCGACCAAGACCGAGTGGATTCTCGACAACGCCGAGCCGCTCAAGATGCAGAGCTCGCGCGGGGCCGACCTCCGCGACCGGGCCGAAGACGGCGAGCTCCTGATGGGGACCATCGACGCGTGGCTCATCTACAAGCTCACCGGGAACCACATCACGGACGTCTCGAACGCCTCGCGGACGATGCTGTACAACATCCACGACATGGAGTGGGACGACGAACTCCTCGAGGAGTTCGGCGTCCCGGAGTCCATGGTGCCCGAGGTCCGTCCGTCCTCCGACGAGAGCCTGTACGGCCACACCGACGCCGACGGCTTCCTCGGAGAGGAAGTCCCCGTCGCGGGCGCGCTGGGCGACCAGCAGGCCGCGCTGTTCGGCCAGACCTGCTTCGACGAGGGCGACGCCAAGAACACCTACGGGACCGGCTCGTTCTACCTGATGAACACCGGGAACGAGGCCGTCGAGTCCGACCACGGCCTGCTGACGACGGTCGGCTTCCAGATGTCCGGCGAGCCCGTCCAGTACGCACTCGAAGGCTCAATCTTCATCACCGGCGCGGCAATCGAGTGGCTCGAAGACGTGGACCTCATCAACAACGCCGCACAGACGGCCGAACTCGCCCGCTCGGTCGACTCGACTGACGGCGTCTACATGGTCCCCGCGTTCACGGGACTGGGCGCGCCCCACTGGGACGGTCGCGCACGCGGGACCATCGTCGGGATGACCCGCGGCACCCGGAAGGAACACATCGTCCGTGCCACGCTGGAATCCATCGCGTACCAGACCCGCGACATCGCGGAGGCGATGGAGGCCGACTCCGGTGCCGAGACGACGTCGCTCCGCGTCGACGGCGGTGCCGTCAAGAACAACTTCCTCTGTCAGCTCCAGTCCGACATCATCCAGACGGACATCGCCCGCCCGCAGGTCGACGAGACGACCGCGCTGGGCTCGGCCTACGCGGCCGGCCTCGCCGTCGGCTACTGGGACACCGTCGACGAGCTCCGGGACAACTGGCAGGTCGACAAGGAGTTCTCGCCGGAGATGGACGCCGAGCAGGCGGACAAGATGTACTCCCGCTGGGACGACGCCGTCGACCGCTCCCGCGACTGGGCACAGGAGGAATAACCCATGATAGAGAGTCTGCCCATGCAGATTCCTGTGTTCGGGATGGGCGTCGCGGACCTGCTGTTGCTGATAATCGCCGCCTTCGCCGGCGGTGCCTTCGGCGCGGCGCTCGGCGCGCTCCCGGCGTTCTGTTTCACCGGCTTCATGGTCATCGCCGGCCAGGCCGTGGCGATTCTCCGCGGCAGCCTCGTCGGCCAACTCGGCGAACTCGGTAGCGGAGCCCTCGCGACCGGCGTGACCGGTGCAATCGCGTTCGGTCCCGTCTTCGGGCCACACGTCTCCTTCGCCGGCGGTGCCGCGGCGGCCGCCTACGCCGCCAAGAGCGACGGGATGTACGAGCCCGACGACGGCGACTACCACCCCGCGAAGGACATCGCGTACGCGCTCGGGACCCGCCCGGACATCCTCGCTGTCGGTGGTCTGTTCGGTATCTTCGGAATGGTCGTTCGCCAGGTCTCCGGCGGGCTCGCGCTCCCGTGGGACCCGATTGCGCTGGGCGTCGTCCTCTCGGCCGTTGCCCACCGCATCGCCTTCGGCTACCCGCTCATCGGTGCCGGCAGTCGGAACATCCTCGACATGTCGCCGTTCGAGAGCGGCGAGAAGCGCATGGCAACGGACGGGGGCACGGCGGCCGACGGTGGAACCGCCGAATCGTACCGCCTGGCCGTCGAACCGTGGCTCCCCCACCAGTACAAGTGGGCGAATGTCGCGATGATAGGCCTCGTCACCGGCCTGCTCGGCGGCTGGATAGCCATCCAGACCGGCAGCGCCTTCCTCGGCTTCGGCATCTCCGCCGCGAGCCTGACGTTCCTGAACCTCGGCGTCGAGAAGATTCCGGTGACCCACCACATGACCCTGCCCGCGAGCACGGCCGCGTTGGCCGTCTTCGGCGGGACGCCCGAGACCGGCACGATGGCCGCCGTCATCGCCATCATCGTCGCCGGTGTGTTCGGTGCCTACGGCGCGCTCGCCGGCGAGGTCATCCAGCGCGTCTTCTACGCACACTCGGATACGCACTTCGACCCGCCCGCGGCGGCTATCGTCGTCGCGACGTTCACCGTCGCCGTCCTGGCTATCGTCGGCGTCTTCGGCGGGTCCTCCTGGGTCCCCACGCTGGGACTCGTCTAAAGCGGCACCTCTATATTTACCATCCACACGCTAGTACACATATCTCTCCGAACGATGGATATTGAAGCGAGAATCAAGCGTCGACAACGCCGGAACGGTGAGCCGCGGCTCATCCAGGACTACGAGGCCATCTCGCCGGTCGTCCACATCGAGGAGCCGGCCGACCGCGGTCCGGTCCTCGAACGGCTGCTGGACCACCTCGACCCGGTGTTCGACGGCCAACTGCCCCCGAACGCGTACGTGTACGGCCCCCACGGTTCGGGGAAGTCCGCGGTCATCACGGCGCTTTTCGCCAATCTGGAACAGCTTCCGACGGAACAGCAGGCGATAATCCACACGACGACCCGCGCGCAGCCGCCGACCTCGCCGTCGTTCGTCTACGTGAACGCCCGCGAGACCGCCAGCGAGTTCGCGTTCTACCACGCGATTCTGGACTCGCTCGTGGACGAGGCGGTGCCGGAACACGGCATCGGGACGGAGACGCTCCGGTCCCGGCTCCACGAACTGGTTCGGGAGCAGCGCACGGGCATCGTCATCGCGGTCGACCACGTCGGCGAGCCCGAAAGCATCCAGGCCTCGGCTCTCGTCGACCTGTTCGCCGGCCTGCCCAGCAACGTCAGCTGGCTCGCCATCGGCCGCGAAGACCCGTCTTCGACCGAACTGACGCGGTACACCGCCGAGTCAATCGGCATCGAGCGCTACCGGCGGCAGATGCTCGTGGACGTGTTGATGACCAGAACGTCGAGCGGGCTGGCCCAGCAGGGGCTGGACCACAGTCTGGCGAGACACATCGCCGACTGGGCCGACGGGAACGCCCACGACGCCCTCGCCGCGCTGTTCATCGCGGCGGAACTGGCCGAGGAACGCGGCCAGGACCGCATCACGCAGGCCAACGTCGACGCGGCCATCGCGGAGGTGCCCGTCCCCTGTATCTCGCTGGGCATCGTTCTCTCCCTGCCGCGAAACCGACAGACGGTCCTCCGGGAACTCATCGACCTGGAGGAGAGCGAACGGTCGTCGGTGACGGCGACGACGGAAGCGATTGCCTCCGCCGAGTCGGTCGACCTCTCGGCCGGGACCGTCAAGCGGTTCCTCTACGAGATGGCCGAGTCGGGCATCGTCGACCGCGTCGAGGCGACGACCACCAACGGCCAGGGCCGGCCGCCGAGCCGGGTCGAGCCGCGGTTCCCACCGACGGCCTTCCGGCGGCTGTACGACTTACAGCAGTAAGCCGACGCGTTCTCAGACTCGCTGTGACGGGTCGCCGGTACCGCCGGTCAGCGCCGACGCCAGCGCGCCCCGAACCACGACGTCGTCGCCGAACTGCGTCAGCTGGATGTCCGGGATGTTCGACATCACCATGTCCTCAAGCCGGTTCCGGATGGGGTCTAGGACCTGCTCGGGGTTGTTGAGCGCCACGGCCCCGCCGACGTAGACGACCAGCGGCGCGTAGGCGTGGACGATGTTGGCGACGCCGATTGCGTTCCAGTGGCATATCTGGTCGAGGACGTGGGACGCGAACTCGTCTTCCCCGGCGTACTCGAAGATGTCCGACGCAGAGAAATCCTCCGTTTCGATGGGGAGCGCCGTGTCGACGGGGTCCTCGCGGTGTAATTGCGTGGCGTACCGCGGGATGTTCTCGCCCGAGCAGTACGCCTCCCAGTGGCCGTCGTGCCCGCAGCCACAGGTCATGAACCCCTGGGGGTCGATGGTCAGGTGGCCGACCTCACCGGCGTTGCCGTCCCAGCCCGACAGGATGTTCCCGTCGACGGCGACGCCCGCCCCGACGCCGGAGGAGATGGTGAGATACACCATGTCGTCGGGGCTCCGGTCGGAGTAGAACCGCTCGCCGATGACGCCCGCGTTGGCGTCGTTGTGCAGCGACACCCGGTCGCTGCCGATGAGGTTCTCGACCGGGCCGGTCAGCGGAATCCGGTCGATGGTGTCGGGGAGATTCGCGGGGTTCTCGACGACGCCCTCGGCGAGGTCCAGCGGGCCGAAGGAAGCGATGCCGGCGGCAGTCACGTCCGTCGGGTCTATGTCGGCGGCGTCACAGGCCTTCCGGAGCGCGTTCAGGACCGCCTCCGTGACCGCGATACCGGACGGTCCACGCGGTGTCTCAGTTTTGTGTGACGCGACTAGCGAACCTGTCTCGTCACCGATAACAGCGCGAATATGTGTCGCTCCGAGGTCGACCCCTGCGTAAGCGCCCATGCTGGTCGAAGGGTTGCCCCACCGATACTTAACTACACAGATTCTACTGCGGTCAGTAGTCCCGCTCCGAGCCCGAGATGTCCTCGCGCCCGACGGCCTCCTCGTAGACGACGCCTCGCTCGGAGTCAAGCGTGACGGTCGAGCCGTCCGAGACGCTCTCGGGCAGGGCCGCGTTCGAAATCATCGGAATCGAGAGCTCGCGGGCGACGATTGCGGCGTAGCTCGTGACGCCCTCGTGGGCGTCGATGATGCCGCCGATGCGGCTGGTGTCGCCGACGAACTCGCCGTCGAACCCCTCGGGCACCGCCAGTATCGCCCCGTCGGGGACGTTCGACAGGTCGCCCGGCGACTCGCGGGGCGGGGCCGCCGAAAGCCGGTGGACCGGCCCGGTCACCAGCCCCTCGACGATGGAGCGGCCGCTAGCGACCGTTTCGGCCGCGACGTGGACCTTCAGCATGTTCGCCGTGTTCATCCCCTCCAGTTCGGTCATCATCCCCGAGATCACGACCACCGTGTCCCCGCTGTCGGCGGCCTCGGTGTCGAGCGCCGCCTGGACCGAGGTCTGGATGATGGCGTCGGCCCCCTCCGTGGTGTACTCGGTCGTCACTGGCCTGATGCCCCAGGAGAGGGCGAGCTTCCGCCGGACGCGCTCGCTCGGCGTCGACGCCACGATGGGAATCGAGGGCCGGTACTTCGCCGATTTCAGCGCGGTGTACCCGGACTCGGAGGCGGCGACGATGGCCGACGCGCCGATGTCCCTCGCGAGAAACCGCCCGGAGCGGGCCAGCGCGTCCGTCCGGGTGTCGCCGGCGTTCGGCACGCGCTGTTCGCGTGACTCGGCGTACTCCTCGCTTTCCTCCACGTCGCGGATGATGCGGTCCATCGTCTCGACGACGCGGGTCGGGTGGTCGCCGATTGCCGTCTCGCCGGAGAGCATGACCGCGTCGGTGCCGTCGAGGACGGCGTTGGCCACGTCCGAGGCCTCCGCGCGCGTCGGTCGCCGCGAGTGGACCATCGAGTCCAGCATCTCCGTCGCGGTGATGACCGGGACGCCGGCCTCATGACACCGCCGGATGATGCGCTTTTGAATTATCGGCACGTCCTCCAGCGGGCACTCGACGCCGAGGTCGCCGCGGGCGACCATCACGCCGTAGGCCTCGTCGATTATCGAATCGAGGTTCTCGACGGCCCCGGCGCGTTCGATTTTGGCGATGATGGGGATGTCGACGCCGCGCTCTTCGAGGGCCTGATTGATTTCGTAGATGTCCTCGCCGTCGCGGACGAAGGAGGCGGCCACGAAGTCGGGTTCCTTCTCGGCAGCCACGTCGAGTTCCTGCTCGTCGTTTGCCGTAATCGTCGGGAGTCCCAGTTCGACGCCGGGGACGTTGACCCCCTTGCGGGCGGCCAGTTTGCCGCCGTTCTCGACGGTCGCGTACACCGTCTCGCCGTCGATACGCTCGACGGTCGTCTCGATGCGACCGTCGTCGAGCAGCACCCGGTCGCCCGGCTCGACCGCCGTAATCGACTGCGAGAGGCCGACCTCCTCCGGCGTCGCGTCGTCGCCGACGACGTATCGGACCGTGGAGCCCTCGGTGAGCTGAATCGGCGCGTCGATTTCGGCGGTCCGTACCTCCGGCCCCGGCATGTCGAGCATCGCCGCGACCGGTTCCGCGACCGCCTCGTCGACCTCCCGGATGCGGTCTATCATCTCCCGGCGGTGTTCCGGCGAGCCGTGGCTCGCGTTGAGTCTGGCGACGGACATCCCGGCCTTTGCGAGCGACGCGATGTCATCGACCGAGTCCGACGCGGGACCAAGGGTGCAGACAATCTTCGCGCTACGCATCATGGCCACCACGTCCAGCGGTTCTCGATTTACAGAGTTCGTAGTTAATCATGCATCGACGTTCCCAGCGAGGGGATAAGAAGCTTGCTGGACGCCGTAGCTACCGCGAGATGGCTTCCGTGTCGCCGCTGAGAATCGACCGCACTTCCTCGGGCGAGACGACGGCGATGTCGCCCGGAATCGTCCGTTTGAGCGCGGCCGTCGCGGCACCCCAGGCGAGCGCGTCCGGGACCGACTCCCCGGTGAGGTACTGGGAGAGGAAGCCGCCGACGAACGAGTCGCCGGTCCCGACCGGGTGCGCGTCGGTCGACTCGAAGGTCGGCTGCTCGACGACGGTGCCGTCGGCCAGCGCGAGCGCACCGTCGCTCCCCCGCGTAATCACCGTCGCCTCGAACCCGTACTCGGCGGCGAGGTCCCGCGCGACCGACTCCGCATCGCCGGTCCGGTTGAGCACGACGTCGGCGTCGCGTTCGGCGACCACGAGCACGTCGACGGCCGGGAACAGTTCGGTCAGGACCGCCCGCGCTTCAGCGGGGGACCAGAGCTTCGAGCGGTAGTTCAGGTCGAAGCTCGTGGTCGTCCCCGCCTCCTGGGCGAGCGAGAGGAGGTCGGCGGTCGTCGATTCGAGCGTCTCCGAGAGCGCGGGCGTGATGCCGGAGGTGTGGAACCCGGCGGCGTCGGCGATGGTCTCGGTGGGAAGCTCCGCCGGCGTGGCGGTCGTGACACTGGCGTTCCCGCGGTCGTATATCACCTCGTTCCCCCGGGGCGGGCTGCCCTGTTCGAGGTAGTAGGTCCCCTGTCGGGCGCTGGCCGAGTCGTCCCAGGCGACGTCGACCGACACGCCGTGGTGCCTGAGTTCGCCGGTGACCCGTCGGCCCACCGGCGAATCCGGGAGCTTCGAGGTCCACGTCGCATCGAGACCGAGTCGCTGTGCGGCGACGGCGACGTTCGACTCCGCGCCGGCCGCCCGGACCGCGTACCGGTCCGCCGTCTCCAGTCGCTCGTCGTCAGGCGGCGACAGCCGCAGCATCGTCTCGCCGAATGTGACTAACTCCGTCATACCGGACGTTCCTCTTGGGTATGTATAAATCCCGGAGAAGCGCTCGCTTTGCGGGGCTGTTAATCACTTCTTACCGGACCATGGTGTCCGAGTTCGTATTTCTCCCGTGGAGAATTGGTGTTAGCGTGCCTCTCCAAAAGCTTATGTACGCTAGTAATTACATTTGTCATTATGGATTTCGGGAGAAACGGAGGTGGGGACTCCGTCTTTAGGCGGGTCCTACTACGGTCAATCGGGGCGTCCGGGCTGGTCGGACTCGCCGGTTGTGGCGGTAGCGAAGGGGTGACCGGCGGTGGTGGGACGACACCGACGCCGGTCGGGAACTATCCGGTGTCGGGGGACTCGGTGACCTTCGGCATCAACGTCGCCTCGTCCGGGACGTACTCCCCGGCCGGTCAGCAGGAACGCCGCGGGGTCGAACTCGCGGTCAAACACATAAACAGCGGCGGCGGGTGGGTGTCGGCCGGCAGTTACGAGTCGCCCCTGGACGGCGACGGACTTCTCGGCAAGGCGGTTGAGTTCGCCGTCGAAGACACGGGCAGCAGTTCGGACACCGCTCGGCGGAACGCACGGCGACTCGTCGACAGCGAGGAGGCCATCATGCTCGCCGGCGGCACGTCCAGCAATTCCGCAGCGGCGACCCAGGAGGTCGCCGCGCAGAACCAGGTCGTCTACATGTCGACGACGGCCCAGGCGGGTTCGCTGACGGGGGCAGCCTGTAACCGGTACTCGTTTCACGAGATGGTCAACAGTCACATGACCGCGGAGGCGCTGGCCCCGGTGCTGCGTGCCGAATACGGGACGGACGTCAATTATGCGAAGTTCTTCGAGCAGAGCGACTGGGGCGCGGCGTTTCGGGACGACATGGACCGCGTTCTCGGGGACCTGGGCTGGTCACCCGTCTGGGAGTACAACGCACAGGCCGGAACGAGCGACTACTCCCAGTACGCCGCGGACATCGAGTCGGTCGACTTCGACGCGATTGTGCTCGGCTTCCGTGGTTTCGACGCAGTGAACGCCCTCAGAGCGTTCCGGGAGGCGTACCCGGACGCCGACATCGTCCTGCCGCTGGCCTCGCTGGCGGTCGCCCGGACTGCGGGCGATGCCATCGACGGCGTCGTCGGAACCGTCGCCTGGAGTCCGGCCATCGACTCGCCGCTATCGGACGCCTTCCGGGAGGCGTTCCGGGAGGAGTACGGCAGTACGACGGGGTCCTCGGATTCGGCCGTCCCGTCCGGCCCGGCACACGTCGCGTACACGCAGACGCTCCAGTACGCCAGCGCCGTCGAGCGTGCGGGGACGTTCGACCCCAGAGCGGTCATCACGGAACTCGAAGGGCACGAGTACGACGCCGGACTCGGCCCGCAGACGCTCCGGCGCTGTGACCATCAGGCGATGCGGCGAGTCCCGGTCGTCAAGGGGAAATCGGAGGTACAACACTCCTACGGGACCTACTACAGCCTCGTGGGAGAGCCAACAGCGGTGCGGTACGCGTGCGACAGCGGTCCGGCGGCCGACTGCTCACTGGGGGAGAGCTAACTATGAGCGCAGACGACATCCGACCGACAGACGGTACCGGAGAGGACTCGGACGCGTCGGGCGGGATTCTGGCCGCAGTGGTCCCGGATTTCGTCCGGCGGAACTTCGCGCTGAAGTTCGGCATCGTTCTGTTCGTCATGGCGCTGTCGGTGGGACTCGTCGGCCTCGCCGCGACGGAGCAAGTCAGGAACTACACCGAGCAGCAGGTGCTGAGCGACTACGAAAACGCCGCGGCACAGGAGGCGGACATCCTGTCGCAGTGGGTGGACCGGAACAGGCTGTCGACGCAGTTCGTCTCCGCCGACGACGTCTGGGCCAGCAGCGACACCGACGACATCGAGATAGAACTCGACAACCGAAAGGCTGCCCTGTCTGCGGACGCCGCGAACATCCACCTCGTCGAGCGCGGGGTCGGCCAGTCGGACGTCGTCGCGAGCACGTCCAACTCGGAAGTGCTGGCGACGTCCCCGCTCGGGTCGACGGGCAGGGCGTGGCTGACCGAATCGAGCTTCGAAACGGCGAGCGACGTCGTCGTCTCCGACGTCTACCAGACCCCCTCCGGACCAGTCGTCGGGTTCGCCAGTCCCGTCGACGCCTCGCAGAACCGATATCTCCTCATCGAGTACTCGCTCGGCGAGATAGCGAACTCCTTCCAGGGTAGTGCCAGAGCCGATGGCGGGTTCACGCAGGTCGTCAACAGGTCGGCAGTCGTCATGATAGACGAACCAAGTGACGGGAGCCGCGGTCTGGGCGAGAGCACGCTCCAGCCGTACAGTTCGAGCGCCCGCGCCACCGAGGTCCTCGACGCGGCGAACGCCCTCCGCTCGTCGGACCAGCAGTCCGGTGTCGACGACAGCATGCCGGGGACCGACGTGCTCGGGGAGCGCTACACTGTCGGCTACGCGCCGATTCAGGGGACCGACTGGGTCGTTCTCGTACACGCACCCAACTCCGCGGTGTTCGGGTTCGTTCAGGACGTCCAGCAGTACGGACTCGTCGGCACGGCGCTGATGGTGTTGCTCATCGCCGGCGTCGGTGCGGTGCTGGGATACAACACGGCGACGTCGATAGACAGGCTGACCCGGAAGACTGACCAGATGCGACAGGGGAACCTCGACGTCGACATCGCCACCGCCCGTATCGACAACGTCGGGCGGCTCTACAGCGGGTTCGCCGACATGCGTGACGCGCTCAGAGAACAGATAGACGAGGCCGAACGCGCCCAGAAGGAGGCGGAAGTCTCCCGGGCCGAAGCGCTGGAAGTCAACAGATATCTCCAGCGCAAAGCCGAGGAGTTCTCCGACGTGATGGAGGCGACGGCCGCCGGGAACCTCACCGAGCGGATGACCACCGACGGCGAGAACGAATCGATGGACCGCATCGCCAGCGAGTTCAACGGCATGGTCGACGAACTCGAAAAGACGGTCGGCCAGCTGGACAGTTTCGCCGACGAGGTCGCGGAATCGGGCGAGATCGTCCTCACGAGCGCCGAGTCCGTCCGTGACGCGTCCGAGCAGGTGGCCGAGTCGACACAGAAGATATCCGACGACGCCTCCGACCAGAAGGACCGCCTGGCCGCCATCTCCAGGGACCTCGACGCTCTCGTCGACACCCTCGAAGAACTGGACGCGAACAACCCGGAGGTCGACCTGAGTGACTCGCTCGAACGGTTCCAGACGGTCGCGACCACGCTGCAGTCGGCCGCCGAAACGAGCGACCAGATGATGGCCGAAACCCAGACCGTCGCCGGTGCGGCCGAGGAGCAGGCCGCGGAACTCAACGAGGTGTCCGCGCGTGCCGAACAACTCAAACGCTACGCGAAACCGCTGGGTGACATCCTGAACCGCTTCGAGACCGAGGCCGAACACGAGTTCGTCTTCTCCGGCGGGCCGTCACAGAGCCTGAGCGAAGAAGAGGAGTAGCCTCTCTCCGCTCATCGAAACCGATTTTCGCGCCGACGGCGTACCGACTGCAATGAACGACGACGCGGGCGACATCTCCCGGGCGGAACTCGCCGAGTACTGCCGGACCCAGGCCGCGATTCTCGCTGGTCATCTGGAACGACTCAGCGCGGAGCTTTCGGATTTGCTCGAAGAAATCGACCGGGACACCGCCGACGCCCGCGCCGCTCTGGCTGAGGGCCCCGACGCGGACGCCGAAGCGACGGTCGCGGATATCGAGGCCAAGCAGGGCCGAGCGCAGGCGAAACAGGCCGAGATAGACGAGTACCGCGCACTCGCGGACGGATACACCGAACTCGCCGAGGACCTCGCCGACGGCTCCGGAAACCTCGAAGCGGTTCTGGAGTTCGAAATCGACACCGACGCGCCGACGTATTTCGACGCCGAGACGACGATTCTGGGCGTGGCGACCGGAAGCGACGACGAGTAGCGGGTCGGACGACGGCTGGTCGACAGGCCGAGTCACAGGCCGTGGCTGTCTCCCGGAACGGCATCGAATCGCGCGCAGCGCCCTGCAGTAGTCGGGACTGGCCTCTTCACTGCATCGGACCCGATTCGGCACGTTCGCGTTTGGTTGTTGTCCGATTGCTCCAACAGCGTTAGCCGGTGAGCTTCCCCTTCATGTATGTGATGCCGGATGCGGGTCGCCAGGGCACAGATTACGATGTTAAGCAGGACCAGCCTCCGACGCACCCGTGGCGTCGCAGGCTCTCCGTTTCGTCGCGGAATCTCATCAGCCGCTTCCCCGCTAACGGAAGATGAACAACAAACGCCAAATGCAGAATATTAACTCACATCTAATTCAATACTGATAGAAAAGCTTAACAATATGTGCGTATAGGTGTGGTGCATGGGTACATCTGACAGTAAACGCGGTCGGCGGTCGTTCCTGAAGATTGCCGGTGCAACAGGTGCGACTGGTCTCAGTAGCCTCGCTGGCTGTACCGTCTTCAGCAGTGACAGCGGGTCGGACACGGTCACTATCGCGGCCGCCGTTCCGGAAACCGGGCGGCTGGCCCCGGTCGGCAACGAAATGCTCGCCGGCTACGAGCTCGGCGTGGAGATGCTCAACGAGCGCGACAACGTCGACCGGGAAGTCGAACTCCTCGTCAGGGACGACGAGAGCGACGCCCAGACGCTCCGCCAGCAACTCCAACAACTCACCAGCAACAACGATGTGAACATGATCTGGGGGAGTTTCTCCAGCCCACTCGTCATGTCGGGGTCGGCGTACGCCGAAAACCAGGGGCTACCGTTCCTTGCGGTCGCCACCTGCTATCAAGAACCGCTCGTCTCCGGGAACAAAGAGTGGACGTACACGCCGTTCCCGAAGACGCGCGATGTCACGCGCGCGACTAGGGGGATACTCGAACTCATCCCGGCGAGCGAGCGTCCACAGACGGTCGGTATCTGGGAGGAGAACTCCGGCTGGGGTGCCGAGATGGCGAACGCTTGGGACTCGACCCTCTCGGACGCGGGCTACGATATCGGGATGCGGGAGACGTACAACCCCGGCAACGAGGACTTCTCGACGCTCATCTCACAGACCGAAAACGCCGGAGTCGAAGCGCTCGTTGCGTGCCCGCAGCCGCCCGACGGTATCACTGCCATGAACCAACTGAACAACTCCGGCTACATGCCCGATTTCATCGAGTTCGTGCGTGCCGCGGACCCACAGGCGTGGTGGTCGGCGCTTGGCGAACAAGGGAACTACGTCACAATGTGCCCGGGCTGGGCATCTGGAATGACCGGCAACGGCAACGAAGCGTTTCTGAGCACGTACGCTGACCGGAACGACGGCGAGACGCCGCGCGTGATGGTCGGCGTCGGCTACAATCTCGCACAGACGACCGAGCAGGCGCTGGTCAGCGCCGGGAGCCCCGACCCCGAGAGCGTGCGGGCGTCGCTCGATGAGACGGAATTCAGCACTGTCATCGGTGACTTCGGCTTCGATGAGTACGGGATGCCCGTCGAGGGCCAACTCTCGGCCGCGAGCGCACAGTGGTGGGACGGCGAGCAGCGCCTCGTCTACCCGCAAACCGAACAGGCCGCCGAACTACAGCACCCCATAGAGTGAGCGCCGGGCGTCGCTGTACCGGCCACCCCAAACAGGGTGGCGTCCGTGAGGACAGCGAGTCCGACGGTATCCACGCTGACTGAGACGGCGTGTCGCGGACGAATTCGTCCGGACTCGTCTGCAGGCGTGTCGGCGTCGTGTTCGGTGACGCGACTCGCTGAACTCGTTTTAGTTAAGCAAATAGCGCTATTCACAAAACAACGTAACCAATAATTTAAATATATTGATTACGTTGTGTTATTATGATGGGAGAGAACGAGATAGAGAGTGTGGCCGTGCTCGGTGCGGGAAGCATGGGCCACGGTATCGCTGAACTCGCCGCCATTGCGAGCTACGACGTGGTGCTTCGAGACATCGAAGACGACCTTGTCGATGACGGCCTCGAACAGGTGGAGTGGAGCCTCGGCAAGCTCGAGGAGAAAGGCAATCTCGACGAGTCAGCCGACGACGTACGCGCCCGCATCTCCGGCGAGACGGAGCTCGAAGCCGCCGTTTCCGACGCGGACCTCGTCATCGAGGCGATTCCCGAAAACCTCAGTCTGAAGCGCGAGACGTTTGCCGAAGTCGACGACTACGCGCCCGAGCGCGCCATCCTGGCGTCGAACACGTCCGGCCTGAGCATCACCGAAATCGGAGCAGCGACCGACCGCCCAGAACAGGTCGTCGGCGCGCACTTCTTCAATCCGCCGGTGAAGATGAACCTCGTCGAGGTCGTCCACGGCGAACGGACCAGCGAGGCGACCCTCGAAGCCATCCACGCGTTCGTCGCCGACCTCGACAAGCGCGCTATCGACGTCAAGCGGGACGTCCATGGGTTCATCGTGAACAACGTCATGCTGCCGTTCATCGAGGAGGCAGCGTGGATGCTCGCGGACGACGGGACCACGGTTCAGCGAGCCGACGCCGCGATGGTCTACCAGCGCGGCTACCCGATGGGGCCGTTCGAACTCGCAGATTACACCGGCATTGACATCGCGTACCACTTCCGCGAGGACACCGACCTCGACTCGCCGCCGACCATCGCCGAGAAGGTCGAGGCGGACCACCTCGGGAAGAAGACCGGCCAGGGGTTCTACGACTGGGAGGCCGACGGCCCTGACTACGAACCGGGCGATGGCGAGGGTTTCGACTGGCTGCGCATCGAGGCCCGAATGGTCAACGAGGCCGCACGGCTCGTCGGCAACGACGTCGCGACGCCGAACGACATCGACCTCGGCAGCAGATTGGGCGCGCGCTTTCCGGAGGGCGTCTGCCGGCTTGGCGACCAACTCGGCCTCGACAGCGTCCTCGACAAACTCCAGACGCTCTACGAGGAGACGGGTGCTCGACGGTTCGCGCCGGACGACTACCTCGTCGAACTCGTCGAGAACGGCCACACAGGCGTCGACGCCGGCCGCGGCTTCCACGACTACGCCGGCGATGGGCCCTACCAGTACATCAACAAGTCGCTGGACGACCGTGGGGTCCTCGAAATCGAGTTCGACCGTCCGGAGCGGCTGAACGCGTTCTCCGAGACGATGTTCGGCGAGGTGAAGGAAGCCCTCGACAACGCCGACACCGACGAGGTGTCCTGCGTGGTGTTTTCGGGCGCCGGGCAGGCGTTCAGTTCCGGCGCGGACATCACCGGCTTCATGACCTCCGAACCCACCGAGCTGATGGACGTCGACGAGACGATTCAGGCCATCGACGAGTTCGAGCGCCCGACGCTCGCGCGCATCGACGGCTTCTGTCTGGGCGCGGGCTTCGAGATAGCGCTGGCCTGTGACCTCCGGCTCGCGACGGAGAGTTCCTCGCTGGGTGCGCCGGAAATCAACCTCGGGCTCATCCCGGGCGGCGGCGGCACCCAGCGGCTCACCCGCATCGTCGGGGAGGGCCGCGCGAAGGAACTCGTCTTCCGCGGCGAGCAGATTTCCGCCGAGCGCGCCGCCGACTGGGGACTGCTCAATCGCGCCGTCCCGGAGTCCGAGTTCGAGGAGACGGTAGAGGAGTTCATCGATGACCTCGCAAACGGCCCGAAGACGGCGCTGAAGGTCGCAAAGCGCGTCATCGACGACGGACAGGACGCCAGCCTGCAGGCGGGCCTCGACTCGGAGAGCCAGGCCTTTGGCCTGCTCACGACCACGGACGACATGGTCGAGGGCGTGACGGCGTTCAGAGACGACCGCGAACCGGAGTTCGAGTGATGACACGGAGCGCTGCAATCGTCGGCGGCGGCCACGCCGACTGGGGGAAACGTGAAGCGACGTGGAAGGACCTCGCACAGGAGGCCGGAAAGGCCGCCTTCGACGACGTGGACGGCCTCGGGCCGGACGACGTCGAAGGGCTGTTCGTCGGCGCGGTACAGCCCGAGCGATTCGCCTTCCAGAGCCACGTCGCCCCGCTGGCCGCGGAGCTGCTCGGCATCGACGTCACGAAGATGATATCACGCACTGAACTGGCGTGTGCGAGCGGGCAGGCGGCGCTCCGGTACGCGTGGCTCGCCATCGCCAGCGGTCAGCTAGACGTGGCGCTCGTGCTCGGCGTCGAGAAGATGAACCTCGGCGACGACTACATGGCGGAGACCCAGTCGGGCATGACGAACGTGCTCGACCGCGAGTTCGACGGCGTCAACGGCCTGAACGCGCCGTCCTTCTTCTCGATGTTCGCCCAGCGCCACATGCACGAGTACGGCACCACCCGCGAACAGCTCGCGAAGGTGAGCGTCAAGAACAAACGCCACGCCGCGAACAACCCCTACGCGCAGTTCCAGCAGGAGGTCAGCGTCGACGACGTGCTGGACTCCTATCCGGTCGCGCCCCCGCTATGCCTGCTTGACTGCAGCGGTATCACGGACGGCGCCGCCGGCCTGCTACTCGTCAGCGAGTCGAAGGCCCGCGAACTCACGGACACCGCGGCGTACGTCACGGGGAGCGGCCAGTCCTGCATGGCGAGCAACTCCATCAACAACCTGCCGTCGATGTCCGCGTGGCCCCAGGCCACCGTCGCCGCGGAGGAGGCCTACCACCAGGCCGGTATCGACGACCCAGTCGAGGAGCTCGACGTCGCGGAGATTCACGACTGCTTCTCCGTCAGCGAGATTATCGAGTACGAGGACCTCGGCTGGGTGGAGAAAGGCGAGGGCGGCCAGTTCATCGAGGACGGGCGCAGCGAACTCGACGGCGACATCGCCGTCAACCCCCGCGGCGGGCTCCTGGGCTGTGGGCACCCGCTGGGTGCGACCGGCGTCTCGCAAGCGCTTGAGGTGTACAAGCAGTTCACCGGCGAGGTCGAGTCCGCCCGACAGGTGCCGGACAGCCCGGAGACCGGCCTCATCCACAATCTCAGCGGCAGCGGTAGCGTCCACAGCGTGATGACGCTCGCGAGGGACCCACAATGACCGACCACACCAACCACCCCGACGACGAACCGCCGCGGACGACTGTCTCGGTGCCGGAGACAATCGAGATGCCGCGTCTGCTCGACTTCTACGAGCTGCAGGATGCCGACCACACGCGGATTCACGAGTTCTACGACCGCCTCAGCGACGGGTCGCTGTCCACGACGGCGTGTCGGGACTGCGGTGAGCGCCACTTCCCGCCACGGGTCGTCTGTCCGGAGTGTACGAGCGACGACCTCGAGTACGTCTCGCTGCCCCACGACGGCACGCTGTTCGCGTTCGCCGCCGTCAGGGGCGGCGGCCCGGTCGGGATGGACACGCCGTTCGTCACGGGCGTCGTCGACCTGGACGGCGTCGACATCCAGCTGTCGGCCCACATCGACGGCGTCGGCTACGACGACCTCGCCATCGGCGATCCCGTGACGCTGCAGGTCGTGGACATCGACGGTCCGACTGACCGGGACAGGGTGTTTTATCGATTCGTGCCACGGGATGATACAGCATGACAATGGAATACGACCTCACGATAACGAAGCTCCTGGAGCGGGCCCGCGACCTCTTCGACCACAAGGAGATAGTCACCGCGCTCCCGGACGGCAGCACACACCGCTACACGTACGGCGACGCCTACGAGCGCATCAGTCAGCTCGCGCACGCGCTGGACGACTACGGGATGGCGGACGGCGACCGCTCGGGCGTGATGGCGGTCAACCACTACCGTCACTTCGAGCTCTACTTCGGCCCCTCCTGCAGCGCGCGCAGCATCCACATGGTGAACCACCGGCTGCCGGAACACCACCTCGTCGAGATAATCGAGGAGGCCCAGGACCGGCTGATGTTCGTCGACCCGCAGTTCGTCGACGTCCTCGAACCCGTCGCGGACGACCTCGACAGCGTCGAGCAGTACGTGGTTCTCGGCGGCCACACCGACGTCCCGGACACGTCGCTGGAGTCGGTCACCGACTACGAGTCGTTCATCGACGGCTACGACACCGACTACGACTGGCCCGCCATCGACGAGGACACTGAGAGCGCGCTCTGTTACACGTCCGGCACCACCGGGCTGCCGAAGGGCGTCCAGTACACCCACCGGGGCCAGTTCCTGCACACGCTGATGCACAGCCACGTCGACGTGTTCGGCGTCAGCGAGACCGACACCGTGATGCCGGTGGTGCCGATGTTCCACGTCAACGGCTGGGGGCTCCCGTACACGACGACGTTTACCGGCGCGAAAATCGTGCTCCCGGGCCAGCGGACCGACCCGGACGAACTCCTCCCCCTGATAACCGAGGAGGCGGTTACCGTCGCGGCCGCGGTCCCGACCGTCTGGATGGAGGTCGACCGCCTCATCGAGGACGCCGACTATCTCGGTCCGGACGCGCTGGACTCGCTTCAGGACGTGCTCATCGGCGGGAGTTCCCCCCCGGCGTCGCTCATCCGGAAGTTCGACGAGGTCTACGACGCACCCATCAGTCAGGGCTACGGGATGACTGAGGCCTCGCCCCACCTCGCGAACACACTGATGACGACGGAGATGCGGGAACTGCCCGAAGCGGAACGGGACCGTCTCCGGATGAAAGCGGGCATCCCCGCGCCGGGCGTCCAGGTTCGACTCCGCGACGAGAGCGGGGAGCCGGTGCCCCACGACGGCGAGACGCCCGGCGAAGTGCAGGCACGGGCCCCGTGGCTTGCCGGCGAGTACTACCAGCGCCCGGACGCGACGCGAACGTCGTTCACGCAGGACGGGTGGTTCCGGAGCGGCGACATCGCCACCGTCGACGAGTACGGCAATCTCGACGTGGTCGACCGCCTCGACGACGCCATCAAGAGCGGCGGCGAGTGGATTTCAAGCATCGAACTGGAGAACGCCCTCGTCGGTCACGATGGGGTCGAGGAAGCCACCGTCATCGGCGTGCCCCACGACAAGTGGCAAGAGCGCCCAGTTGCGTACGTCGTCGCAGCCGACGCCGTGACCGCCGAGGACCTCCGGGACTACCTGCTCGCGGAGTTCCCGAAATGGTGGCTCCCGGACCGCTTCGAGTTCATCGACCAGGTGCCCAAGACAACCACTGGGAAGTACAACAAGAAGCGACTCGCCGAACGCTTCGAGGCGGAGTACGGGTCGCTGCCTATCGAGGAGTAGGGCGGCGACGCGAGCGCCGCAGAGTTAGAACTGGTAGTCGTCTTCGCCGTCGAGGTAATCGAAGAGGTCCGGGCTGGCACCGAACTCAAGGACGTTCGTCATCACACTCGTGCGGACGTTCAGCACCGTCTTGCCGTGGTTCTTGTAGAACTCGTGGAGCCAGCGCTCGCCGTGTTCACGCGTCGGAAAGAGCATGATAGACTTCCACTGGTACTCGCCGTCCGACAGGAAGTACATGAGCGTGTGTTCGTCGTCGCGGATTTTCTCCATCGTGTTGCGCCACGTGTCCGCGAAGTACTCGGGGTTGAACTTGAATTCGAACAGTTCGAATATGAAGTACTCCTCGTTTGGAACGATTGCTTCCCGGAACACACCCGCCTCACGCATGTTGCGGATGGACTCGTTGACAGTGACGTACGAGACATCGATGCCGTACTCGTCTTCGAGGATTTCGGCGAGGTCACGGGAAGAGATACTGGAGTTTTTCGCAAGCTCTCGGAGGATGTAGACGTCCCTCTCTTTGAAATCGTATGCCGGCGTATCGTTTGCCATACACACCTCTATCCGGGTACCGATGTTAAGATTCAGGAATTAGATACCGGCAGTTGACCGTTCTGCGAGGTCGTCAAATACGGCGTGATTGCGTCGGTTTCTCGCGAGTTGTACCCTTTCGGGTACGAGTTCTGCGCTTCTACGCCCCACCTTTGGTATAGCACTATACAATTTATACGTTCCGAGCGAATCATTCGTCATCAGCCGGAGATTACTATCGGTAATCAGATATCGACGTGAGGAGCACTGTTGTACCTGCTGCGTCGGACGGCCGGTGACCTGCAGAAGCCCGCTACGAATTGAACGTGTAGTCGGCGAGGTACTTGACCAGATAGAAGCCACCGACGAGGCAGACACTCATGACCACCAGTACAATCGCAATCATAAACAGGAGAACGAGGGCGTCGTTAGCCATCGAACCCACCCGCCCGAGATGTGTGGCGTCGGGAGCGCATACACTGCCTTTGACCTGGACACGCTAATGCGGCCGGGTTTCGAGCCACCGGCCACAGGTCGACGCCCGATAGTCACACCGCTCGACGCGAGCTAGACTGGACTCGTGACGAGTCGGGTACTAGAGCGTGCCATCCGTGCGACATTGTCGGCCCGCCTCAACAACTCTCACCCGCTCGACCAGGGCCGACCGACAGGTCAGCACGGGTAGTTCTGAGTGCTCTCGTGGCCTCACCGCCGATGGCTGTAGCAGTACTTCCCGGAACGTCTCCGATACGTGCCGGCGATACTTGAGTCGAAGTCTCATTCTGAAGCCGATGAGAATGCGGCGTCTTTCGTCCGGAGCATCAATCCGTGCCGAGGCGTAAATCGGGGATACGGAATGTCCCGGGGACTTCATCAATCGTCCGGATACCATCACTATAGCGAACCGGATTGGCGGAGCAGCAGAGACAGACTGTGTGATGTTGACACAGAATATTGGATTCTGGGACCACGCCGGAGCTGTCGGGAGTGCCGTGGGTATTTCAGAGTGCCTGTGAGACCAGTAGCGCCCAGTTGCCGTGCAAAAAGAGACTACCACCGGGGTCAGGCAGGCATTCACACTCTGGTTGACCCGGTGCGTCGACGGTATTGTACAGATTGTCGACCCGGTGGATTCCGCGCTGACACAATGACGAATGAGCCTCTTCCGACCGACTGCCTCAAGGGTCATATTCGTCTGCGTCGTGATAGTCAATCATCAGATTCGGATGTCCAAACGCAGTGCCTGAGACCATATTTTATTTGTGAGTGTGAGCCCACTCTCGCCAAAGCAGTCAGCGAATGTTCAGTTAGGGGGTGAAAGGGTGGCAAATAGGGTACTATACGCACAAATAAGTGTGTTTATCAGCGAGCTTGGGACTACATTGAAGTTCCAGGGATTCGAGGGGGTGATATGGCCAGTGACAGCGAGCGAGCGACGGTCCGGACGTACATCCCGGCCTACCAGAAGGACCAGTGGCAGACTCACGCCGAGGAACTGGACATGAGCCAAAGCGAGTTCGTCCGAACGATGGTCCAGGCGGGCCGGCGCGGGTTCGAACCGGCGGTCGAGAATGACGGTTCGGACTCCGAAGAGAGCGAGGCCGAGGAACCCCGTTCTCCGGACGCTACCCCTGGGGGTGACGCTCTGAAAGACCGGGTGCGCGACATCCTCTCTGACGGCGACTACTACGAGTGGGACGACCTCCTCGCGGAACTGACCGACGACATCAAGGAACGTCTCGAAGAGACACTGCAGGAACTGCAGTCCGAAAACGAAGTCCAGTACAGCGGGCGACACGGGGGGTACGTTCAGGACGAATGAGCACGGATGCGACTGCGCCCGACGCCGACTCGGACCCCGTCGGGTACTTCCTCGACGACATCACGTACCACGGGAAGAGCGACCGGACCCGGGCGTCCTACGAGCGGGTGCTCCGGGACTTCGAGTCCTACCTGACCGACGGTCGCCAGCCGGTTCCCGTCCGGGAGGCGTCACATCGCGACTGCATGGCATATGTCCACAATCTCCGTGGTACCGTCGAGGAGAGTACCGTCGCGACCTACGCCTCCTACCTCCACCGGTTTTTCGCGTACATGACGCAAGTGGGAGTCTTCGAATCGAATCCGATGGCGCTGGTCGTAGAGGAGATGGACGAGTCCATCAACACCGACCCGACCCGCCGGGAGATAGACCTCCCGTCGATGCGTTCGTTCGTCGACCGTGTCTCCCACCCCCTCGAGCGGGCTGTCGTCGTGACACTGCTGAAAACCGGCATGCGGGCCGGCGAACTGTGTAACCTCGACGTCCGGGACCTCAACCTCGACACGCCCGGCCCCAGACCGGATGTCTCGGTTCGAGCGGGACTCGAAGGGCGTCCGGATTCGCTGTTCGTCGCGACGGAACCGACCCGCGGCGAGAAAAGCAACGGTGAACGGCGGACGGCGTCGAACAAGCGCAAGCGCGAGACGACGGTCCCCGTCGACACGGAACTGGCGTCCGTGCTGCGGCGCTGGCTCGCGATTCGCCCGGATACGCAGTCGGCTGCGGAACCGCTGTTCGTGTCCACGAGCGACAGCTGGGGGGTGCGTCTCACCCCGAACATGGTCCATCACATCGTCGAGTCACACGCCCGCGAGTTCGGGTGGTACACCGACGGCGGAGGTGCCGAAGAGAACGTCACTCCACACTACTTCCGGCACTTCTTCACGACGCACCTCCGAGACCGTACCGGAGACCGCGGCGTCGTCAAGTATCTCAGAGGCGACGTGGCACAGGACGTCATCGATACGTACACTCACGAATGGGGCACCCGCATCAGAGACGTGTACGAAGCCGAAATCTACTCACTGCTGTGAGGGTACGGTGGGTTCTCGGTGTTCCTGTCAGCGTTCGTGACGGTCTGCAACACACTCGTAAACGCTATAGCGCTATACAAAATAGGGCGTGCTGGTCCCGTGTGTTCGCCCATGGCGCGAGGGGCGCACACCAGATTTACGGGGCGGCGGACGAATGACCAGTTATGGTTCTTGACCTCCGGGTCAAGGCGCATGACCCCATTTGCCCCGTCTCTCGGCGGCGATTGAACGGGCTGCCACACCGGAGATTCGCAACTCGTACGACGCCGACACGTTCTTCTCGGACTCGTTCGTCCGGCGCCACACCGAGTTCGAGTCGGTCGACGAGTTCTGTCGAGCCGGCCCGTGCGAGCGTGATTCCCCCGGTGGCATCCAGCGCCTCTCCGCCGAGGACCGCGACGAATTCGTGGCGGCGACGACCGAGTTCGAGACGTGGTCCGAGATGAAAGAGAGCGCGGCCGTGACAGACCTCGTCACGCTCACCAATACCTGATTACCCCAGCTCCGGAACCGCGGCGAGCGCGTGATACAGCGCGAAGCTGACCGCGGCACCACCGACCATAGAGACAATCCACGCTCCGACCGTGTAGCCGGTCTCCCTGGGAGAGACGCCGTTCGACTCGGACGAGCCGGCGACGAGACCGACCAACAGCGCCCCTTTGAGGGTCGAGATGGCGTTCGCGCCGACGGCCGGCGCGATGGGGGCGGAGTTGCTGTTCGCCCCGACGGTAAACGCCATGAACAACGAGGTGACGAGCGCGACGACGACAATTACGATGCCCGAGGACATCCGTGGCGGCGACGCTTGCTGCGGTGATTGACGGCTCAGTCGTTAGTGCCTTGATGTTCAGCCTCGTTACTAGTTGGGGGTACAACGGGGCCCGGAGGCAACGCCACTATCGGTCCACTTCCTGCCAGTACCGACCATTCTTCGTCACAGTGTACCGATGCCGTGACCTCGGTTCTCGTGGCGTCCAACGGCCCACAGCCGGGGTGGAACCCCACGACGGGGACCGGGACCGGTACTGTCCGGAGCGGCGGCGTATATAAACACCCTTTCGGAACAAAGCGGTGTTGACCGGTAACTAAAACACTTATTGTTGTTACCGAACGATACGGTAGCATGTCAACGACGCCTGCGCAGGACGGCACGCAGTGGTTCCTGCATACATGGCGAGACCACATCCTGGAGCCGATAGAGACGGCGCTCTCCGTGCTCGACGTGGAACACACGGAGTTGACGGCCGAGCAGGACGGTCTCGAAGAGTTCCTCGAGCGGTTGCGTGCCGTCGACCCCGCCGAACAGCCCTCCTCCCCCGTCGGCGCGCGCCAGCAGTCCGCCTCCGACCCCGTCGAGAGACTACGTGACGCCTACGCGGACACGGTCCTCGCTGTCGACCACTACGAGTCCGTCTACGACGAGTCGCTGGTCGAGAACGTCGCCATCGAGTTCGGGCCGGACTACGCGGCGCTGTTTCACCCCGAGACGAACGTGCGGTTTTCGCCCCCGCTGAAGCAGTCGCTGGTCGCTGCGGCCGAACAGGCTGTCGACGAACGGGCCGCGCTTGACCGCGCTGTGCGGCTGGAACAGGAGGCTATGCGGGAGCACCGAAGCAGCCTCCAGGGGATACTCGATGCGCTCGATAGCACCGTCGTGCCCGAGTGGTACCGCGAGACGTTCCGGAACGACGTCGGGGCGCTCCTGGAGGACCGCCAGGAACAGCTCCACTCCAGCGTCCACCGGTTCGAGACACACGAGTTCTGCGCGTACATGTACGAGGAGCAACTCTGGACGTACCCGGTGTTGACCAGCCTCGCACGGTTCCAGGAATCAGTCGACAGTTGACGGCGGTCCACACCGGCTCCGCACGGGAACTGTCCGACCGGCCGACCGGGGCAGTCAGAGGACGACGACATGCCTGGTGCGTTCTGTGACAGGTGACATCGGACAACACCGTTCACTGTCGCGACGAACATATTCGCCCCGCTTCCTGCGGAATGAGAGCACGGTTCCCCATATATACAGGTAGGTCTTCGAGTTGCAGCCGTGAGCTATCATGGAAACGCGTAGAACATTCGTACGTGGCCTGGGCGTCGCGGCCGGCGTCGCCCTGGCCGGCTGTTCGTCGAGCGGCGGGTCAGAAAGTAGCGGTGACGGCGACTCGGGCGGCGGCAGCGACGGGTCAGACGGCGGCGACACCGAAACGAGCGGCGGTGGCGGCGGGTCCGAGTGGACCCAGACGAGCACCGTCGAGATGACGGACGAACTGGCCTACGAGCCGAAGAAAATCCAGGTCGAGGCGGGCACGACGGTCACGTTCGAGAACGTCGGCAGCATCGGCCACACAGTGACGGCCTACGAGGACAGGATTCCCGACGGCGCGACGTACTTCGCGTCCGGCGGGTTCGACTCCCAGCAGGCCGCGAAAGACGGCTACAGCAACGGCACAGAGGGAAACATCCCGGAAGGCGAGAGCTACGAGGTCACGCTGGAGACGACGGGCACCTACGAGTACTACTGCATCCCCCACGAGATGAACGGGATGGTCGGCCAGATAAAGGTGGTCTGACATGAGCGAGAACGAAACCCCACGCGACCCGAACGAAGTACTCGAAGAGTACGAAGAAACGCTCGATTCCGTGCTCGCGGAGGTCGAGGCCCCGGAGGAGGCGGCCGAGGACGACGACCTCTCGCTCGGCCTGCCCGGCCTCTCGCTGGGCCGCCGTGACTTCATGAAAGCCGGCGTGGCCGCCGGTGCGATGGGGTCGGTGGCCGGCTGTTCGGGGCTGACCGGCGGCGACGGCAGCGCCGCCAGCCAGTCGACGCCGTCGAGCGGCGGCGCGAGCCACACGGTCGAGCCGGGCGAACACGACGAGTACTACGGCTTCTGGTCGGGCGGCCACTCCGGCGAACTGCGGGTCGTCGGCATCCCGTCGATGCGGGAACTGACGCGTATTCCGGTGTTCAACACCGACTGTGCGACGGGCTATGGCTTCACCGACGGTACACAGGAGATGCTCGAAGAGGGCGGCGGCTACTCCTGGGGTGACAACCACCACCCGAACCTCTCGGAGACGGACGGCGACTACGACGGCGAGTACCTGTACGTCAACGACAAGGCGAACGGCCGCATCGCCCGCGTGAACCTCACGTACTTCGAGACGGACGCCATCACGGACGTGCCGAACATGCAGGCCATCCACGGCTGCTGTGTCCTCTCGCCCGACACGAAGTACGTGCTCGGCAACGGCGAGTTCCGCGCGCCCCTGCCCAACGACGGGGGCGACGTGGCGAACCCCGACAACTACACGTCGCTGTTCGTCGCCGTCGACCCCGAGTCGATGGAGACGCAGTGGCAGGTCACGGTCGACGGGAACCTCGACATCGTCGACACGGGCAAGGAAGGCCGGTGGGCCATCGCCTCCTGTTACAACAGCGAGGAGGCCACCGACATCCAGGGGATGACCCGCGACGACCGGGACAACGTCAAGGCCTTCGACATCCCGGCCATCGAGCAGGCCGTCGAGAACGGCAACTACGAGGAGGTCAACGGCGTCCCCGTCGTCGACGGCACCCAGAGCAGTTCGCTCAATCAGGGCGACCGCCCGGTCGTGAAGTACATCCCGACGCCGAAGAGCCCCCACTGCGTCGAGGTCGGTCCGAACGGCGACTACGCCTTCATCGCCGGGAAGCTCTCCCCGACGGTGACGATGCTGGACCTGGAGGCGCTGGCCGACTCCTCCGACCCCGAGGAGGTCGTCGCCGGGCGGCCGCGCGTCGGGCTCGGACCGCTGCACACCACCTTCGACGGGAACGGCCACGCCTACACGTCGCTGTTCATCGACTCCCAGGCCGTCAAGTGGGACATCCAGGCGGCCGTCGAGGCCGAAGAAGGGTCCGAAGACCCGATCATCGAGAAGCAGGACGTCCACTACAACCCCGGGCACATCCAGGCGCTGGAGGCGATGACGACCGACCCGGACGGCGAGTGGCTGGTCAGCCTCAACAAGCTCTCGAAAGACCGGTTCCTCCCGGTCGGTCCCATCATGCCCGACAACGACCAGCTCATCCACATCGGGCAGGGCGAGGAGTCGATGGAACTGGTCGCGGACCACCCGGCCTACCCCGAGCCACACGACTGCGTCTTCGCCCACAAGGACAAGATAGACGCCAAGAAGGTCTACGACAAGAGCGACTACGAGCAGACCTACATCACCGAGGAGGACTCCGGCGTCGAGCGCACGGGCGAGAACAGCGTCCACGTCAAGATGACGACCAAGCGCTCGGAGTACGGCCTGCCGGACTTCACGGTCCAGGCGGGCGACGAGGTCAGGCTGTCGACGACCAACATCGAGGGCGTGCAGGACATCATCCACGGCGTCGCCATCCCCGAACACGACATCAACTACGCCGTGGCACCCCAGGACACCCGCGAGGTCACGTTCACGGCCGACGACCCCGGCGTGTACTGGATATACTGTACGTACTTCTGTAGCGCCCTGCACCTGGAGATGCGCAGCCGGATGATAGTCGAACCGGCGGAGGACTAGCCGCGCCACCCTTCCGGAGGTGTCCAGTCATGGAACGACCCACCCTCGACGACTTCCGCGAGGTCAGGCGGGGCCTCCCCGTGCTAGCGGCGGCGCTGTTCGTCGCGGCGCTGGCGTTCCCGATGTGGCACATCAGCGTCGACGCCGTCCAGTACCCCAGCACGACGCTGCACGTCAATCTGTACGCCTACCCGCGGCTGACCGGAGACTACACCGAGATGGCCCGGCTGAACCACTACATCGGGTTCTACTTCCCGGACCCGGTGTTCCTCGAACCGAACTACCCGGTGGAGGCGCGGGCCATCGACGTGCCCGAGTGGTCGCTGGGGCCGCTGGCCTTCGTCGCCGTCTCGCTGCTGTCGGTGTTCGTCGCCGTCGCGCCCACCGCCGAGAAGCTCAAGCGCGGCCTGACCTACCAGTTCGCCGGGACGGTGCTCGTGTTCACCGTCATGCTCGCCGACATCCAGTTCCGGCTCTGGCAGGCCGGTCACACGCTCGACCCCGACGCGCCCGTGATGGGCGTCACCGGCTTCACGCCGCCGCTGTGGGGCCGCTACCAGGTCGCCAACATCACCAGCGTCTCGCGGTTCGCCGCCGGCGCGTACATGGCCGCCACGGCCGTCGGACTGCTCGCGGTCGCGTACTACTACCGCCACCAGTCCGTGACCTTCGGCGACCTCCCGGCGCGGCTACGGGACGGACTGGGCGGCCTTCCCGAGGCCGTTCGTGACCGCCGCGGCCGCGACGGCGACGACGAGGACGACGCCCCGCACCGCCCGACGACTACCGCACCGGAGACCGACCACTCATGAGTCCACTGTCCCACGATTTCGAGCGCGCGTTCGCCGTCGGCACCGCGGCACTGCTCGTGCTGTCGGTCGTCGCCGTCGGAGTCGCCAGCGCCGACAGCACCCGCGACGACCTCGCCTTCGACCCCGACGTCCCCGACACCGGGTCGTTCAGCGCCCCGACGGCCGACGGCACCGCGACGGTCGACGGCGAGACCTACGACAGCGCACAGGCGGCGGTCGACGCCGCCGACCCAGGTGACACTGTCCGGCTCGACGGCCGCTTCGACGAGACCGTCGCCGTCGACACGGCGAACCTCACGCTGGCCGGGAGCGGGCCCGGAACGGCGCTGCTGCACGGCGACGGCGAGGGCGACGTGCTCACCGTCGACGCGCCGGGCGTCACCGTCGCCGGCCTCTGGGTCCGCAACAGCGGGTACAGCACCGCCGAGAACGACGCCGCGGTCTACGTGAACGCCAGTCGCGTCACCGTCCGCGACAGCCGCGTCACGGACATGACCTTCGGCGTCTGGCTGAACGGCGTCAACGACGCCCACATTGTGAACAACACCGTCGTCGGCCGGGCGGACATCGCCCGCCTGACCGACCGCGGCAACGGCATCCAGATATGGAAGACCGAGGACAGCGTCGTGCGGAACAACGACATCACGGCGGTCCGGGACGGCATCTACTACAACTGGGCCAAGGACGTGGTCACCAGCGGCAACGCGATGTGGGACCTCCGCTACGGCGTCCACTACATGTACTCCGACGACTGCGCCCTGCGGAACAACACGGCCTTCGACAACGACGCCGGCTACGCGCTGATGGTGTCGAAGCACCTCGTCGTCGCCGACAACGTCGCGGTGAACAACACGGGCCAGTCCGGCCACGGCATCCTCGTCAAGAGCATCGACGACACGGACATCCGCGGGAACCATCTCGTCGGCAACGGCAACGGGCTGTTCGTCTACAACTCCGTCAGCAACCGTATCGTCGGCAACCTCGTCGCCGGTAACGACGTCGGCGTCCACATCTCCGCCGGCAGCACCGAGGAGACGGTGTACAACAACAGCTTCGTTCGGAACGACCGGCCGGTGCTCGCGGTGATGAACGACCAGGTCCACTGGAACGAGAGCGTCGGCAACTACTGGTCGCGAGCGAACCCGACCGACGTCGACGACGACGGCGTCGGCGACACGCGCTACAAGCCGGCCGGGACGGTCCAGCAACTGACCGCCGAGCAGCCCGCGGCGCGGGTGTTCGCCAGCAGCCCGGCGTTCGACGCCGTCCGGCTGGCCGAGTCGTCCGTCCCGGTCGTCCGGTCGCCCGGCGTGGTCGACGCCCGCCCGCTCACCGAACCGCCCCACGAGGACTGGAGGAACTACTATGAACGTGATTGAGGTCGACGACGTATCGAAAGCCTACGGCGACGTGCAGGCGCTCGACGGGCTGACCCTCGCGGTCGAACGGGGGACGACCCTCGGCGTGTTCGGCACGAACGGGGCCGGCAAGACGACGCTGTTCAAGCTGCTCGCCGGGCTGAACCGGCCCGACGAGGGCAACGTCTCCGTCGCCGGTACGGACCCGACCGACGAGACCGCCGTCCGCGAGCGGGTGCGCTACCTGCCGGAACACGCCGGCTTCCCGCCGAGCCTCACTGGCCGCGAGATACTCCGTTTCCACGCTCGGATGCGCTCGGTTCCCCGCGAAGACCGGGCCCGCCACGTCGAGCGCATCCTGCACACCGTCGGGCTCGCGGACGCGGCGGACCGGCGCGTGGGCGGCTACTCCAACGGGATGAACCGCCGGCTCGGGCTCGGCACGGCGCTGGTCGGCGAGCCGGCCGTGCTCGTCCTTGACGAGCCGACCGCCGGTCTCGACCCCGACGGCATCCGGGCGTTCCACGGGGTCGTCGAGGCCCTGGCGACCGAGACGGACGTGACCATCGTCTTCTCCTCGCACGCGCTCGGGGAGATACAGCGACTCTGCGAGGAGGCGGTCGTCGTCGCCGACGGACGGGTGGCGGCGGCGGGACCCGTCGAGGAACTCCGCCGCGCCGCCGCCGACGAAGTGACGCTGTCGCTGTCGCTCGCCTCCGAGTCGACGGCAGTGGACGCGGCGGCCCTGCTCCGAGACCACGGTTCCGCGACGAGCGTCGCTCGCGCGGGAACCGACGTGACGGCCACGGCCGCGCCGGCCGACGCCTACGACCTGCTCACCGCCGTCGGCGGGACCTGCGACATCGACCGCTTCGAGGTCCGCGAGCCCGGGCTGGAGGCCGCGTTCCACGAGGCCGTCGGGGCGGCTGACGGCGACGACCGCACCGGTGCCGACAGTACGGCGACTGCAGCCACCGAGGACGCGGGAGGTGAGCCGGCGTGAGCGAGGACGGTTCCCCGACGGACCCGGCCCCCGACGGCGGCGTCTCGGCCGAGACCCCGGCCACCCGGTTGCACGACGGCGGAACCGAGCGCAGCGAGTCGGCGCTCGCGGGCCTCGCCGACAGCAGCCTGTTCACCCTCGCTCGCCGGGAGTACCGGTTGGCGGTCCGGAGCCGGTGGGCGCTCGGCGTCGCGCTGCTTTTCGGCCTCTTCACCACTGCCGTCGTCCAGTTCGGTGCGAGCGCGGTCGGCCCGGGCCGCTTCGACGCGGTCGTGGCGACCATCGCGGAACTGGGCGTCTACCTCGTCCCCCTGACCGCGCTGGCGGTCGGCTACGACGCCGTGGTCGGGGCCGACGAGCGCGGGTCGCTGGAACTCCTGCTCGCGCTCCCGGTGACCAAAGGCCGTGTGGTCGTCGGCACCGCCGTCGGGCGGGCGGCAGTGCTGGCCGGCGCGATGTTGCTCGGCTTCGTCCCCGGCGCGCTGTTGACCGTCCGCTACCTCGGTATCGGCAGCGTCGGTCCCTACGCGACCGTCGCCCTCGCGGCGGTGCTGACCGCCTGTGCGATGCTGGGCGTGGCGGTGCTGGTCTCGACGGTCGCGCGGACGAAGACCCACGCGCTCGGAGCCGCGCTTGCCATCTGGCTGTGGGTCGCGCTGTTGCACGACTTGGTGGCGCTGGGTGCCGTCGCGGGCTTTGACCTCGGCTCTGGCGCAGTCGCCGCGGCGATACTGCTCAACCCCGTCGACTGCTTCCGCGTGCTCGCGCTCACGCAGGTGGACGTGGTCGCCGGCGGCTTCGGCGGCGTGCTGGCACAGGCCGGACTGACCGCGCCGGCGGTCGCCGCGGCGCTCGCGGCGTGGGTCGTCGTGCCCGTCGGCGTCGCCGCGAAGCTCATCGGGCGGCGGCGGCTCTGAACCGCCGTCAGACCGACTGCAGCGCCGTCGCGTCCGGGTCCTCGAACAGCCCGGCGACCCGTTTCGTCGTCTCGGTCCGTTCGTGGGCGTTTTCGAGGAGGACGGTCTCGCTGGGGAACAGCTGCTCGCCGAGTTCGAGGCCGTGGTCGCGGGCCGTCGACCCCGTGACGGTGAGGTAGACGCCGAGACCGGTCGCCGCGATGCCCGCTTCCTCCTCGCTTTCCTCGGTGGGGTACGTGAATGAAACCCCGTCGAGCGCGCTCGTCCCGAGGACGGCCTCGACGAGCCGCTCGTAGCGGGGCGAGATACAGAGGTCGCCCTGGTAGTTGGTGACGAAGGTCCGGTCGAGAGGCCGGTCCTGGGTGTCGAGCACCTCCGGCGTCGCAAGCAGCGTGTGGTACACCGTATCCCCCAGCCCGGTCACCACGCGAACGTCGGTGTCGAGCGGGTCGATGCGGTCGTTGATTTCGTCGATGGCGGTCAGCGGGTCGTCGCGGAGCTGGACGACCTCCTCGAGGACGAGGTCGGCGCTGTCGAACCCGAGCGCGAACTCGTGGGTCCGCAGGGCGCGAAACGGCTCCTCGCGGCCGACCAGTTGCACGTCGCCGTGGTCGGTCGGGACGGTGACGCTGTCGAAGACGATGCGCCGCGGCATCCCGTCGCGGTCGTCGCGCAACAGCGTGTACTCCGGCTTGTACGGCTCATCGAGCGAGGAGTAGTCGCTGATGCGGTGGTACACGTCCGCGACCGCGTCCTGTTTGCCCTTGGTGACGGCCTTCTCGTAGCGGAGCGTCGAGATTATCTCGTCGGCCAGGTCGGCGGTTCCCGTGGGCCCGGCGAGTCGCTCAAGCACTGCTTCGAGGGGCCGGCCCTTGCGCGGCACGGCCACTCTCGTCGTCGTCATTATGCAGGCACAGACGGGGGACCGGTAAAACGAGTTCGGTTAATCGCCGCCGCCGATGACCGACGACAGCTGCTCGCGCCACTCCTGGAGGTCCTCTATCTCTGACTCGGTTTCTTCGAGCCGGTCGGCGAGTTCGCCCTCGCGGACGGCTTCGATGTCGTCTTCGAGGTCGTCGAGGCGTGTCTCGACGCTCTCGACCTCCTCGGAGAGTTCCTCGACCTGCTCCGAGGCGTCGGTGGCCGTACTCGTCGCCGACTCGACCTCGTCCTCGAACCCGGCCAGTGTCTCCTCGAACGAGTCGAGGCGCTCGCCGAACTCCCGAATCATGTCCTCGCCGGTCCCGTTCTCTTCGAGGAATTCTTCGAGGGCGTCGGTGTAGGCGCGGAGGTCGGCGATGTCGCTCTGGATGCGCTGAATCCGGGCGTCGTTGACGCCGCCGGTGTCGCTGCCGTCCTCGGAGACGGCGTCGAGCGCGCGCTTGAGCAGTTTCACGTCCTCCGGGGCGACGTTCTGGTCGCGGATTTCCTGTGCCATCGTGGCGACGACGGCCCCGGACTGGACCTCGGAGTCGGCCGGTGCGGCGTTGCTCTCGGCCGGGGCCTCGACGCCCGAGTCGGCGTTGTTCGGGTCCGAGAGGTCGAGCGTCTCGATGTCCTCCTCGTCCTCGTCTTCGAGGCCGGGCACGCTGTCGGCGTCACCGGCGATGACGTCCCGGACGGCGTCGTCGCCGCCCCCGACGAGGTCCTCCTCGTCCTCGTCCAGCGGGGGCTCGACGCTCTCGATGTCGGGCTCTGTCAGGAACTTCTCGACGTCGTCGGTGCCCGTCGCACGGATGCCGTAGACGGTCGTGTAGTCGGCCTCCGGCTCCAGTTCCTTCTCGAAGGCGATGCGGTCCTCGTTGATGTCCCAGTACTCGCTGCCGTACTCCGGGTGAAAGCCCAGGTCCTCGACGGCCACGTCCTCCGGGACAGTGTCGACCAGCCGGACCGTCACCGGAGCGGACCGGCGTGACGTGAGGTTGAACGCAATCGCGGGCACGGGGAACTCGTCCGCTTCGAACCGCTTTGTCACCGTCACGCCGTCCGAACTGACAGTGACTTGGTCGTAGGCTTGAGAATTGCTCATGGTCAGTATGGTTTCAGCAATAGTATTAAAGGTACGTACCCGACCAACATTTACGTCTTTTTTCTTCCCGACGCCGGTTAATATAACTGAGCGGGAAATAGCTCAGTAATGCGGACAGGTCGTAAACCGGGCATGGCGGCGGGTTCGCCTGCGTGGCGGTCGCGGACCGCTCTCAGGCCAGGTCGAATCGGTCGCCGATTTCAACGATTGAGAGCGTCGACGGATAGTCGAAACTGCTGGCGTGGTTGTGCAACACGGTCGGCTCGGTCGTCATCCCCTTCCACATGTCCCAGTGGGTCGGGACGAGCGTGTCCAGTTGCAGTTCGTTGGCGGCCTCGATTATCATGTTCTCGTCGTTGTACCACTTCGTCCGCACGGGCTCGCCGGTCTCCTTGTCGTCGATGTTCCCGACCGTCCCGAACGCGAGGACGCCGACGTCGATGTCGTACCGTTCCCCGACGGATTCGAACTCGCCGGGGCGGGCGTCGCCGCCGTGGAAGAACGTGCCCGAGTCGTGCTCGAACACGTACGACACGGGGTGGTCGGCGTCGGGGTCGTTGGCCGGCTCGACGTGGACCGTCAGGTCGCCGATGTCGAGCGTGTCCCCCTCCGAGACCTCGTGGAGCTGGTCGTCGGTGACGGCGTAGTTCTCCAGCCACGCCTCCTCCCGGACGACGTCGTGGCCGCTGTCGGTCGTGTAGTAGTCCGCGCCCGTCCCGGCGAGAATCGGGGCCTGGGACGGCCCGTGGACGTGGTCCGTGTGTTCGTGGGTGCCCAGGACCGCGTCGCACTCGGTGACGTCCTCGGGGTTGAACGGCACCGGCACCATCCGCACGGTCCGTGGTGGGTCGCCGATGCCGAGATACGGGTCGACGAAGACGGTCGTGCCGCCGCTCGATTTCAACACGAAGCCGTTACAACCCAGGTACCACAGCGCCAGTCCGTCGGGGGTCGCCGACTCCACGTCGCGGAGGAGCCAGTCCGCCCAGTCGGATTCGACTGTCATGTCCGGAGATGCTACGCCCGGTCGCTAAGGTGTTTCGAAGACGCCGGTCGGCAGTGTGAGACGCCGGCCGACTCTCGGCGTCTGAGAACCGGGGCCTCAGTTTATTTCCTAGCTGTGTGAAACGTCACCTGTATGTACGACAGCATCCTCCTTGCGTCCGACGGCACAGCGGCATCGACCAACGCCGAGTCCCACGCGATTACCCTCGCAGGAGACCACGACGCGACCCTCCACGTGGTGTACGTCGTCGACGAAGACGTGTACACGGCCTACAGCGGCGACGAGTACGTCGACGAGTCGGAGGGGCCGGAACACGGCCTCGAAGAGACGGGACAGGAGACGCTGGCCCGGATACGGGCCGACGCGGAGGCGGCCGGCGTCGAGGTGACGACGACCCTGAAACACGGGCGGCCGGCCGAATCCATCATCGACGCCGCCGACGAGGTCGACGCCGACGTGCTCGTCCTCGGGACCAAGCGCCGGCCGGCGGAGTACCGGAGCCTCCTTGGCAGCATCACGGACAAAGTGCTCAGGCTGACCGAGCGGCCGTCGGTCGTGGTAAAGACCGAAGTCGAGGAGTGACGACCCGACGGGTCCCTCCCGGGCGGTAACTACCGTCGGGGCCGGCGCGTTCGACCGGCGATACTCCGGAAAACGGCTCAGTCCTCGCAGCAGCCGCCGGCCTTCTGGCCGAAGTCGACGGCCAGTTCCTCGGAGACGATTTCGTTGAGTTCCTGCAGACGAAGTTCGAGTTCGTTCTGAGCCTCCAGGTAGTCGCTCATCACGGGGATGTCGTGGAGCTCCTCCTGCTTTTGCTGGACCTTCCGGAGGTCCTCCTGGGAGGCGTTGCCGGTCTGGCGGGCGAGCATGAACTCCTCGCGTATCTGCTCGAACTCCTTGATGGCCGCCTGGGCCTCGTCGTGGTTCTCGACGGCGTCCTTGGTCTCCTTGAATCGCTGGTACACCGGCAGTTCGGCTATCGCTTCGCCGAACTCCGTGGCGAGCGCCTCGACGTGGTCACCGTCGATATCAGCGGCGGTATCAGTCTCGATGCTCATCACGCCAGGCTATGGACTCGGGCGGTATAGGCCTGCCGAAACCGGTGTGCGACGGACCGGTGAGACCGGGGACTCGACAGTCCCATTGCTTCAAGTCCCCTCGCGGAGTTGACAGGCTATGCAACTGCTCGACGGTATCGCCGCCATACTCGCCGTCTTCCTCTATCTCCTCATACTGGCAGTGCTGTCGTTCGGAATCCTGTTCGGCATAGCCGCCACGATGGGCGTCGTCGGGTCGGTGCTCTCGGTGCCGCTCCTGTACGTCCTGCCGGACGTGCGCCGGTTCCTGCTCCTCGCGTCCGGAGGCGCGCCCGACGACCGGACGCCGCCGTGGCGCGTCGCCTTCCGACTCCGGTACCTCCTCCTGTCGGCGGTCTTCGGGGTCGGCTACGGCGTCGTCTTCCTGCTTCTGTTCATCCCGGTCCGTGAACTGGGCTTGATACGCGCCAGCGTCGGTCCCGTACCGCTGTTGGTTGGCATTCCCCTGTCTTTCGTCGCGGTGGCGGTGGCACTGGCGGTCGGTATCCAGCGGTCGTCGAGCGCCTGGACGGACGCGACCGACAGCCGCTCGGTGCTGGTCCAGTGGGTCGTGTTCGTGACCATCGTCGTGACGCTCGGGACCGCCGTGCCTATAGTGGCGTCGCGGCTCTAACCGGCCGCGTCTCTCGGTATCGCCGTACGCAGCCGCGAGCGACCGCTGTGCCGATACGGGCCGGGCGACGGCGGGCGAGTCGCCACCGGAAGCAGCGAACTGTGACGAAGCGGGCTCGGTTCGGGCGTTCGGGTCGCTCGACGAAACACGGGGGTTATGCCGCTCGAACGGATACAACGGTGCAATGAGTCAAGAGCGGACCGAGGGCGACCTCCGGAACACCGGGCTGTCGCTCAAACACGACCGCGAGTGGGACTACGAACTCGACCGCATCGTCGAGGCCGTCGAGGAACGGGACGCCGAGAAGGTCGGACTGCAGTTCCCCGAAGGGCTGAAACGCCGCGGCCCGTCCGTGGCCGACGACCTGCGGGAGGAACTGCCCGATGACGTGACCGTCCTGCTCTCGGGCCAGCCCTGTTACGGGGCCTGCGACCTCGACACGTACATGATGCGCCGGACGGACGTGTTCGTCCACTTCGGGCACTCCCCGATGAAGGAGTCGGACAAGATTATCTACGTGCCGCTGTTCTCGAACGTCGACGTCTTCCCCATCATGGAGCAGGCCCGCGAGGAACAGCTCGCGGACCCGGCCGAGGACCCCGACGTGGGGCTGGTGACGACGGCCCAGCACATGAACAAGTTCGGCGAGATGCGCGAGTGGCTCGAAGACCGGGGCTACACGGTCCACACGCGCCGCGGCGACGAGCGGCTGACCCACGAAGGGCAGGTGCTGGGCTGTAACTACGCCAGCGCCGACGTGGACGCCGACCAGATGCTGTACGTCGGCGGCGGGAAGTTCCACCCGCTCGGGCTGGCGATGGAACACCCCGAGAAACACGTCGTCATCGCGGACCCGGTCAACAACGTCGTCACCGTCGCGGACACGGAGAAGTTCATGAAACAGCGCTACGGCGCGGTCCACCGCGCGATGGACGCCGAGTCCTGGGGCGTCATCTTCTGTACCAAAATCGGGCAGGGCCGCTGGGACACGGCCCAGGAAATCGTCGAGAACAACGACAACGCCTACCTCATCACGATGGACGAAGTGACCCCGGACCGCCTGACGAACTTCGGGATGGACGCCTACGTCAACACCGGCTGTCCGCGCATCACGACCGACGACGGCCCGCAGTTCAAGAAGCCGATGCTCACGCCCGGCGAGTACGAAATCGCCATCGGCGAGAAGCCCCTCGACTCCCTGGAGTTCGACACCTTCCACGGCACCTGGTAGCCGTTCTCACTGCTGAGAACAGCGGGAGTACAGTCTTGTACTCCGGCAGTCGAAACCCCGTATGGCTTCTACTGAGGACGGGGTCATCTATCGGGACGTTTTCGAGGCGAATCCGGACCCGATTATGGTCCACGACGCCGACACCGGGACGGTCGTCCGCGCCAACCGGGCCGCGGGCGAACTGCTCGGGTGCGCGCCGGAGGATATCGTCGGGATGCATGTCGGCGAGTTCAGTCCTCCGGGGTTCTCCACCGCGGACGCGAACGCACTGATAACGGAGGCGGCCGAATCGGGGTCGGCCGAGGTCGAGTGGACGACCGAGGGCCCCGGCGGCACGGACCAGTTGGTCGAAGTGACGCTCGAACGGGCGACCCTCGGCGACGAGACGCGCGTCGTGGCCTTTATCCACGACGTGACCGACATCCGCGAGCGGGAACAGAAACACGTCGAGCAGGGCGAACAGCTCCGGACCCTCGTGGAGAACCTCCCCGTGGTCGTGTTCACGCTCGACCCGGACGGCGTGTTCACCTACTCGGCCGGCAAGGGGCTGGAAAGCCTCGAATTAGCGCCCGGCGAACTCGAAGGGGCGTCGGTGTTCGAGGCCTACAGCGAGTACCCGGACATCATCGACGCCGTCGAGCGAGCCCTCGGCGGCGAGGAGGTCCGCGTGACACAGGCGGTCGGCGACCTCGTCTTCGAGACGTGGTATCGGCCGGTGTTCGACGACCGCGGCCGGCTCGTGCAGGTCGTCAGCGTCGCCAGGGACATCACCGACCTCAAACGGCGCGAGGAGCGCGTCGAGGCGCTCAGCGAGGCGACGAACGAGCTACTGTACAGCCGCGCGGAGACCGCGGCCGCGGACACGGTCGTCCACATCGCACAGCGCATCGTCGACCAGCCACTCGCCGCGATGTGGACCTACGACGACGAGGACGACACGCTCTACCCAATCGGCGCGACGGCAGCGGCGACCGACTTCGCCGGCGTGGATGCGCCCGCGGACCTCCCGGCGATGGGGCCCGAGAGCGCCGAGAACGATATCTTCCACGGGGGCGAGCCGACCGTCATCGAGGACTATCAGGAGCTGTCGAACCCCTCGGCACCGGAGCTGCCGATGCGGACGCTCCTGTGCCTCCCGCTCGACGACCGGGGGCTGCTGTGTATCGGCTCGGAGACAGTGTCGTCGTTCGACACCGACGAGCGGTTCCTGCTAGAGATTCTCGCGGGCACGGCGGCCGCCGCGCTGGAGCGTATCGAGCGGGAGACGCGGCTCAAAGCGAAGCAGGCAGAACTGGAGCGGTCAAACGAGGCGCTCCAGCAGTTCGCCTACATCGCCTCCCACGACCTGCAGGAACCGCTCCGGATGGTATCGAGCTACGTCGACCTGCTGGACAGCGAGTACGGCGACGACCTAGACGAGGAGGCCGCCGAGTACATGGCCTTCGCCGTCGACGGTGCCCACCGGATGCAGGACATGGTCAACGCCTTGCTCCGGTACTCGCGGGTCGAGACGACCGCCAGCGACTTCGAGGAGACGGCCCCCGGCGCGGTGCTCGACCGGACGCTCGATTCCCTGCAGATGCGAATCGAGGAGGCAAACGCCACCGTCACCGCCGGGACGCTGCCGCCCGTCGAGGCCGACCCGGACCAGGTCGGGCAGGTGTTCCAGAACCTCCTGGAAAACGCCATCCAGTACGCCGCGGAAGCCGGCATCGACCCCCGCATCGAGGTTCGCGCGGAGCGGGACGAGGACGACGTCGTGTTCACCGTCTCGGACAACGGGCCGGGGATTCCGGCGACGGACCGCGAGGACGTGTTCGACATCTTCCACCGGACCGGCGCACACGACACGGCGGGCACCGGCATCGGCCTGGCGGTCTGCCAGCGAATCGTCCTGCGTCACGGCGGGCGCATCTGGGTCGAGCCGTCCGACGAGGGGGCGACGTTCAAGTTCACCTTGCCCGCGGTGGCGGAGGTGACGAGCGATGACTGAGTCCGCGGAGGGCCGGCCGGTCGAGATTCTGCTGGCCGAGGACAACCCCGGGGACGTCAAACTGACCGAGAAGGCCCTGGAGAAGGGGAAGGTGCTGAACAACCTCCACGTGGTCAACGACGGCGTCGAGGCGCTGAAGTTCCTCCGGCAGGAGGGCGAGTACGCGGACGCGAGCCGCCCGGACCTGCTGTTGCTCGACCTCAACATGCCCCGAAAAGGGGGCCAGGATGTCCTCGAAGAGATGAAAACCGACGAGTCGCTCCGGCGGATTCCGGTCGTCGTGTTGACCAGCTCCGAGGCCGAGGAAGACATCGTCGAGTCGTACAATCTCCACGCGAACGCCTACCTGACGAAACCGGTGGACTTCGACGGGTTCGTCGACGTCGTGAGCAGCGTCGAGGAGTTCTTCCTGACGGTCGTCAAGCGGCCGCCGAAGTAACGATGCCGGAGACGGTTCATCTCGACGTGCTCCTGGTCGAGGACAACCCCGGGGACGCCCGCCTCGTCGACCACCACCTGAAATCGCCGGCCGTGGCGCACTTCGTCGACGACGTGACCGTGTCCCACGTCGAGTCGCTGGCCCCCGTCGCCGAGCGGTCCGGGGCGACGTACGACGTGGTGTTGCTGGACCTCGGTCTGCCCGAGTCGACGGGGCTTGCGACGCTCGACCGGGCGACCGAGATGGTCGACGCTGCGCCGATTATCGTGCTCACCGGGATGCAGAACCAGGAGATGGCCATCGAAGCCATCAACCGCGGGGCACAGGACTACCTGCCGAAGGCGGACCTGGACGGCGATCGGCTCGTCCGGGCGCTCCGGTACGCGGTCGTCAGGAGCCGCCAGCAACGCGCCATCCAGCGCCAGACTGACCAGATGGACTTCTTCAACAGCATCCTGCAACACGACATCCTCAACGGGATGAACGTCATCCGGGCCCGGGGCGAACTCCTCGAAAGCGAGCTCGAAAGCAAGGAGCGGGAGTACGCATCGACCATCGTCCAGTGGAGCGACGACCTCATCGACCTCACCGAGAAGGTCCGGTCGGTGCTGGAGACGGTCACGGACGAGGGTGGGCGGGACCACGAACACCGGGAGCTACAGACCGTCCTCGCCGCCGCGGCGGAGCGCGCACAGTCGGTCAGCGACGAGTGTACCGTCACCGTCGAACCACACTCGGTCACAGTCATCGCGGACGAACTGCTCGACGACGTGTTCGGGAACCTCTTTCTCAACGCGGTCGAACACGGCGGCCCGGACGTGACCATCGACGTGACGACGGCGGTCGAGGACGGCGTCGTGACGGTCTGTATCGCCGACGACGGCGACGGCGTCCCGGACAGCGAGGCCCGCCGCATCTTCGAGCGCGGCGAGAAGGGCTCCGAGTCCGGCGGCACCGGCTTCGGTCTCTACTTCGTGGACACGATGGTGCGGAGCTACGGCGGCGACATCTGGGTCGAGGACAGCGACCTCGGCGGAGCCGCCTTCTACGTCGAACTCCCGCACGCGTCGCTGTAGCCGCCGGTGCTTTCGCGCCGGCCGACGGCGTTTCAACTCCTGAGAACCGGAGGCGAATATTCAATTCCACCGAGGGAGACTCGTCGATATGGACGACCGGCCGGAGGACGTCGAAGACGGCGATTCGGCGGAGCGCGACCGATACCTCGCGGCCATGCAGGACCTGACTGCAGCGATGGCCGCCGGCGGGTCGTCGTTTCGGGAGCGGGTCGAACCGGTCCTGGCCGTCGGTCGGGAGCACCTGGGGTTTCCGAACGGGCACATCGCAGTCATCTCCGGCGGCGAACACGAAGTCGTCGCCAGCAGCGGTCTGTCGGCGGCGATTGTGCCGGGGGACAGGACACCGCTTTCGGAGACGTACTGCAGACACACGCTCGAAGAGGCCGGTATCTACGTCGTCGCCGACGCGAGCGAGTCGATGCCGACAGACCCCGCCTACGAGCGGTTCGGGCTGGAGGCGTACGTCGGGACGACGCTGCAGGCCGACGGCTCGGAGTACGGGACGCTGTGTTTCGTCAACGACCGCGAGGCGATTGCGGACCTCACCGACTGGCAGCGGACGCTGTTCGAACACCTGACGCGGTGGGTGGAGGCAGAGATAGAGCGCGAGCAGACCGTCAGGACGCGCGACCGGAGCCAGCGCCTGCTCGAAGCGACGTTCAACTCTCCGGAGACGTTCATCGGTATCCTCGACGCGGACGGGACCCTCGTCAGGGCCAACGAGACCGCGCTGGAGTTCATCGACGCCGAGGCGGAAACGGTCTTCGGGGACCCGTTCTGGGAGACGCCCTGGTGGACCCACGACGAAGCCGTCGCGGACCGCTGTCGGGACGCGGTCGAGCGGGCCGCCGGGGGTGAGATAGTCCGGTTCGAGGCGGAACACGTCGGGGCCGACGGCCAGCGTATCTCGACCGCCGTCGTGGCCAGGCCGGTCTCGGCCGAGGGCACCGTCCGGAAGCTCGTCGTCGAGGGAACGGACATAACGGACCGCAAGCGCCGCGAAGAGCAGATGGAGTTTTTCAACAGCGTTCTCAGACACGACATCCTCAACGGGATGAACGTCATCGAGGCCCGCGCGGAGACGCTCGCGGACTCGCTGGAGGGGACACGGGCCACCTACGCCGAGACGATTCTGGACTGGAGCCGGGACATCGTCGACCTCACACGGAAGGTCCGGAGCGTCCTGAGCACGATGTCGGAGGACGGGCTGACCGACGCGGCGTCAGTTGAACTGGCTCCGGTCGTCGAGCGAGCGGCGGACAGGGCAGCCTCGATGGACGAGAACGGGTCGGTCGAAACTGACGTTCACCGGGGGGTCGACGTCGTGGCCGACGACCTCCTCGACGACGTGGTCGGCAACATCCTGACAAACGCCGTCGAACACGGCGGTCCGGCCCCGACAATCGAACTGACGACGGAACTCGACGGGTCGGTGGTGCGCCTGCGCGTCGCCGACGACGGCCCCGGGATACCGCCCGCCGAGCGCGAAGCCGTCTTCGAGAAGGGCGAGTACGGGAGCCAGTCGCAGGGGACCGGGTTCGGACTCTACTTCGTGTCGGTGATGGTCGACAGCTACGGCGGCGACATCTGGGTCGAAGACAGCGACCTCGGCGGAGCCGCCTTCTACGTCCAACTCCAGGTGTCATAACTACTGGGCATTTCCAAACGTTTTTGAATGAATTGGGCGTATCTCCGGCAATGCCGACAAAGAGTGCGCTCGCCCAGCAGCTCGCCGTCGTCGCCGGGTTCGACAACCCACGGGCCAGTCTCGAACAGTACCGGACACCGCCGGACCTGGCGGCGCATCTCGTCCACACCGCGGACCTCCAGGACGACATCCAGGGGCGGACGGTCGTCGACCTCGGCTGTGGCACCGGCATGCTGGCGCTGGGTGCGGCGCTGCGGTCGCCGGCCCGGGTCGTCGGGCTGGACATCGACCCCGCGCCGCTGTCGACGGCGCGGGCTAACGAGCGGAAGGTCGGGTCGACCACGTCGGTCTCGTGGGTCCGGGCGGACGCGACGGCGGCCCCGCTGTGTCCCCCCGTCGGCGAAACCACCGTCGTCATGAATCCACCGTTCGGCGCGCAGTCGGACAACGAACACGCCGACCGCCGGTTCCTCGAAACCGCCGCGGCCATCGCGGGCGTCTCCTACTCGATTCACAACGAGGGGAGCCGGTCGTTCGTGGAGTCGTTCGCCGCCGACAACGGCGGCGAGGTGACCCACGCCTTCGAGACGGAGTTCGACCTGCCGCGGCAGTTCGACTTCCACGAGTCGGACCGCCGGGCCATCACGGCGGAAGTGTACCGCATCGACTGGACCTAGCGGTCAGTCTGGCGGCGCTGCGCGACCTTGACGCGGGTGTCGCCGGTCCCCGCGTACAGCCGGGTCCGGTTCCGCTTGACGGTCAGGCCGCCGATTCGCGTCTGCGTCATGTTCGCCGGTAGCGGCGCTTGCCCGACCGTCTCGTTGCCCCGGGTGACGACCACGTCGAACCCGTTTTCGCGGGCCGCCAGCGTCACGTTCCGGCCGTCGAGTGTCAGGTCCGCCGTCGACGGTGCCGAGGTGTAGGCCGTCCGGGCCCGGCTGTCCTGGCGTCTGAGCTGGACTCGGTAGACGCTGGTGTTGCCGACAACTGCCCAGTCCGTCCGGGTCGCGTACACCGACTCGCGCCAGGTCGGCCCGCCGACCGTGACCCGTTCCTCGCCGTCGACGGCCAGTTGGCCCGGTTGGACGGCGACTATCCAGACATCTCGGTCCGCGCTGGCGACGATGACGCCGCTCGCGTTGACGCTCGTCACCCCCCGTGTGGGCATCCAGATTCCCTCGAAGTACGCGTTGGGTACGTCCTCATCGTAGGTTACCACGTAGTCCCTGACCTCGATGCCGTCCTCGGGGAGCTGGTCCGCCCGGATGTCGACGACGTTGGTCGGGACGGCGGCGAGACTCAGCGCGGCGAGGACGACCAGCAGGACCAGCACCGCGAGCGAGGCCGGCCGCCGGTCGAAGGTCGGCCGGAACCGACGGTCGGAGCCGACGGTAGCCGCCGCGACGACCAGCGCCAGGACGAACACGAGCGCCGTCCCAGCCCAGCGAAACAGCCGGAACCGGCCGCCGCCGAGCGGGAGGTACACCGCCCACAGCCCCTGTGCGACGGCGAACACGAGCGTCGCAAAGAACACCCGGAGCGTGTCGGGGCGCTCGTCCCGGTGCCACAGGAGCGCGAGGGCGACGACGACGCCAGCCAGGATGCCGATAGCGTGGCCCTGGATGGCGACGTTGGACCACCACGGCGTCACGAACCGGGTCTGCCCCGACGCCGTCGACACCGGGTAGCGAAGCGCCGAATAGAGGAGGTCGAGCACCCGGGAGCCGAGCAACGCGCCGAGAAACAGCGTCGGCCGCGTCACGAGCGCGAACCCGGCGAGGGCGAACACCACGCCGGAAAAACCCACGACCGGCCCGATGGCGAACACTGCGGAGAACACGCCGACGGCGAACATGGCGGCGGGGACGGCCAGAATCCGGGCCAGAGGGTTCGTTCGGAGCGACGTGAACGTCTGCACGCCGCGCTCCCGAGGGTAGTGGCCCCAGACGTACTCCGCGACCGTTCCGTACACCAGCGTTCCCATGAGGTTCCCCGTGAGGTGGCCCTGGCTACCGTGGGTGAACGCCCCGGTGAGCATCCCGAACGGGTAGAAGTACGACCACGTCCGGAAGGGCGTCACGAGCGGGTTTCGCGGGTGCCACCACGCGCCCTGCAGGAACAGGTACACCGCCGTGACGGCGGCCATCGTCAGCAGCGTTCCCCACGGGACGCCGAGGAAGAGCCGCGCCCGGGCGCTGGTCCCCGGTCGGGCGTCGGCCAGGCGTCGGACCGCGAGGAGGACGCCGAGGACCACGGCGAGGACGACCGCTTCCTGCCACGGGAGCCAGCCGGGTGCGGCCGGCGTCGGCAGCGACTGTATCATTCACGCACAGTTCGGGTACGGGGCGGCTTATGGATGACGGCGACCGGAGGTCAGAACAGGGTCAGACCGACGCTGTAAGGCCAGGCCGTGCCGGCCGCGGCAAGCAGCGCCAGCGCGCCGCCCGCGAGGGCGACGTTCTTGAGGAACCCCGTCATCTCGTCCTGCACCTGGTCCTCGGGGACCGCCCAGAAGTCGTGCATCGTCACCGCGGAGACGAGGAGGAAGGTCGCGAGCGCGCCCGCCGCGAGGACGGGGAAGGCACCGAGGACGACGGCGACGCCGCTGACGACGAGCAGGCCGCCGCTCGCGTAGACGGACGCCGCAGGTGCCGGTAGCCCCTTGGCCTCGGCGTAGGGGGCCAACTGCTCGGCGCTGCTGAAGTGGTTCAGGCCCATGAACGCGAGGACGCCGCCGAACAGCAGGCGGGCGAGGAGGAACAGTTCGGCCGCGCCCGCGGTCTCGAACGCCATCAGGCGCTCACCTCCGTGGCGTCGGCGGTTGCGGTGCGGTGCTGTGAAACGACGTATTGTGGTTTCATTACGTTACTTGGTTCGTATCCGAACCTATATGTACGTTCCCGGACAAGGAGGATACCAGATAGCACCGATGTCATCTGAAGTCTTCACCGCGGCGGACGAGGAAGAGGAGAGCGGGCCCTGTGCCGTCATCGAGTCGCTGGAACAGATAGGGTCGCGCTGGCGGCTGGTCGTGCTCCACGAGCTCCAGAACGGCGAACAGCGGTTCAACGAACTCAAACGCGCCACCGACGCCAGTTCGCGCACCCTCTCGCGGGTCCTCGACGACCTCCAGGAGATGGGCTTCGTCGACCGGCGACTGGAGGAGGACGCCCCCGTCGCCACGTACTACCAGCTCACGCCGAAGGGCGAATCCCTCTGTCCGGTGTTCGACGAAATCGAGGACTGGGCCGAGGAGTGGCTGGCCGGCTGCCAGGGATGACCTGACAACACAGACTTTTCTATCCCCCGGCCCCATCGCTCTATCAATGGGAGTACGGCCACCAGCCGACAACAGCGACGAGCCAGACGTCATTGAGTTCGGTATCGCTGCTCTCGACGCCCGTCTGACCGACGTGGAGATAGCGTATCCCGCGACCGCGGCGGAGGTCCGCGACGCCGCCGGCCACATCACGGTCCCGTTCGACGCGTCGGGCCATTCGATGACCGTCGCCGAGGCGCTCGAAGAGACGAACGCGACACAGTTCGACAACGAGCAGGAACTGCTCAACGACCTCCACCCGATATTCGAACAGAAGCGAGAGGCCACCAGAAACAGCATTCTCTCCCAGCTGCGCGCGCTGGTCCCGTTCTGAGCTACTCGTCAGGCTGGTGTGGCGACACCACCGCGTCCGCCTCCGCGTCGTCGCCCCGCTGGTCCTCGAACACGTCCGTCGACGCGGCGTGACTCTCCCGGCTGAGCTGGACAGCGATGTCTTCCAGCCGGCGCGTCTGCTCGCGGTTCACCGCCACGAGCATGTCCGACAGGACGCCGAACATGAGCAGCTGAATCCCCAGCAGGATAGCGAACGAGCCGATGACGGCGATGACCTCGTGTGAAATGCTGTTGACGACCCAGTCGTAAGCGACGTACGCCCCGAGCAGGAAGCCGACCACGGTGCTTCCGAGGCCGACGCTGCCGAAGTAAAACAGCGGGTTGTTGGTCTTCGCCATCTGGTACAGCGTCAGGATGATGGTCGCGCCGTCCCGGAACGGCCGGAGGTTCGTGTCGGACTCGTCGGGGCGGGGCTGGTAGGTTATCGGCACCACCGCCGTCGAGATGTTGTGTTTGACACACTCGACGGCCATCTCCGTCTCGATGCCGAAGCCCGAGGCCGTCAGCGAACTCCGCTGGAAGGACTGGCGCGTGAACGCGCGATACCCCGAGAGGATGTCGGTGAGGTCCCGGCCGTGAATCGTCCCGAAGGCGCTGTTGATGACGCGGTTGCCTATCTGATTGAGTTTCGTCATCGCGCCGGGCTGCATGTTCGCAAACCGGTTGCCGATGACGTGGGCGGCCTGACCGGACAGCAGCGGTTCGAGCAGCCGGTCGGCCTCGTCGGGACGGTAGGTCGCGTCGCCGTCGGCCATCAGGACATAGGGCTGCTCGACGTGGCGGGTGACGGCCTCTCTGACGGCCTGTCCCTTCCCCGAGCCGGACTGCTCGACGACCCGCGCGCCGGCCGCTTCGGCGATGTCCCGCGTCCCGTCGGTCGACCCGCCGTCGACGACGAGGACGTTGTCGAACCCCTGCTCGCGGAACCCGGACACGACCGACTCGATGGTCTCGGCCTCGTTGAATGTCGGCAACAGTATACAGACGTCGTCTCGGTCGGCCATCGTCCCAACGTCGGCCACGGGGAGGCAAATAAATGCGGGTCTGCCGTCAGTCGTCCCGCTGCTCGCTCATGTGCTCCCAGACCTCCGCACAGCCACAGCCGTCGTCGATATCTGCCAGGTGGTCCTCCTCGGTCCGGGCCGGGTCAGTTGTGTTACTCACTCTGCGAGTAACTACTCGCCGCCACCCACTAATAGGTTTGGACGGCGGGCGACGCCTTTTACGGTCCCTGCCGCACATGGTCGTGTATGAGCGACCCAGCGGACGTGTTCGACCTGGTCGGCCTGACCGAATACGAGGCGACGGCGCTGGAACAGTTGCTCTCGCTCGGTCGAACGACGGCCCCCAACCTCGCGGAGGCCAGCGGCATCCCGAAGGCCCGCGTCTACGGGGTGCTGGAGTCGCTATCCGACCGCGGCTTCATCAAAGTGGTCCCCGGCCGCCCCAAGGAGTACCAGCCCAAATCCCCCGAGGAAATCCTCGACCGGGCCGTCGAGAACCACCGGCAGTCCTACGAATCGTTCGCCGCCGACGTCGAGTCCCACCGGGACGCCTTCCTCGCCGAGTACGGACCGCGGTTCGAGCGGGCGAGCGAGGACATCTCGCCGACGGCCGAACTGTTCCACGTGGTCGACGTGGGCGAGCCAAGTGAACGGGAGACCAGACGGCTGTACGACGACGCCGACGAGACCCTCCGGGTCATCACCAATAGCTTCGCCTACCTCGACAGCGTCGAGCGGGCCCTGGCCGAGACGCTGGACCGTGGAGTCGAGGTCAGCGTCCTGTTCTTGCACCCCGACCGGCTCCCGGCGGAGAAGGCTGCCGTCCAGGCCGATATCGTCGACCGACTGCGCGACGACTACGCCGCCGTCGACCTGCGGTTCAGCACGGAGAAGCTCCCGTGGCGCGGCACGCTCGTCGACCCGAGCATGGACTACGACAGCGGCGAGGCAATCCTGCTGGTCGAGGAGCCGGACGTGCCCAACCACATGCGCCAGGCCGCGATTACGGACAACGGCTCGTTCGTCGCCGGCATGAAGCGGTACTTCGACTTAATCTGGGAGTACGAGAGCGTCGCGTCGCCGACTCAGACGTAGCCGAGGTCTTCCAGCCGCTGGTAGGTCCCGTCGTCGAGGTCGTCGAAGTCCTCGCCGGCCGTCTTGACGCCGCGGTCCTCGATGGACTCGAACGCGCGGTCGACGCGCTCCGCGCCGTCGTCGGACACCTTGTACGAGACCTGGGCGTCGCGGCTGACCACCGTCGCCGCGCGGTCGCGGTTGGTGCAGTGCTTGCGAACTCCCTCGTCGTCGTTCTCGAACACCGCCCGGGAGATGGCCGTCCACGGGGAGAGGTCGTCGACGTACGCGCCCGCCCGCTCCTGGAGCGGCTCGTCGAGCCCCACCGCGGTAGCGAGGACGGGGCCGTCGGGACAGAAGCCCGCAGACGGGTGTTCGCCCTCCCGAACGCGGTTCACGACCCGCGGGAACTCCACTAGCGACGCGGGGCGGTCGACGCGCCGGGCCTCGGTCTGGCCCGGATAGCGGACGATGAGTGGGACGTGGAGCACGCTGTCGTGAATCGCCACGCCGTGTTCGGCCACTCGGACGCCCGGGCGAACGTCGCTCGGTTCGCCGAAGCCCTCGCCGTGGTCGCTCGTGACGACGACCAGCGTGTCGTCAAGTTCGCCGCGCCGTTCGAGCGCCGCGACGAGCCGTTCGAGTTCCGCGTCGGCCTGGCGAATCCCGCCGTCGTACAGCGACTCGACCGCCTTCTTCTGCCACCAGGGTCGGTGGCCGCCGTTGAACTCCCACTTCTGGTCCTCGAAGGACGACTGGAGGGCGGCCGCTCTCGACCCGCCCCACTCGTCGTACTCCGGCAGCGGCTCGTAGGGGATGTGGGGGTCCATCAGATTGAGGCAGGCCGCCCACGGGCCGTCCTGGCGGTCGCTCCAGTCCAGCAGCGCGTCGACGTAGACGTCCGCCGGCGTCGAGGCCCTGACGCTGTCCGGGAGGAACCGCTTGTAGTCCGACTGGAGCTTCGTCGCCACGCCGTTGGCCAGCGACCGGAGCGGCGCGTCGTCGGTCAGCGCGAGTCTGACGAACTCCGCGTACTGGCCCCGCCCCTCGTTGGAGACGAACTCGTGTGGATTGACGGCCTCCGGGAACGGGACGTTCCGCGCGCCGACGATTTCGTCGAACCCGTCGCGCAGGCCCACGTCGACCGCCGTCAGCCAGTCGTTCTCGGTGAACACGCCCGTGCCGTAGCCGTCCTCGCGCAACTGCGAGAATATCGACGCCGAGGGGTCGAGCCGGTGGCCCGCCGAGACGACGCCGTGTTCTTCGACGTGCAGACCGGAGAAGATGCTCGCGTGGCTCGTGACGCTCCGGGCACCGGGGGCCCGTGCCTGTTCGTACAGCGTCGCGCGCTCGGCGGCGAACGATTCGAGGAACGGCGTCGTCTCGTTGACGTGGCCGTATGCGCTGCAGTTCCGTGCACGGGCGCTGTCGAGGACGACTAGGAGGACGTTCGGGTCGGCCGACATGGCTACATGTACCCGAGGTCTTCGAGGTGTTCCTTGACTTCCTCGCCCGAGCGGTCGCCGTCCTCGGTCGCCGTGACCTGCGGCGTCGACGTGTGGTCGTTCTCGTCGAGTTCGGCCTCGATGGCCGCCCGGACGTCGACGACGCTCTCGATGGCGTCGACCATGTCGGCGTCGGTCCCAGCGACCATCGCCTCGTCGGTGTGAACGCCGTCCTGCAGACCGTGGTCGCTGACCAGCAGCAGTTCGTCGTCGTCGCCGAGGTCGTCCCGGACCTCGCCGACGAACTCGTCGAGTTCCTCGTAGGCGCGGTCCTGCAGCGAGGGCTGTTCGTAGGCGACGTGGCCGATGAGGTCGAGCCCGCTCGTGTAGGCGAACACCAGTTCGTGTCGGCCGCCCCTGAGCGCCCGGCGTGCGCGGGCGAGGCGGACCATCGACATCTCCAGGCACTGTTCGTAGAACAGCGCCGGGTCCGTCGAGGAGTGGCCGCCCTTCGCTTCGAGGTCCCGCTCGAAGAGGTCCCCGAGGTTCCGCCGGAGGCTGTGCTCGCGGTCCTCGGAGTCGGGGTCGACCACGTAGTTCGGGATGCCGATGGGAGCCGCTTCGCGGCCGTCGAAGACCGTCGTCAGCCCGTGCTCCTCGTAGTAGGTCGCCGGAATCCGGAACGCGTCCTGTTCGGTGTTGTTCAGGAGCCACGCGCCGAGACGCGTCTGGAGCCCCGACGGAAGGAGGTAGTCCGCGGCGGCGCTGCCGAACCGGAGGACGGGATTCTCCCAGGCGACGCCGTCCTCGAGCGTGATGCCGTGCTCCGGCGGCGTCAGGCCGGTGATTATCGTCGGCCAGAGTTCGTGCGTGCTGGGGCCGCCCTCGACGCTCCGTATCGTCTCGATAGCGTGGTGGTCGGCGAGGGTCAGGTTCGGATGCGCCGTCGAATCGACTAGTTCGGGGTCGAGTGCATCGATACCCAGCACTACGAGGACCATATCTACCCCGAACGTCTCAGTCGATGGCTTAAGGCCTTTCGATGCACGCGGTACGCTCACCCGGCTAGCGACCGGTACACGTCGAGGTACTCCCCGGCTATCTTCCGCCAGTCGTACTTCTCCTCGACGCGGGCCCGCGCCTGTCTCGATATCCGCTTCGTGAGTTCGTAATCGGAGAGCAGCGTGGTGACGGCGTCCGCGATTGGCTCGGGTGACTCTCTCGGGACGACGAACCCCTCCTCTCCCTCACGGACCATCTCGCGCGCCCCGGAGATGTCGGTGACGACGACCGGACAGCCCGTCGACATCGCTTCCAGACGGACGAGGGAGAAGCTCTCGGACCGGGACGGGTGGACGAAGGCGCGCGCCCGCGACAGATGGTCCCGGACGATGGACTGCTCGACGTAGCCGTGAAAGGTGACGTTCTCCGAGAGGTCGAGCCGTTCGACCTGCGCGCGCAGTTCTTCTTCGAGCGGCCCGTCACCGAAGACGTTGAGGTGGACGTCGGGGTGTTCCCGTCTGATTCTGTCCAGTGCCTCGAAGAGGACGTCGTACCCCTTCCGTTCCCGGAGGCTCCCGATGGCGACCAGTTCCTTCGTGTCGGCGGGTTCGCTGTACTCGAAGAAGTCCGGGTCGACGCCCAGCGGAATAGTTCGAAGCTTCGACTCGTCGACGAACTCGCTGTACACCTCCCGGCCCTCCTCGTGGACGACGACGACCCGGTCCGCGGCGTCGAGCGTCCGCTCGAACAGGTCCATCCGGGGCGGGTCCAGGATGGCGTCCCGCGTCGCGTCGACAGCCGCATGGAGCGGGTCGGTGAGCGGTCGCGGCAGGTCTGTTCCGACCCAGGAGGAGACCATTCGATTGAACTCCTCGGCCATAATCGCGTGGCCCGCCTGGCAGGGCCCGACGACGACGGGGACGTCGCCCTGCAGGCCCGAGACCAGGAGCGGATTGAACCACCGATAACTGAGGTTCATGTGGTGGTAGATGTCCACGGGTCCGTGGCGCAGCTCCCGCAGGAGCGTCCGATATAGTTTCGCGTAAAAGGAGACCCTGTTCGAGCCGCCCAGCGGGTGTACGGTGACGTTGTCCGGGGCAAGCGGGTCCGAAACCGTCCGCGTGTACGTATCGACGGTGAAGCGGTCGTCATGGAGGTTGTTCAGGAGGTTGTAGCTCTTCCCGTATTCGTCGTTGTGCATATCCGCTTTGGTCGGCCCGACGAGAACCCGCGGCATGGGTGGTGATGGAGTAGTCGCGGATAAAACCGTTGCGTCTGTCGCTAACCCGTCCAGCGGATAGGGACGAGACGGAGAACATAATAACCCGACAGGAAAACAGGGCGCACACGATGGACATCGACCGGGCGAGCGTCACCATTTACGCCTCGAACCTCCTCCTGAGTCTCCTGGGGTTCGTCGGCACCGCATACTTCGCGCAGACGCTCGGCGGGACGGTGCTCGGGATTTTCTTCACGTTCGACGCCGTGATGAGCGTCGTCGAGACGGCGACCCGGTTGGGTGTCGATACGGGCATCGAGAAGCGGATGAGTGAGGCCGGACAGGAACGCCGGGGCGCGTACCTGACTGCCGGCTATCTGATAACGCTCGTGCCGATATGCATCGTCGCGGCCCTGCTCTTCCTGTTCCAGGACTGGGTCACCGCCTACATCGGCGTCGCAATCGTCCCGCTGCTCGTCGTCCTCATCGTCTCCAGTACCGGCCGCTGGCTCATCGGCGCGGCCCTCCGCGGCGAGGGAGCGGTCGCGCGGGCTTCGGTCATCGAACTGTTCGGGGAGGCGGTCAGGGTGGCGACGAGCGTCGCTCTCATCGCGGTCGGCTACGAGATCTTCGCGCTCCTGTACGGCGTCCTCGTCGGCATCCTGTTCAAGTTCGTCGTGTTCTACGTCTCGCTGTCGAGCGACATCGTCTGGCCGACGATGGACACCGTCAGGGACCTCTGGGGGTTCTCGAAGTTCACGTCGTTCAACAGCGTAAGTTCGCTGGCGTACAACTGGGCCGACACGCTGGTGCTGGCGTACTTCGCTTCGAAGACCGCCGTCGCGGTGTACGAGGCGTCATGGAAGGTTAGTGTCGTCGCGGTCATGGCGAGCCAGGCGCTGAGCCGGGCGGTGTTCCCCTCAATCAGCGAGTGGGCGTCGCGCGACGAGTACGGCCGTATCGAGACGGCGCTCAGCGAGGGGTTCACGTACGGCCTCCTGCTCGTCATTCCGGCCGTGGTCGGTGTGGCGATACTCGCCGAACCGTTCATGGAACTCGTCTACGGCTTCGACACGGGCGGGCTGATTCTCGTCCTCCTGATGGCGGAAAAGCTCCTGCAGGCCCCGAGAATCCTGATTCAGCGGACGCTCACGGGTATCGGAAAGCCGAACCTCGTGTTCCGGACGGCCGCGCTGACCCTCGTCGCGAACGTCGTTCTCAATCTGTTGCTCGTCCCGGAACTCGGGTCGGTCGGGGCCGCGGCGGCGACGATAACGACAGTCGGCATCGCGCTCGTCGTCCAGGTCGTGTACCTCCGGCGGTTCATCACCGTGACGGCGAACTGGCGGGCCCTCGGCAGGCAGACAGTGACGGCGCTGGCGATGGGGGCAGTCGTGTACGCGGCGGCGACCGTCCTGCCGCCGTCGACGCTCGTGACGCTCGGCGGCCTCATCGCGCTCGGCGTCGTCGCCTACGGCCTCGGCATGGCGACGGACCACGAAATCAGGGAGCGCGTGTTACAGATGGTGTAGCGCCTACCGACGACACGCGGCCAGTATCGACCGGTACCGTTCGCAGGCCGCCTCGAAACTGTACTCGGTCGCTATCAGGTCGCGGCCGTTCTCGCTGATGCTGTCCAGGTCGTCCCGGTCCAGAATGTCGAGCACCGTCTCCCGGAGGGCCGCCGGCCGCCGCGAGTCGAGCAGGAAGCCGGTTTTCCCCTCGCGGACAACATCGGGGACGCCCGAGACCGGCGAGGCCAGTACCGGGGTCCCGCAGGCCAGGGCCTCCAGAATCGTCGTCGGCAGCCCTTCAGTCGGCTGTGACGGCAACACGAGCAGCGAAAGGTCGTTCAGTTGCTCGGGCACGTCGTCGTGGTCAACCCAGCCGGTGAGTTCGACCGTGCCACGTTCGATGTCCGCCGCGAGTTCGGCCTCCAGCCAGTCCCTGAGGTCGCCGTCGCCGATGAACCGGAAGGTGACGTCCTCAGGCAGGTCGGCGGCGACGGATGCGAGTTCGCGGACGCCTTTCTCCTCGTCGAGTCGGCCGAGGAACCCGACGACGCGGTCCCGGTCGGCGTAGGGTCGCCGGACGCGGAACTCGTCTGTCCGCACGTAGCGCGCGCCGGTCGGATACACCGTCGGCGCTTCCGGATGTAGCGCCAGTTGGCGGGCCATCCCCGGCGTGTAAGTGACGACGCCGTGGGCAGCGGCGAATCCGGCCCGTTCCAGCGCACGCACCGCGCCGGCGAGCCCGGCGGCCACCCGGTCCGGCAGCCGCTGCTCCCAGTTCAGTCGGAGCGTCAGCGGCACGTCCCCGCGCGGTTCGACGAGGACGGTCTTCCCAAGCAGGCGAGCCGCGACGATGGGGAGCAGGTACGACGTCGCGCCGAAGAACAGCACCACGTCCTCGTCTCGGTCCGCGATAACCCGGCACATCCGGAGCTGGTTCAGCAGGAACCGGACGGCGGCGGTGACGACCGACTCGCCCGCGCCCTTCCGGGTGAGTTCGACGAGTTCGTGCCGGTCGCGTATCTCAGAGTCCGCGGGCAGGTCCGCCGTCACGAGCGAGACGGTCGTCACGGCCGACAGGATGTCGAGCAGGCTCCGGGTCGCGTTCTCGCCGGCGGCGGCCAGCGGGTGGGTCACGACGCAGACGCTCGGGAGCGAGTCCTCACTCACGGTTTCCGGCCCCGCTCGTCGTCACGGTCGCGCACCTCACCGTCACGTCCCGGCCCTGTGTACGGCGGGGGCGCGCCAGCAGTGGAGTCCATGCGCTTGTCATCAGCAGGTCGGTTCATCGTCTATCCGCTTCAGCACAACGATAGTCGGGTTCCCGTCCTCGGGGAACGAGGCGAAGCCGGCGCTGTCCCTGAACTTCCGCTCGGCGCTGAGTTCGGTGTCGACCGGCGGCCCGAACGTCCGGACGATTTCGTAGTCCTCTTCGGCAAACAGCGCCGACATGCGCTCGGTCACGCTGGGGTACACTGACGGGTCCTTGAAGAACCGGAAGTAGTGGTAACTGGAGAGGACGACGTAGTCGGGCGCGTTACAGTCCAGTCGTTCGAGCCCGGGCTGCCAGTTCTCGCGGGGGAACGACGAGTGGATGACGTACCGGTTCACCGTGGGTTCCTCGGGGAATTCCGGGAGGTAGACGCGCTGGGAGTACACGTCGACGGTGTCGGAACCGTCCAGATTGGCGTGGGTCCACGCCGTCGCCTCCTGCCGTGACTGACTGACGTCGGCGACGCCGGCGACGGTGTGGACGCCGGAGAAGACGACGACCAGCGTGAGCAGTCCGGTGCCGGCCATCCGAACCGACCGCCTAGACCGCGTTAACTCGGCCCCGGCGACGCCGGCGAGAACCGCGAGAATCGGGAACAGCGGCATCACCCGCGGGAACTGCGTCATGTTCCCCTGGATGATGACCGAGAAGTACGGGACGGCATAGAGGAGCAACAGCCAGACCGCGTTGTCGAGGGTCCCCCGGATGAGGAAGACGACGACGAGCAGCACGGACAGCATCGCGAACAGGAACAACGCGATGCCCTGGCCTTCGGCGAGGTGTGCGAACTGGATGAGCCATCCGGGGTCCGACCAGCTGTACGAGACGTCGCTCGTGCTCCGAACGACGTATCGGGATATCTCGTTGGCCCACGAGCCCGGGTGGACGAATATCGATGGCGTCGTCGTGACGTATCCGAGTATCGTTAGCGCCGGGTATTTCCAGGCCGTCGTGACGAACTCGACGACCGATCCCGACTCACCCCAGTGGCGCTCGATGATGACGAGCGCGAGAGGGGCGACGAGGAGCCCGGCGGTCGCCTTCGTCGACGCGGCCAGGCCGGCGACCAGCGCGGCGGCCAGCAGCGTCCTAGTATCTCGAGAGTGAAACGCACGGACTGTGAGCAGAAATCCGAGCATCAAGAAAAACGTCATCGGGACGTCCTCGGTCGCGTAGTGGGCCGTGAGGACGTACCCGACGGTCGTCGTGAGGAACACCGACGCGAGGACGCCGGCGCGGCGGTCCAGGAGTTCACGCCCGAGGTAGTAGACGACGACGACAGTGCCGGCACCGAACACGACGGAGACCAGCCGGCCGGCCAGTAACACGTCGTAGAACGCCCGGAGGAGGTCCGGGGACACGCCCCAGCTCGGTGAGCTACCAACGCTGGCCGCGCCGGAGATGATGTCGCCGAACTGCCCAGTCGTGAGCCAGTACAGCGTCACCGGGACGAACGAGAGCGCGAGCAGGTAGAGGTGGAGGTTCCCGCCCTTCCGGAAGTTGTCGATGAAGGGGTTCTGTTCGTATCCCATCCTGAGCGCCAGTTCGATAGCGCCGGTCTCGTCGGGAAAGGTCAGGTGCGGGCGGAGCCGCCAGGTTCCAAAGACCATCAGCAGGAACGCAGCGAGCGCGATGAACGGCACGAACGGCTCGCGCCGGACCGACTCGCGAACTCTGTTCCACAGCCTAGAGGGCATTTCATCGTGCTTGACCACTGACTGTTATAGTCTGTGCGGTTCCGGGAGACGGTAGCCAGATTGCGGCTACGGAGTCACGTTCTCCCGCGCCTGTCCCCGCTACTCGTGCCAGCCCAGACCGCACTCTAAGAGCCTGAAGATGCTGATATTGGTGACTTCGGGACGGTCGTGACACGTAGCAAATGGCAACTGTTAATAAATGCGCATCTTGTAGCACATACAGAGCCTCAGCATGGCAAAGACAGGGAGCATGCCGGATGGGTCGGTCGTAGCAGCGAGAGACACCGACAGTGACGTCCAGACGTCTATCGTGCTTCCTGCCTACAACGAGTCCGAGAACCTGGAGCCGCTGATAGACGAAATACAGTCCACGTTCCGTGACAATACGACGTACGGACCCTACGAGGTAGTGGTGGTCGACGACGGGAGCACGGACGGGACGGCCGAGACGATACGGCAGTTAGCGACGGACCGCGACGAGGTGACCGGGGTCTTGCTCCGGCGCAACTTCGGGCAGAGCGCCGCCCTGGCCGCCGGCATCGACTACGCCACGGGGGAGTACATCGTGACGATGGACGCCGACCGGCAGAACAACCCGGCGGACATTCCGAAGCTCCTCACGAAACTGGAGGAGGGCTACGACTGTGTCAGCGGCTGGCGGCGCGACCGGGACGACCCGCTCTCGAAGACGATTCCGTCGGCGATACAGACGCGGCTGGCGAAGCTCACCGGACCGGACATCCACGACTTCGGGTGTACGCTGACCGCCTACCGGGCCACCGGACTCAAGGAGATAGACCTCTACGGGGAGGGCCACCGGTACATCCCGGCGAAGCTACACAAGCGGGGGTACAGGATAACGGAACTGCCCGTCGACCACCGACCGCGGACCGCCGGCGAGACGAAGTACGGGATGAAGCGGCTGGTCAAGGGGTTCGTCGACCTCCTGTTTCACGTCTTCTGGAACCGGTTTTCGACCCGGCCGTCGCATTTCTTCGGCGGTATCGGGCTCGTCCTGATGACGGCCGGTGGCCTCATCGGGTCACACATGGTGTTTCTCAAGTACGCCTTCGGACAGTCGCTGGCACCGCACGTCCCGCGGCTCATCCTGACCGTCGCGCTGGTCCTGTTCGGCGTCCAGCTGGTGATGTTCGGGTTCCTCGCGGAGATGATAGTGAAACAGCAGTACCGGGACGAGCGACCGTACCGCGTCAACGCCGTCATCGGTGAGGACTGACAATGCAAGATTTCGACTCACACGCCATCGAGAACGTACTGCTCGTCAGCATCGACTGTCTCCGCGAAGACTGGCTCCAGCGGGGCATCTCGGAGGGCATCGTTCCGACGCTCGAACGGCTGGCGACGGAGGGGTTGTACTTCGACCAGGCGTTCACCGTGGCAAACACGACCGACCCGAGCCTCACGTCGTTCATGACCGCCTCGTACCCTCACACTCACGGCGTCCAGGAGAACGGCTGGGGGCTCGACGAGTCTGTCCCCGTGCTCGCGGAGTCGGTACAGGACGCGGGGCACGACACGTTCGGCGTCGTCAGCGTCGACCACCTCAGCGACGAGCACTCGGGACTGGGACGGGGGTTCGACGAGTACTGTGACGGCGGCGGCTCCTACGATACGCTGTACCCGATTCTGAGCCGGATATACGACACGAAGACGTTCAACACGGTGTTCGGCGCGGTGAAGGACATCGGGACGGAGCAGTGGAACCTCAAGTCACTCCTGCGACAGACGGGCCTCATCAGACTGCACTGCCGAACGGCAAAGAGCGTGACACAGGACGCCGTCGACCAGCTCGACCGCGTCGACGGCCCGTTCTTCGGCTGGGTCCACTACTTCGACATGCACGAGCCGCGGAACTACGACCGTGGCGACCTCGACACACACGACGAGTACACGGCCGCGATGAAGCTCGTCGACGGGTACGTCGAGCAGTTGCTCGACGAACTCGAAGCGCGAAACCGCCGCGAGGAGACGCTGGTGATTCTCACGGCCGACCACGGGGAAGCGCTGGACGACCACGGCTACACGGGCCACGGCCGCCAGCTCTACGACGAGGAACTGCACGTCCCGCTCGCGTTCCACCATCCCGACATCGACGCGGAGACCGTCTCCGACCAGGTCCGGACAATCGACATCGCGCCCACGGTGTGTGACCTGCTGGGCGTCGACGTCCCGGACGCGTTCGAAGGGCGGAGCCTCCGTGTGAACGACGACGGCACGCCGCCGGGCGACCGCGACGCGTTCCTGACCGCCTATCCGGAGTTCGCCGAGTCTATCGGCCTCCGCACGCCGGGGTGGAAGCTCATTCGTGAGGGGACCGACCACGAACTGTACGACCTCTCGGCGGACCCTGACGAGACGAACGACCTCGTCGCCGCCGGCGCGACCGACGGGACACCGTACGACGACCTCCGCGAGAAGCTCCAGGCGTGGGACAGCGCCGGAAGCGACATCAGCGACCAGGACGTCGACGCCGACACTCAGGAGATGCTGAAAGACCTCGGCTACGTGGACTGACCGCAGGACTCAAGTGTTTCTCAATCGGTGCTGGTAGCAATGAGGGATGTCATCTTCGTTACTGCGGACTCCGTCCGTCACGATTTCCTGGACGCGATGGAGTTCGTCTCTACGTTCTCGAACCACCGGGGCGTGACCGGGGCCCACTACACGCGGCCGAGCCTCGCCAGTATTCTGACCGCCTCCTATCAGGGGGCTATCGAGTCCCGCGCGATGTCCCCGACGGTCGCAGAAGCGTTCTCCCGGACCGGGTACACGACAATTGGCCTCTCCTCGTCTCCCCACACCGACCCGCGGTTCGGGTTCGACGCCGGGTTCGACGTCTACGAGAACTACTGCGAGGCGGGCAACCGCGGGAACCCGCTCAGACAGTTCGCCTCCCAGTTCGACCTCATCCGGAAGGTCTACCACCGCTTCCGGCCGCCCCACGCGAAGCTATCGAACCGGCTCCCCGACGACGAACTCATCGACAACGCCATCGCGGCGTTCAACGACGAGTCGGGGCCGCGGTTCATGTGGCTCCACCTGATGGGCACGCACCGCCCGTACGGCCTCGGTGACGACGCCGTGCCCAAGGAGATAGACCGGAAGGCGCTGTTCGCCCCCGAGAAGCTCAGTGCGGACGAGAAGGAGACGATTACGCGGAAGTACCGCCAGACGCTCTCCCGGGCGGACGCCGAGATAGAGCGCCTCGTCGACTCGGTGGACTCGTCGGACCCGCTCGTGGTGTTCAGTTCGGACCACGGCGACGAGTTCGGCGAGGACGGGCACTACTTCCACCAGCCACAGCGGCGACGGGTAGTCGACGCGCTGACCACCGTGCCCGTGGCGACGAACGACCTCTCGCTGTGTGAACCGCTCAGCGTTCTCGACATCGCCCCGTCGCTGCTGGGCGAAGTCGGCGGCGAGATTCCGTCGGCGTGGCACGGGAAAGACGTCCGCGAGACGCCCCGGGACCAGACGCTCACCATCGCCCCGTGGCACGGAACGACGACCGTCGCGTGGCAGGACTTCGAGACGAAAATCGTGAGCCGCGACGCCGACGTGTCGATGGTGCGGAACGGCGAGACGGTCGCCGTCGAGCGCGATAACGTCGACGAGGACCTCAAGCAACAGATGCGCGACCTCGGTTACGTCGAGTGATGGCCGATGACGAAAGCATCCTGAAAGGCTACCTCTCGGTGTTCACCGGCGACCTCGGCCGGCTCCTGACCTTCGCCGTCTTCATCCCGTTGCTGGTCCGTACCGTCGGCGAAGACGGGTTCGGGACGTACGCGCTCGTGATGGCGATTTTCCTCCCGAGCCGGAAGATACTGAACCTCGGGCTGTTCGAGGCGACCAAGACCTACGCCTCGCGGGAGAACGGCGAGGAGCGAGCGAGCGTCGTCACCACGTCGTTCGCACTCCACATCGGGAGCCTCCTCGTCGGGATTCCGGCGCTGGCCGGGCTCATCAGCTGGGTTACCGACGGGACGCTCCAGACGGCGCTGTACCTGATGCTCGGTGCGGTCGTCGGGGAGCAGTTGTACTACTTCGGACGCGGCGTGCTCCACGCCTACAAGCGGGAGGAACTCGCCGAGCCGCTCGTCCCGGCCCGGTCGGTCATCCTCGCCGTCGTGGGGCTCGCGCTCGCCGGGGCCGGGTACGGCGTGCCGGGAGTCTTCGCCGGGTTCGCGACCGGGTTTTTGCTCACCGGGCTCCTCTCGACGGCGCTGGCCTTCCGTGAGGCCGCCGTACTCCCCTCGATACGTGGCCTGGCTCTCCGGACCTACACGCGGCCGCTCGTTCGGTTCGGGGCCCAGTCGATGGTGCTCACGCTCCTCCTGACCAGCATGTACAAGGTCGACATCCTGCTGGTCAGCCACTTCTGGGACGCGGCGACGACCGGCCACTATCGGGCGGCACTGCAGGTCTCTGAGTTCATGTGGGTCGTCTCGGTTGCGATGGAGATGGTGATGATTCAGTCGACGGCGGACCTCTGGGCGGACGGGCGGATAGACCGTCTCACGTCGCTGCTGTCGCGGCTCCTCCGGTACGTCGTCGTCCTCACCGTACTGCTCGTCGCCGGCGTGTTCGTCCTGGGCGAGCAGTTCCTCACCGTGTACTTCGGCGCGCCGTACGAGGCGAGCGTCCGACCGTTACAGGTGCTCCTGCCGGGCGTGCTCGGGTTCGCTATCGCACGGGTCATCTGGCCGGTGTTACAGGCCGGCGGACACCTGCGGCAGTTACTGTTCGCGACCGGCGTGTCGGTGGTGGTGAACGTCGTCTTGAACGTGGTCCTGATACCGCGAATCGGCATCGTCGGCGCGGCCATCGGTACCTCGACCGCGTACGGGCTCATGGCGGTTACCCACGTGGTGGCGGCGCGCAACGTCGGTCTCAGGCCGCTCACCGGGTTCCCGGCGGCCCGAGTGCTCGCTCTCGGCATCGGCACGACCCTGCTGTTGCTCGCACTGGAACCGTACGGGCCGTGGTTCGTCGACCTGAGCGTGCTCCCGCTCGTGGGCCTCGGCGTCTACGCGCTCGGCAGCCACGTCTCCGGCGTCCTGACGTTCGGCGAGGCCACCGAGGTACTGGACTCGGTACTGAACTGAGTCCGGCGGGACGCGACACCGGCCGGACCTATCGCCAGACGTACATCCCGTAGAGGTAGCCGACGCCGACGCTACCGGTGAGCAGAAACAGGAAGCACAGTTGCAGGACGGCCCCGAGCGACGGGGATTCGACGAGATTTCGGAGACGCGACGGCGCGAACCGGAACAAGAGGTCCCCGAGGAAGTCCGACTCCGCGCCGGTCGACTCCGGAACGAACACCTCCATCCCGCGCTTGGAGTAGCCCTGCCAGAACGCGCGGTCCACGAGCCACCCGGGGTCGGTCCGGTAGTCGAATATCTTGTGCGCGACCAGGGCGTCGGGCGTGTAGTACACCCCTTCGTCGTACTCGGTTCGCAGGCGCGCGCAGAGTTCCGTCTCGCCGCCCTGGAGGTTCTTCTCGCCCTGTCGGCCGCCGATATCGTCCTCGAAGCCGCCCAGGTCCAGGAACACGTCCCGGTCGAAGGAGATGTTCGAGCCGAAGGTGTTGCGCACCACGCCGGGTTCGTCGGGGTCGCCGTTCGGGCCGAACCCGCGGTGGGTGACGCCGATGAGCCAGTAGAACTCCTCGGGGAGGAACGCCGGTTTGCCGGCGACCCACGCCGGCGTCATCCGGCCGCCGACCGCGAGCGCGTCGTGCCGCTCGTAGGCATCGACTAACGCCGCGACCCACGCCTCGTCGGCGACAGCGTCGTCGTCGATGAAAGCGACGACGTCGCCGGTGGCGACTTCGGCCCCGTTGTTCCGACTCTCCAGCAGGCCGACGTTCTCGTCGTTACAGTGGGTCAGGACGTCGTCCCGGTCGCCGAACTCGGACTCGTACTGTTCGTACACGTCCCGGTCGCCGTCCGAGACCAACACGAGTTCCACGTCGTCGTAGGTCTGGGCTAGGACGCTCTCGGCCGCCGCCCGACAGTCGCCGTACCGCTCCATCGTGTGCGTACAGAGCACGACCGAGACTCGCATGGTCGGAGGTGTGGAACCGGTGCTGTTAGGCGTTTCCATCCTCCGCCCGCACAGAGGTCAAAAGGCTTATGCGCGCCTTGGCAGTTTTTCCGTGCAATGAGTCAATCACGGGGCTATCTTGACGACAACCCCGAACTCGAGTCCGCCCTGGAGTGGGCCGAGCGCTGGTACCACATTCCGGTCCTCCTGGTACTGCTCGGGTTCATGCTGTGGAATCGCGTCCGGAGCTGGCAGAACTTCATCGTCGACGGCGAGGTGCTTTTCAGCGGCAACGACGCCTGGTATCACTACCGCTCGACGCAGTACGTCGTGCAGAACTGGCCCTCGACGATGCCGTTTGACCCGTGGACGGCCTTCCCCTACGGCACCAGCAACGGCCAGTTCGGGACGCTGTTCGACCAGCTAATCGCGACCGCGGCGCTGATTGTCGGGCTGGGGTCGCCCAGCGACCAGACGGTCGCTATGACGGTCCTGCTCGCGCCGGCCGTGTTCGGGACGCTCGTCGCGGTCCCGACGTACCTCATCGGACGGCGACTCGGCGGCCGCATCGGCGGCGTGACCGCGGTCACCGTGCTCGCGTTCTCGACGGGGTCGCTCTTGCAGCGCAGTCTCGTCGGGTTCTCCGACCACCACGTCGCCGAGGCGCTCTTCCAGGTCCTCGGGGTCCTCGGCGTCATGGTGGCGGTCAGCGTCGCCGCGCGGGACAAGCCGGTCTACGAGCAGTTCCTGGAGCGGGACGTCAACGCGCTGCGGGACACCATCAGCTGGTCCGTGCTCGGCGGCGTGGCGATTGCGCTGTATCTGTGGGTCTGGCCGCCCGGCGTGCTCCTGCTCGGTATCCTCGGCGTCTTCTTCCTCGTCCGGCTGTGTCTCGAGTACGTCCACGACAGTAGCCCGGAACACACGGCCATCGCGGGCGCGATAACGATGACGTCGGCGGCCGTGCTAAGTGCGTCGCGGGTTAGCGTCATAGACATTACCGCAACGTCACAATCGCTGCTACAGCCCGGGCTCGCGCTGGCAGTCGCCTTCGGCTGCGTGTTCATGGCGTGGCTGGCCCGGTTCATGGAGCAACGCGAGTACGGCCGGTACGTCTACCCCGCGACCGTGTTCGGAATCCTCGCTTTCGGGGCCGTGCTGATGGCCGTGCTGACCCCGAGCCTGTGGGAGTTCTTCAGCCGAAACGTCATGCGGGTCGTCGGGTTCAGCATCAGCGAGACGGCCGGCACCGTCGGCGAGGCCTCGCCGCTCCGGAACGCCGGCGTCCTGTTCGACCGCCACGGGTTCGCCGTCATCGTCGCGGGCATCGGCGGCCTCGTCCTGCTCGGGAAGCAGTTCCTTTCGGACGACGCGCCCGCAGAGGAGCTACTGGTCGTCGTCTGGGCGCTGTTCATCCTGCTGGCCACGTTCACCCAGCGGCGGTTCGCGTACTACCTCGTCGCGCCGATTGCGGTGCTGTCGGGGATGCTCGTCAGTCGCTTCATCGTCTGGTTCGACCTCAGCGCCGACGACGGCATCGAGTACTATCAGGTCCTGACCGTCCTCACAGTCATTCTCGTCATCGTGGTCCCGCTGTTTGCCTTCGGTGCGTCGCCGGTCGAGGCGGGCTCCACCGGCCCCGATCAAAGTATCCAGGCTTGGGACGAGAGCCTGCAGTGGATGGAAGGGAACACGCCCGCCGAGGGAGCGTACGGCTCCGGTGGTGAGGCGACGCTCGACTACTACGGCACCTATCAGAAGCAGGACGACTTCGACTACCAGGAAGGGCAGTACGGCGTCCTGTCGTGGTGGGACTACGGGCACTGGATTACCACCAGGGCCGAGCGGGTCCCGAATGCGAACCCGTTCCAGCAGGGGACTGACACGGCCGCGCCGTTCCTCATCGCACAGAACGAGACACGGGCGAACAATATCCTCGACAGCACGGACGAGGACGACGCGAAGACGCGCTACGTCGCCGTCGACTGGATGATGGCCGAGACCAACGGCAACATCGGCGGGAAGTTCTTCGCCCCGCCGGCGTTCGTCGACGGAGCCCAGACCAGTGATTACTACAGTCGGCTGTATATCCAGTCCCAGGGTGGGCTCCAGCAGGTGACGTTCCAGCGGCAGGCCTACTACGAGACCACGGTCGCCCGCCTGTACCGCTTCCACGGGAGCGCCGCCGAGCCCCAGCCGATTGTCATCGACTGGGAGAACAAACAGACGAGCCAGGGCGTGCAGTACCGCGGCGCGCCGACCAACGAACAGGAGCCGGAGGGCCAACAGCAGGGCCAGGTAATCCGCCAGTTCCAGTCGCTCGAACAGGCCCGTCAGTACGTCGAACAGGACGCGACCTCGCAACTCGGCGGCTACGGCGACGCGCCGAGCGAGCGGGTGCCGGCGATGGAGCACTACCGCCTCGTCGGCTCCAGCGAAACCGAGGCGTTCCCGAACAGTCCGCAGTACCAGCACTCTGCCTGGACGAAGATTTTCGAGCGCGTCCCCGGTGCGACGGTGGACGGGAGCGGGCCGGCCAACACGACGGTGCGGGCCGCCGTGCGGATGTACAACCCCGCGACGAACGAGACGTTCATCTACCGTCAGCGGACCCGGACCGACCAGAACGGGAACTTCGAGATGACCGTGCCCTACTCGACGACCGGCTACGACGAGTGGGGGACCGATGAAGGGTACACGAACGTGAGCGTCCGCGCCGAGACCCAGTACCAGTTCACCGCGGTCGGAACCGCGAACGGGAACCGGACCGGGTTCACCGGCACGACCGACGTCACCGAGGGGCAGGTCATCGGCGAGGACGACGACGCCGCGACCGTCGAACTCGAACCGATATCGCTACAGCAGGGCGGCGAGTCCCGCGCCCCGATGGCCGCGGACACGGCCGACGCGGGCACGTAACGGTCAGCCCAGTCGGTCGAACTGATTTGCACGCGTCGTCGGAGCCAGTGTTACCCGGTCGTCGACGGCCTACGTTCTACCGGCGTATCCTGCGGGAGAAGTGAGGGCGTTTACTCGGCCAGCGGATTGAACGTGCCGTTGATGTCCCACTCGTGGAGACAGTGCGGGTCCCCGGACCGCTTGGTGCCGTCGTCGGTGACGATACGCCAACTGTGTCGCTCCGGGTCCCACTCGTCGACCCGCCCACACCGCTCGCACTCGCGTTCGCGTGGGGTGACGATTTCAGCCATATCTGGTGCAAGCGCGTGGGTCGTTATCAGGCTGCCGGTCCCTGACGGGACGGCGGGCCCGGACCGCCCGCCAGCGGCCACGGTAGCGCGAGCGCCGCGGCGCTCAGAAGTCCGGGAGGTCGTCCGCGCCGACTTCCTCAGCCTCCCAGTCGAGGTACTCCTCGGCCAGCACCTCGCAGACGACCTGTCCGAACTCGGTCAGCCCGGCGTTGATACCGGAGACCGTGCCCCAGGAATCGATGTCCGGGTGGATGTTCCGCTCGCGCCAGTCTTCAGGCAGCCCGGGGGCGTGATAGCCCACGCGGCCGGCGAAGGAGTCCCAGAAGAAGTCGAACTCCTCGAGGAGTGCCAGGTCGGTGACGATTGCCCACTGGTCGGCGTCGAGTGACGCGTCGGCGGCCCACTCCTCGAAGGCCTCCGCCCAGGCCCCGTCGTCGAGGGCCTCGGCGAGTTCGGCGCGCCGGTACTCGTCGCCCTGCACGTCCGCGTCGTCGTACTCGTCGGCGGCGACGCCGGTGGAAAGCTCCGGCCGCTCCGGCGTCTCGACATCGAGTGTCATAGTCGCCGTACGTGGGGGAGCCGAATAAAGCTCAGCGCTTCGCTTCGCCCTCGAGGGCGCGCTGTCGCAGTCGCTCGCCGCGGTCGGTCGCCGCGCTCACGTCGGGGACGGTGGTCGGGTTCCGGTCCTCGTCGACGGCGACGTACACCGAGTACGACTCCGTCGTCGACTCGGCCTCGCCGGTTCTGGGGTTCTCCCGGGCGGCCCGGAGCCGTACCTTGACGCTCGTGTCGCCGGTGTCGTAGACGAACGCCTCGACGAGTGCCGTGTCGCCGACGGGGATGGGGCGCTTGAAGTTGACCTGGTCCATCCGGGCGGTGACGCAGGTCTCGCCGGCGAAGCGCATCGCCGACATCGCTCCGAGTTCGTCCATCCACTTCAGGACGTTGCCCCCGTGTGTCGAGCCCAGGTGGTTCGAGTGGTTGGGCTGGACCATCCAGCGGTTCTCGATGTAGGTATCCAGTACCGTCGGCATGGCGCGAGATTGGCCGGGGCCTCGGTTGAGTCTGTCGAACGGGCCGCAAAAACGTATCGTGTAAGACGGCGACTACGCGGAGACGTACTGCGCTTCCCACTCTTTCCGGGCGTCGAGTTCGCGCTGGCCGCGCTTGGTCAGGGTGTAGAAGTTCGTCCGGCGGTCGCGCTCGCCCTTCTCGATGAGGGCCTTCTCGACGAGCGTGTCAAGGTTCGGATACAGGCGGCCGTGGTTGACCTCGCTCTCGTAGTAGTCCTCGAGTTCTTCCTTGATAGCTAACCCGTGGGGCTCGTCGAGCCCGGCGATGACGTACAGCAAGTCCCGCTGGAATCCAGTCAGGTCATACATCGTATACCCGATACAGTTTGTCCCCATACATATCAGTCTTTTGAATCGGGTGGGTATCCGTGTTTCAGCGGATGGCGGTACCGTCCCGTAGTTACCACACCATCTGTGGCTGTATTAACACGAGAGTCGGTAATAGCTTCGCGGTTCGAGAGAAACATTCAATGGTGCGAACATGATTTCGCCCGGCGATTCGAGGCGGCCAGGCGGACCCGACAAGGGTAAAGGAAGCGAATGTGTAACGCGGGTGATGACCGAACACGCGGAGTCGGCGGCGGACGAGTTCCCGGAACCGTCAGGGGCGGGGCGCGTCGACGTCGTCGGAACCGCCCACGTTTCCGAACACAGCGTCAGGGAAGTGGAATCAGCCATCGAAGAATCCGAGCCCGACATCGTCGCCGTGGAACTCGACGAGGGCCGGTACCGTCAGATGAAGGGCGAGACGCCCGACGACCTCGACGCGAGCGACCTCCTGCGCGGGAACACCGTCTTCCAGTTTCTCGCCTACTGGATGCTGTCGTACATCCAGACACGGCTGGGCGACCGCTTCGACATCGAGCCCGGCGCGGACATGAAGGCCGGCATCGACACCGCAGAGCGGCTGGGCCTGGGCGTCGCGCTCGTCGACCGGGACATCCAGACGACCGTCCAGCGGTTCTGGGCCCGGCTGACCGCCGTCGAGAAGCTCAAGCTCGTCGGCAGTCTCGCGGCCGAGATGGGGCCGCCGCTGACCGTCGGGCTGACCGTCGGCGCTGTCTTCGGCGGGATGGTCGCCGTCGTCGCCGGGGCCTTCGGCGGTCCGTTCATCGTCCCGGGCGGGACCCTCGCGGGGGTGCTTCCGGGCGGTCTCGCCGGGACGGTCGAGGGACTGCTCGACACGCTGTTGCTCGTCTGTGTCGTCGCGGCGGGTATCGGCGTCCCTATCGCCGCGCTGTTGACCCGGTTCCGAGGCGAGGCCGACGTCGAGGAGTTCGACATGGAGACGCTCACGGACACCGACGTGGTCAGCGCGATGATGGAGGAGTTCCGCCAGTTCTCCCCCGGCGGCGCGGAGGCGCTCATCGACGAGCGGGACGCGTTCATCGCCCACCGGCTCGTCGCCCTCCGGGAGGCCGGCTACCACGTCCTCGCCGTCGTCGGGGCCGGCCACCGCGAGGGCGTCGAGCAGTATCTCGACAACCCGGAGACGCTCCCCCCGATGGAGTCGCTCGTCGGCACCGAGGGCGGCCGTCGCGTCTCGCTGTACAAGCTCGTCGGCTACGGTTTCGGCGTCGTCTTCCTCGCGTTCTTCGGCCTGCTCATCCTCGGCGGCGCGAGCCAGGCGGTGCTCCTGGAGCTTTTCGTCGCGCTGGTCGCCGTCAACGCCGTGCTGGCCGGCGGGCTGGCGAAAGTGGCCGGCGCACATTGGTCGAGTGCGGCCGCCGCCGGCGCGTTCGGCTGGCTGACGAGCCTGTTCCCGCTGCTCGCGGCCGGCTGGTTCGCCGGCTACGTCGAACTCCGATACATCTCCGTCAACATCAGCGACATCGCGACGCTCAACGAGATACTCAACGACCAGGAGTCGCCGATTATGGACCTCGTCAGCCGGATGCGTGCGGTGCCGCTGTTCCGGCTGATTCTCGTCGTCGCACTGACGAACGTCGGTAGCGCAATCGCGTCGTACGTCGTCTTCCCGGTCCTGATTCCGTACATCTCCTCCGACATCGGCGGGATGCAGGGCGTCTCGCGCCTGCTCTGGCAGGGCGTCCGCGAGGGGACGCGGATACTCGTGGGGGTGCTCTGATGGCTGGTCGACGACAGCGAACGACTTCAGACCGGACCATCGGTGGCCTCAGCTTCAGCGGGCGGGAACTCCGGGACCTCCTCGTCGCCTGGCTCGCGCTCGGACTGGCGTTTACCTTCTTCCTCGAACGGCAGTTCCGCCGCATCGTCTTCGGCCAGTTCGGCGGCCTCTCGGGGGCCGAAATCGCCAGCACGTTCGCGGTCAGCCTGCTGACTGTCGGCGTCGGCTTCCTGTTGCACGAGCTGGCCCACAAGGTCGTCGCCGTCCGCTTCGGCCAGATAGCCGCGTTCAAGGCCGACTACCGGATGCTCGGGTTCGCGGTCCTGGGCGGTCTCGTCGGCTTCCTGTTCGCCGCACCGGGCGCAGTCGTCCACCGCGGCCGCCTGACGGCCAAACAACACGGCCTCATCGCCGTCGCCGGTCCGGTGACGAACCTCGCGCTCGCCGTCGTCTTCCTCGTCCCGTTCGTCGCGTCGCTCCTGTCGGGCACGGGCGGGTTCCTCTGGGAAGTCGCGCAGATGGGGCTGCAAATAAATCTCCTGCTTGCCGGCTTCAACATGCTTCCCTTCGGCCCGCTGGACGGCCGAACGGTGCGACAGTGGAGCACCCCCGTGTTCCTCGCTGTGGCGGTGCCGTCGATTCTCCTCGGGATTGGTGCGCTGTTCGTCCTCTGAGACAGGCTCCGCCGGAACGACGCTCTTTTGCCCGCGCCACGCGCGCTCTCGGGTATGACCGACAGCGAGTCCGCGGACGACGGCGAGGAGGGACTGACCTACGCGGAGACCGGCGTGGACATCGACGCCAGCGAGGCGGCGACGAAGGCGCTCATCGGCGCGGCCGGCGAGTTCGAGGGCGACTACGCCGGGCTGGTCGACATCGGGGAGCAGTACCTCGCGCTGGCCACCGACGGCGTCGGGACCAAGCTCCTCGTCGCCGAGGCCATCGACGACTACTCGACCATCGGCATCGACTGCATCGCGATGAACGCCAACGACCTCATCGCGGCCGGCGTCGAGCCGGTGGCGTTCGTCGACTACCTCGCGGTCGAGACGCCGGACGAGGAGACGAGCGAGGACATCGGCGCGGGGCTCCGAACGGGGGCCGAGCGGGCCGGCGTGGCGCTGGTCGGCGGCGAGACCGCTGTGATGCCGGACGTCATCAAGGGGCTTGACATCGCCGGGACCTGCGCCGGACTGGCCCCGAAAGACGCCGTTTTCCCCGGCGAGGCCGAGCCCGGCGACGCCATCGTCGGCTGGCCCTCGTCGGGCATCCATTCGAACGGGCTTACGCTGGCGCGCGAGGCGGTCACGCGCGACCACGAGTACTCCGACCCGTTCCCGCCGAACCCGGACCGGACAATCGCCGAGGAACTGCTGGAGCCGACCCGCATCTACAGCGAGGTGCTGGAGCCGCTCCGGGCCAGCGAAACCCACGCGGCCGCTCACGTCACCGGCGGTGGCTGGACGAACCTCACGCGGATGGGGGACTACCGGTACGAGATTACGGACCCCTTCGAGGCCCAGCCCGTCTTCGAGTTCGTCCAAGAAGAGGGCGAGGTGACCGACGAGGAGATGCACCGGACGTTCAACATGGGGACCGGCTTCGTCGCCGCGGTACCCGAGGCCGACGCCGACGCAATCGTCGACGCCAGCGAGGACGCACGCGTCATCGGGGAAGTGACTGACGGGGACGAGACGGTCGCGGTCCGCGGGCTCGAACTCGCCGAGTGAGACGCCGGGCGAATCAGGCCGAGAGGATGTCTTTGCCGGCGGTCTCCTCCGCGATGCGTATCTGGAGCGCCTGTCGGATGTGGTATCTGGCCGCTTCGGTCTCGGCGTTTTCGAGGGCCTTTTCGAGTTCGGCGTACAGTGGGTCGCTGGGATTGGGCATGTCGCTACATCTCTCGTTAGTGAGAACGAACATATACCCCTGACACCGTTTTCGGTGTTAAGCCACTCCTACGGGGAGTACGGGGCCACTATCGGCGTTTGCGTTTCTGAGAATTGGAGTTAGCTGACCGTACGCGCGATGTCCGCTTCCGTTATGACACCGATAGTTTCCCCGCCCTCGACGACCATCACGGCGGCGTTGTGGTTCAGGTACGCGTCGACTTCGTCGATGGGAGCGTCGGGTTCGACGGTCGCGATAGACTCGTTCATCACTTCCGCCACCGGGAGGTCGCCGACGTTCTCCTCGGGTCGCTGCCGGATGTCGGAGTTGCCGATGAGTCCCTGCGGGGCCCCGTCCCGGATGACGGGGACCTGCGAGTACCCCTTCTCGTCCATCAGGTCCTTCGTCTGGTGGACGGAGTCGTCGGGCGCGACGCCGACGACGGGGGAGTTCATCAGGTCGCGGGCCTTGACGATGCCGCCTTCGGCCTCCTCGAGCGCAGTCACGATGCGGCGCAGCGTCGACAGCCGCGGGTCCACGTCACCGCCCTCGATGCGGGCGATGAGGGGCTGGGAGACGTCGGCCCGTTCCGCCAGTTCGCTCTGGGTCAGTCCGAGTTCGTTGCGGCGCTCCCGCAGGTCCTGCGGCGTCGGTAAGTCCATGCCTGTTAATAACCCTCGGTAATATAAAAAGCCCACGGCTACCGGGGTCCCGCGGGACAGCTGGAGAACGGGTTACGCTTCCGCGCCGGCCTCGTCTTCGTCGGCTTCGGTCTCGAATACCTCGACGACCTTCAGCGGGACGTCCCGGAGCGCGCCGCCGATTTCGCTCTTGGCGATTCGCTGCGCGTGCTCGGGGGACTCGGCGTTGAACACGTCCATCTCGAGCACCAGCCCGACCAGCGCCGTGTCGGCGGCGATGAACGCCGAGTCGAACGGTTCGCCACAGGCCGGACAGCCGGTCGCGCCGACCTCAACCTCGACGTAGTCCATCTCCGCCTCGTTGAGTCGCTTCCCCGCTTCGCTCACTGCGACACCGATGGCGTCGTCGATGTCGTCTACGTCACGAACCAGCCAGGCTGCTTCCATCGCCACGAGGTAGTTCATATGCTACATCTCGGGGCCCGACTATTCGTTAGTTTTGATTCGCCACCGGTGCGCACGTCACCCTTACTATCTCCATAACTTATGCGAACCAACCGCCTGACGCACGCCCCTGTTACGTCAAATCGGGGTGTCGTCCGGAACTGGGCCGGTTCTCTCGGGGCATTCGACAAACCGCAAGACAGCGGCCGGATTATTCTTCACAATCGATAACAACCGACTGGAACCGGGCGGCAAGAATTATATACTAGAACCCCTCTGAATCGACCGAGGAAGATGGTAGCCCGACTGTACACCGCAACGCTGTTCGCACTGTACCAACTCACCCTGCTGCTGGGCATCGTACTGCTCCCGGTGGCGATGGTCACGGAGCGGCTCGGTCTCCGACTGCCGATAGACCGGGCCGTGTCGGGGCTCAACGAGGCCTACGACCAGGCGAGCGCGTAGGCCGGCCCGGCCGACCGGCGACCGACTGCGGTGGTGGCGGTCAGACTCACCAGGAAAAGAGGTTTTATCAGCGCCCGACTGGTATCGGACGGTAATGCGAGATATGACTCCGGGGCCGGACCTTTCTGGACCCCAGACTGCCGACGAGTTCCAGAGCGACCCGTACGCGCCCGAGGTCGGGTCCCTCCCCGACCAGTCCGCACAGGATTCGGAGAAGGTGAACAAGACCGGGACGACCACCATCGGCATCAGCACGTCCGAGGGCGTCGTCATCGCCACGGACATGCGCGCGTCGCTGGGCGGGCGCTTCGTCTCGAACAAGAACGTCCAGAAGGTCGAGCAGATTCACCCCACCGCGGCGCTGACCCTCGTCGGCAGCGTCGGCGGCGCGCAGTCGTTCATCCGGACGCTCCGCGCCGAGGTCAACCTCTACGAGGCCCGCCGCGGCGAGGACATCACGATGCAGGGGCTCTCGACGCTGGCGGGTAACTTCGCCCGCGGCGGCCCCTTCTTCGCCATCAACCCCATCCTCGGCGGGGTCGACGACGACGGCCACCACGTCTACTCTATCGACCCGGCCGGCGGCGTCATGAAGGACGACTACACCGTGACCGGCTCCGGCCTGACCGTCGCCTACGGGACCCTCGAAGACCGCTACGAGGCGGACATGACCAACGAGGAGGCCAAGGAGGTCGCCGCCGCCTCCATCAAGGCCGCCGCCGAACGCGACACCGGGTCCGGCAACGGTATCTACCTCGCCGACGTCACGAACGAGGGCGTCGACATCAACGGCTACGACTTCGACGAACTACTGTAAGCTGTCTTCTTCGGAGCTTCTTTGCCGCCCGTCGGTTCCGACTGGGACCGCAACGCTCGACCGCCGTCCGCACGGCGACCCTGAACTGGCGTGCGAACGAGAGAATTATACGGTCGGCTTCCGCATCGCCGGTATGGAACTGTTCGGGACGGCGGGAATCCGCGGCGATGTCGTATCGAAGGTGACGCCGGACCTCGCGTTGCGGGTCGGACAGGCCACCGGTCGGGACGGCGAGACGTTCGTGCTGGGGTACGACGGCCGGGTGACGTCCCCGGCGCTCGCCAATGCGATGGCCGCCGGCCTGCAAAGCGCCGGCGCGCGCGTCGTCAGAATCGGCCGCGTCCCGACGCCGACGCTGGCCTACGCCTCGCAGGGCCGCCACGGCGTGATGATTACCGCGAGCCACAACCCGCCGACGGACAACGGCATCAAGGTGTTCGCCGACGGCACCGAGTACGACGACGACGACGAGACGCGCATCGAGGACCGCATCGAGGGCGGCACAACGCCGGCGGCCTGGCGCGACTGGGGCGAGACGGAGTCGGTCGACTACCTCGACGACTACCGCGCCGCCATCGCTGATTACGCCGAGTCGCTCGGGGGCGACCCCGCCGAACTGACGGTCGCCGTCGACTGCGGGAACGGGATGGCAAGCGTGGCGACGCCGCAGGTCCTCCGCGAACTGGGGGCCGACGTGCTGGCGACGGAGGCGAACGTCGACGGCACCTTCCCCGGCCGCGAGAGCAAGCCGACGCCGGAGACGCTGTCGGACTTCCGGAGATTCGTCGCCGACACGGACGCGGACTTCGGGTTCGGCCACGACGGCGACGCCGACCGCATCGTCGTCGTCGACAGCGACGGCGACGTGATTCACGAGGACACGATACTCGCGGTGCTCGCCGAGCACTACACGCGGGCAGCGGACGTCGCCGACCCCGTCGTCGTGACGACGCCCAACGCCTCGGGCCGCATCGACGAGCGGGTCGAGGCCGCCGGCGGCCGCGTCGAGCGCATCCACCTCGGCTCGCTCCACGTGGGCATCGCCGACGTTCGCGCGGCCGCCACCGACGAGACTGAAGTCGTCTTCGCCGCGGAACCCTGGAAGCACATCCACACCGCGTTCGGTGGCTGGATAGACGGCGTGGCCAGCGCGGCCGTCCTGACGCGCCTGTTCGCCGCGGAGCGCGTCGCCGACAGGCGGGCCGTCGTCTCCGAGCGGCCCTACGAGAAAGTGAGCGTCGAGTGCCCGGACGACGCCAAGGCGGAGACGATGGCCCGACTCGAAGCCAGCCTGCCGGAGACGTTCCCCGAGGCCGACGTCTCGACCGAGTACGGGGTCCGCCTCGCCTTTTCCGACGGGTCGTGGACGCTCGTGCGCCCGAGCGGCACCGAGCCGTACGTCCGGGTGTACGCCGAGAGCGACGACATCGACGCGCTGGTCGAGACGACGACGCAGGCGGTCCGGGACGCCGTCGCGGCCGTCACCGCCGCCGACGCCTGAGACCGACAGAATTTCTACGCGGCCCGCCGACGCCCAGTGCATGGAAGACCTCCTTGCGGCGGCGAGAGATGCCATCGACGAGGCGTACGTGCCCTACTCGGAGTACACCGTCGGCGCGGCGCTGGAAACGAGCGACGGCAGCGTCTACACCGGCTGTAACATCGAGAACGCCAACTACAGCAACAGCCTGCACGCCGAAGAAGTCGCCATCGGCGCGGCGGTCAGCGACGGGCACCGGTCCTTCGAGCGCGTCGCGGTCACCTCGGGCAAGCGCGACGGCGTCACCCCCTGTGGGATGTGCCGCCAGACGTTCAGCGAATTCTGCGACGAGTCGTTCGAAGTCATCACCGACGGCGACGAGCCGACGGTGTACGAACTCGGAGAGCTCCTGCCCTCGACAATCACCAGCGACCACCTCGACAAATGACGGGCGACAGCGAGGACCCGAACGACGACGTCCAGTACCACCTCGAAGTGAGCGAGACGGACGTGGCCGACAGCGTCCTGCTCCCGGGCAACCCCGAGCGCATCGAGAAGGTCGTCGACTACTGGGACGACCACGAGGTCGTCGCCGAACACCGCGAGTACCGCACGGCGACGGGCACCCACGAGGGGACGCCAATCTCCGTCACCTCGACGGGCATCGGCGGCCCGTCGGCCGCTATCGCGCTCGAAGAACTGGCCCGGGTCGGCGCGGACTCGTTCATCCGGGTCGGCTCCTGTGGTGCCATCCAGGAGGACGCCAGCATCGGCGACCTCGTCATCACGACCGGCGCGGTACGACAGGAGGGGACCAGCAAGGAGTACGTCCGCGAGGACTACCCCGCCAGCGCCGACCACCGCGTCGTCTCGGCGCTCGTCGCCGCCGCCGAGGAACTGGGCTACGACTACCACCTCGGGGTCACCTGTTCGACGGACAGTTTCTACGCCGGGCAGTCACGCCCCGGCTTCGAGGGCTTCGAGGCCAGCGGCAGCGACGAGCGCATCGCGGCGCTACAGGAGGCCGGCGTCCTCAACTTCGAGATGGAGGCCGCGACGATTCTCACGCTGGCGAACCTGTACGGCCTGCGGGCCGGCGCTGTCTGTACGGTGTACGCGAACCGCGTCACCGGCGAGTTCCGCACCGAAGGCGAGCGCAAGGCGGCCAAGTGCGCCAGCCTCGCCGTCTCGTACCTGGCAGAGATGGACGCCGCTGTCGAAGAAGCCGACGCCGACGGCTGGCACGCCGGTCTGTCTATCGAACGCTAGGGTTCTCTACAGCTGCTAGCCGCGAGCGGCCGCTTTGCGGTCGTAGAAGGAGTGCGGTGGCTGTACAGTCGCGGTGCGGTAAAACCAGCATACCGCGCTTCCGGCGCGGTTTCAGGCGAATCGCGGAGCGATTTGCGCCTTTTTCGCCCACGTGTTTCGAGGAGTGGGTGGCGCGGTCAGCGCGACCCCGACGCTGAAAAAGGTGGTCTCACATGTCGGGCCAGGCCTTCGCGGCCCGACCCACCCCGGTCACGTCGTTAATCCACCGGGCGGCGATGGCTTTCTTCAGCAGCTTCGCCGGCAGGCCGCCGAAGGTTTCGATGGGCACGTTCATCACGTCGTGGGCGACCGCTTTCTCTCCGACGGATACGACCGTTCCCTTGTCCTTGTGCGTCCACGTCTTCAGCGGCTGGCCGCGCACCGCGCGAGCCAGGTTCTCGCCGGCGACTTCGGCGGCTTGCCAGGCGGCCTGGGCCGTCGGCGGCGCGGGCTGGTC